>NZ_JBKEVR010000015.1:0-41865 GCF_056357235.1 Bifidobacterium sp. LH_389
CGCACGCCGAGTCCCTCGCGGTTCCTTAGCTCGTCGATGCGGTTTCTTTCCTCGGCCGACAGGTGGGAATACACTTTCGTCATGAGCGCGACACTTTCTCTTCGGTTGTGGACTTGAACACTTCCAACCTTAGAGCGGGTGTTGCGCTTCTATTTAGAACCCGGGAATATGGTCTCGTAGCGGCGCTCAGAGAGCATATTTGTAACGAAATTACAATTCTGGCCGCTAACCGCCCGTCAGCAACGTTTTTTGTAATCTTGTTACAAATATGGTCTTGAAGCGGCGCCTCGAGACCATATTTGTAACAAGATTACAAAACGCATCGCGGGATGCCGGAATAGTAGGCTGACGGACTACTCGGCTACCGGACTACCGGACTACCGGACTATCGGACTACTCGGCTACCGGGTTATGGGACAAACGGGTCATCGGACTACCGGACTGCGGGCTGCCGGACAACTGGATAACGGGACAACGGACTACCGGGATACGGAATACTGAGACCTCCGACCTACCGGGCAACAGGCCTACCGGCCTACCGTGTTACCGGACAACCGGACACCGACGATTCGCAGAACATCACCCGTTCACGGGGCGCCACCTCATCCGGGAAAAGGAGAGACAACCCCGCCTCCCTGCGCGCCGCCGACGCGAGGAACACCGACACCATACGGGTGCCGAGGTCTCCGGCACCGCTGCCGCATGACATTGCGTGAGGGGTCGGTGGACGGTACCGCTCCCTCCGCCCCTATTCAGTCAGTATTACAGTCAGTCCTGCTCGTCGACCAGATGGGCGACGGCCTCGAGGGCGAGCCGGTAGCCGTAGAAGCCCATGCCCGTGATGGTGCCGGTGGCGACGGGGCTGATGACCGAGCGCTTGCGGAACTCGTCGCGCGCGGACGGGTTGGAGATGTGCACCTCGATGAGGGGCAGACCGGCGTCGCCGACCATGTGCGCGGCGTCGGCCAGAGCGTACGAGTAATGGGTGAACGCGGCCGGGTTCATGACGACGGGGGTCTTCTCGTCGGCGGCACGATGCATCCACCGCACCATCTCCGCTTCGTCGTCGGTCTGACGCACATCCACGTCGAGTCCGAGCTCGGCGCCCCACTCGGCGCACAGACGGCGCAGGGTCTCCAGATCCTGACGCCCGTAGACGTCGGGCTGGCGTACGCCGAGGCGTCCGAGGTTCGGTCCGTTGACAACGATGACGGTGACCATGATGGGTATCTCCTTGCGTTTGAGGGATAGCGGACAGTGCGGAGCAGTTGAGCAGATCATCGGCTGATGCGCCGGAATGCCTCCTCGACGGCGTCCGCGGGCGGATCGTCCAGATGCACCGGCTGGCCAATGCCCTTGAGCACCACGAAACGCAGGGTGTTGCCGCGCGCCTTCTTGTCGCGGTGCATGAGCGCGAGCACGTCCTCGAAGGAACCGCCGTTCCAGGAGGTGGGCAGTCCCAGCGAGGCGAGCAGCGAACGGTGATAGGCCACCAGATCCTCGTCGATGTACCCCACGAGGTGCGCGAGCTCGGCGGCGTACACCATGCCGACGGCCACCGCGTTGCCATGGCGCCAGCGGAAGTGTTCGAGCTTCTCGATCGCGTGCCCCAGCGTGTGCCCGTAGTTGAGGAACTCACGCAGTCCGGCCTCCTTGAGATCCGCGGAGACGTGGTAGGCCTTGACGCTCACCGTGCGTTCGATGAGCTGGGCCACGATGTCCTCCAGATCGCCGGACCCGGACGAAGACCCGGCACCGGCGGCGGAATCGGCTCCGGCCCCGGAACCGAACGAAGCCCCGTCGAAGCCGCGCAGTTCATCCGCATGCACCTCGAGGATGCTCAGGATGGCCTGGTCGCGGATGAACCCGGACTTCGCCACCTCGCCCAGCCCCTCGGTGAAGATGTCGTTGGGCAGCGATCCCAGGGTCCTGAGGTCCGCGAGCACACCGGCGGGCGTGTAGAACGAGCCGACGAGGTTCTTGCCCTGCGGCGTGTTGATGCCGGTCTTGCCGCCGGTGGAGGCGTCGACCATGGCCAGCAGGGAGGTCGGGCAGTTGACGTAGCGGATGCCGCGCATCCATGTGGCGGCCACGAACCCGGCGAGATCGGTCGCCGCTCCCCCGCCCAGGCCCACGATCGCGTCGGAACGGGTGAAGCCCTCCTCTCCGAGCCGCTGCCAGATGCCGTTGGCCACATCGATGGTTTTGCCGCGCTCGGCGTCGGGGATGACGATGTCGCTCACCTGATAGCCGGCCTGCCGCAGCAGCGTGCGCGCACGGTCGGAATGGCGCTGGACCGGAGCGGTGTGGATGAGCGCCACGCGTACCGGCTTGCCGCCCAGCACGTCGGCGAGGTGGTTCATCGCGCCCTCGCCGATCGTCACGTCGTAGGGTTCGATGCCCTTGCCGTCCACGTGCACCTTGCGTTCGTTGATCATGTCCACCAGCTTTCTCGCCGCCCCCGCGGGGGTGAATCCGCGCGTCGTCACGCGACTCGTCGCCAGTGCGGCGAACACCGGGTCGCGCTGTTTGAACAGGCTCATCCATCGCTTGTCGGAATCGCCGGCGAGCATGGGTCTTCCCCCGGCGCGGCGGGCGCGTTCCATGGCCTCGCCCGGATCCGCCTCGAGGTAGATCACCTCGCCGCCGTCCGCAATGTAGCGTTCCAGCAGATCATGCGTCGCCTCGAACATGGGGGCTCCCCCGCCAAGGGCCAGAATGCCGGTGAACGAGTCGATGAGCTCGCCGATCACCCGGCATTCCACCTCGCGGAACGCCCGTTCGCCGTATTCCTCGAAATACTCGGGGATGCGCATGCCCACTTCGTGTTCGATCTCGATGTCCGAATCGGCGAACGGCAGGTCGAGCATGCCCGCCGTCTCCCTGCCGATGCGCGTCTTGCCGGCGCCCGGCATGCCGATGATCACGACCTTCGGTCGCACGCCCGCATTCACGTTTCCTCGCTGCGTCACGCTGTCCAACCCTCCGTTCAACGCAGGTGCTCGGGCCACGAGGCCACGTACGCCTCGGCGTTGCGGCGGGTCTCCTCCAATGAGTCGCCACCGAACTTCTCAAGCGCGAACTGGGCGAGCACCAGACGCATCATGGCCTCGCCAACCACGGCGGCGGCGGGCACGGCGGTGGCGTCGGAACGCTGGTTGATGGCGGTCGAGGCCTCACCGGTGAGCACGTCCACGGTCTTCAGGGCGCGCGGCAGCGAGGAGATGGGCTTCATGGCGGCGCGCACGCGGATCGGCTGGCCGTTGGACATGGATCCCTCGAGGCCGCCGGCGCGGTTGGACAGACGGCTGATGCGGCCGTCCGCGTTCACCACGATTTCGTCCTGCGCCCGGCTGCCGGGGCGCATGGCCTCCTGGAAGCCGTCGCCGATCTCCACGCCCTTGATGGCCTGGATGCCCATGAACGCGGAGGCCAAGGCGGCGTCAAGCCTACGGTCGGATTCCACGTAGGTGCCCAGTCCCGCAGGCACGTTGTAGGCGATGACCTCGATCACACCGCCGAGCGTATCGCCCGCGGCCTTGGCTTCGTCGATGCGCTCCATCATGCGCGCCTCGGCGGCCTTGTCCAGCGTGCGCACCGGGGAGGCGTCGAGCGCGGCCAGATCGTCCGGCGTGGGCAGCAGGGCGTCCTCATCCACACCCACGCCGCCGATGGACACCACGTGGGCCACCGTACGCACGCCGAGCGCCTGCTCGAGGAAGTTCTTCGCCACGGCGCCCAGTGCCACGCGGGATGCCGTTTCGCGGGCGCTGGAGCGCTCGAGGACGGGACGGGCGTCGGTGAAGCCGTACTTGCGCATGCCGGTGAGATCGGCGTGACCGGGGCGCGGGCGGCTCAGCGGGGCGTTGCGGCCCTCGGCGGGCAGTTCGTGGTCGAGCGGATCGGCGGACATGACCTCGGTCCACTTGGGCCATTCGGTGTTGGCGATCTCGATGGCGACCGGGGAGCCGAGCGTCCTGCCGTGGCGCACGCCGGTGAGCAGGCGCACCTTGTCCTGCTCGAACTTCATGCGCGCCCCACGGCCGTATCCCAGACGCCGGCGAGCCAACGCGTCCACGATCTCCTGCGTGGTGATGCCCACGCCTGCAGGCAACCCCTCGATCATGGCCACCAGCGCCTCGCCGTGGGACTCTCCTGCCGTCTGCCAGCGCAACATGCGAACTCCTCTCCATCGGTCGTACAACTTCGGCATATGATACCCGTATGTCCTGTCTGGTGCTGCTGCCGAGTCTGCTATGTGGAGTTGCGGTGTGCGTGAGCGACGTGCGGTCGCGGCGCGTACCCCGTGCGTGGATCGCCGCCGGCTATGCGGCGCAACTCCTCGCGCTGATGGTCTGGGCGGTATTGGCCAACCAGCTGTTCACCGTGATGATCGCCGTGGTGATCTCCCTCGGTGCCGCCCTGCTGCAGCTGCTGCTCAGTCTCGTGGTGCCCGGCGCGTTGGGATTCGGCGATGTGACCGCCACGCTCATGGTGGGGCTGGCCGTCGGTGCGGCCGGATGGCTCGCCGTACTGTACTGGTGGCTGGCCATGGGCGCATTGGGACTGGCGGCGATCGGTCTGGGGCGACGGTTCGGGCACCGTGACGTGCCCTTCGTACCGGTGATCGTACTGGCGGCCGTCATCGCGGTCGCGCTGTCCTATCTGTAGGGTCTGTAGGAATCCGCCCCGTCCGCCTGTCAGTTGGCGCCGGGATTATTGGTCTTGTACTCCTGCACGTACTGCTCGAACTGCGCGTGCTGGTCCGATTCGGAACCGGTGGTGAACTTGGTCTCCCCGGTGGAGAGGTTCGTGGTCACGAAGAACAGCCAATCGCCCTGCTCGGGGTTCATGGCCGCCTGGATGGCGTTGTCCCCCGGATTGCTGATCGGCGTGGGCGTCAGTCCCCTGTTCACGCGCGTGTTGTAGCGGTTCGAGGCGTCGTTGAGCTGCGCGTTGGTGAGCTGGCTGGCCTGGATGCCGAGCCCGTAGGCCACGGTGGTGTCCATGCCCAGGGTCATGCCCTTGTCCAGTCGATTGAGGATCACTCGCGAGACCTTGCCGTAGTATTCGGCCCTGTTGACCTCGGATTCCGCGATGGACGCAATGATGAGAATACGTTCGCGGTCCTGGCCGGTCGGCACCTTGAGCGAGTCGAGCTTGGCGATGCGCTTGTCCACCATGGCCTTGAGCACGGCCGACGCGTCGGTCTGCCCCTTGACGTTGTAGGCGCCCGGCTCGAACCAGCCCTCGAAGCTGCCGCCGGCCTCCGCGGGCAGGATGCCCGTGCCCTTGGCGTCCACGATCTTTTGGAATTCGCCCGCGTCGATGCCGGACAGCTTCGCTGCATTGGCGATGACGTCGGAGGCGCGTTCGCCGGCCTTGACCTCCAGGAAGCCTCCGGCCTTGGAGTTGTCGGACAGGATGGCGACCACGTCCGCAGCCCGCATCTTGAGCTGCAGAGAGAACGTGCCGGGGTACAGTGCGGGCGTGCCGGCGTTCGCCACCGCTTGGGTGAATGCGCCGGCGGATTTCACCACGCCGGCTTCCTCGAGCTTGGCCGCGATCTGGGAGGACGATTCGCCCTGTTCCACGGTGAATTCCACGCTTCCTTCGCCGGGACCCATGTAGTCCTCGAGAACGCTGCGAGTGACGGAGGAACCGAACCGGCCGATGTTGGCGCGCACGAGAGAGAACACCGTTCCCGCGCACACCAGTACGAGCACCACGGCCAGGGCGACGATGGCCGCCTTCATCGCGCCACGCCGCTTGGCAATCTGCCGTTTGCGCCGCATGTCCCTGCGTGACTTGGGAGGGGCGGGGGGCGGCGGCAGCCTGCGCGCGGACGGTTCGGCCGAGGTGCCGCCCGATGTACCGTCCGCGGGCGAAGCACCGGGCAAGGATGCGGAAGCAGCGGCATCCGGCACGGGATTGCCGTCCTGATCCACCCATTGCGTGTTCTCGTCGAAGAAATCGCGCAAATCGTCAGACACCGTCCACTCCTTCATTCGGGTTCATTCAGCGGTCATTCCACCAGCGATTGCATCGTTTGACGTCTAGAGCGGCATAACGCCATTCATGCGCCGATCGAGCGCCGACTGCAGGATGTTCACCGCGGACTGCTGGTCGACGCGAGGCCTGTGGCGCCGGGACGACATGCCTGCATCCGCGAGTTGGTGATGCGCGCTCACGGTCGTCAATCGTTCATCCTGCAACGATACCGTGGGAACCTGTATGTCGACAAATCGCCGTTCGATATCGTCCTGTGCAGCCGATTCCATCCGCTTGGTCAGATTGGCCGCCCATCGGCGTGCCTTCTTCGCGCTTTTGCCTTCCGTGCCGTCGAGCTGCAACGGAAGTCCCACTACGACGTGCGTCACGTGCTCGTCCTCGATGACGTCGATCACATCGTCGATGGTGTGAAAGGAATCCCCCCAGGCTTCGATGTTGCCTGCGGGGTGAGCCAAGGTGAGCTCCGGGTCGGACAGTGCGAGTCCGACCCGGGCATCACCAAGGTCTACGCCGAGCCATACCGCTTTCACGCGGCGATCAGCCCCTCTGCGCCTCGTTGACCAGCGCCGTCAGGGCCTGATCGATCTTCGCGGCGTCCTGACCGCCGCCCTGCGCGAAGTCCGGCTTGCCGCCGCCGCCACCGCCGAGGATCTTGGAGGCGCCGCGGACCAGATCGCCCGCCTTGATGCCGTTCTTGCGCGCGGCGGCGTTGGTGGCGGCCACCACCATGGGCTTGCCGTCCTCGTTCACGCCGGCGAGGGCAACGACCACCGGGGACTCATCGCCGAGCTGGGCGCGCACGTCGGTGACGGCCTTGCGTAGCGCGTCGAAGGAGCCGAAGTTGCCCACGTTCTTCGCAGCCACCTTCACCGGGGCGGCGGACGCCTTGGCGTCGGCCACGAGCTGCGGGATGGATGCGGCAAGCTGACCTTCGTACATGGCGGCGAGCTTGCGGTCGGATTCCTTGAGCTTGGCCAGCAGGGTGGAGATGCGTTCGGCCAGCTCGTCCGGGCGGGCGTTGAGCTTGTCGGACAGCTGGGAGACGAGCGCGTGCTCGCGGGCGTTGAACTCGTAGGCGCCCTGACCGACCACGGCGTCCACACGGCGCACGCCGGAGCCGATGGAGGCCTCGGACATGATGTTGATGGCACCGATCTTGCCCACGTGATCCACATGGGTGCCGCCGCACAGCTCGCGGCTCCAGCCATCCTCGCCGATGGAGACCACGCGCACGATGTCGCCGTACTTCTCGCCGAACAGATGCATGGCACCGAGGGCGATGGCGTCGTCGAACTTCATTTCGCGGGTGGTGACGGCGAGGTTGTCGCGCAGACGGTCGTTGACGCGCGCCTCGACGGCGTTCATGGCGTCCTTGCTGGGGGCGCTGGACCACTGGAAGTCGAAGCGCAGACGGTTCGGAGCGTCCTCGGAGCCGCGCTGGGTAGCCTGCGGACCGAGCTCCTCGCGCAGCGCCTTGTGCACCATGTGCGTGGCGGTGTGCGAGCGGGCGATGGCGCCACGGCGGTCCAGATCGATGTTCGCGTTGACTTCCGCGCCCACCACCAGGGTGCCTTCGGTCAGGCGGCACTGGTGGACGATGAGGTCCTTGATGGGCTTCTGCACATCGTCCACCTCGAGCACCGCACCGTCGTCGGAGAGGATCTCGCCCTGATCGGCGAGCTGGCCGCCCGCTTCCGCGTAGAACGGGGTGCGGTCCAGGATGACCTCCACGGACGCCGGACCGGTCGCGGCCGGCACGGAACCCTTGCCTTCCTGCATGATGCCGATCACGCGGGCGCGGGCGGACATGTCGGTGTAGCCCAGGAAATCGATCGGCTTGGCGAGCGTCTTCTTGAAGTCGTCGTACACGTTGAGGTCCACGTTGTGGCGCTTCTTGAGCGCGTCGGCGCGGGCGCGGGACTTCTGCTCGTTCATGAGCTCGCGGAACTTCGCCTCGTCCACCTTGACGCCCTGGTCGGCGGCCATCTCGAGGGTCAGCTCGATCGGGAAGCCGTAGGTGTCGTGCAGGGTGAAGGCGTCGGTGCCGGAAACGACCGGATCCTTGGTCTCCTTGGCCTTCTTGACGGCCACGTCGAGAATCTGGATGCCGTTCTCCAGCGTGCGGCGGAACGCGTCCTCCTCGCCGTAGGCGGCCTCGGACACGTCATGGAACGTGTCGTTGAGCTCCGGATAGCTGGCGGCCATGGCCTCCTTGGAGACCGGCAGCAGCTCGGGGATGACCGGATCGGTCACGCCGAGCACGCGCATGGCCTGCACGGTGCGGCGCAGCAGGCGGCGCAGCACGTAGCCGCGGCCGACGTTGCTCGGACGCACGCCGTCGGACATGATCATGAGGGCGGAACGCACATGGTCGGCCACGACGCGGAACTTCACGTCGGCCGCCTCGTCGCTGCCGTACCTAAGGCCGGAGAGGCGTTCGGCCGCCTCGATGACCGGGAAGACCTCGTCGGTCTCGTAGATGTTCTGCTTGCCTTGCATCAGGTACGCGAGGCGTTCCAGACCGGCGCCGGTATCGATGTTCTTGTGCTCGAGCTCGCCCACGATGTGCAGGTCGGTCTTCGACTTGACGTTGTCCACCTCGTAGTTCTCGAACACAAGGTCCCAGATCTCGATGTAGCGGTTCTCGTCCGCGATCGGACCGCCCTCGACGCCATACTCGGGGCCGCGGTCCACGTAGATCTCGGAGCAGGGGCCGCCGGGGCCGGGGCCGCCGGTGGTCCAGAAGTTGTCCTCCATGCCCATGATCTGGATGTGCTCGGGGTCCACGCCCTCGTTCTTCCACATCGAACGGGCTTCCTCGTCGTCGGTGAAGGTGGTCATCCACAGCTTCTCCGGGTCGAAGCCATAGCCGCCCTCGCTTTGCGGGGTGGTGAGCAGCTCCCACGCGTAGTGGATGGCCTCCTCCTTGAAGTAATCGCCGAAGGAGAAGTTGCCGAGCATCTGGAAGAAGGTGCCGTGGCGGGTGGTCTTGCCCACCTCGTCGATGTCCAGCGTACGCACGCACTTCTGGTTGGATGCCATGCGGTGCTTCGGCGGGGTCTGTTCGCCCATGAGGTACGGGATGAACGGCACCATGCCGGCGATGGTGAACAGGGTGGTGGGGTTGGGCGAGATCAGCGAGGCGGACGGCACCACGAGATGGTCCTGCTTCGCGAAATAGTCCAGATAGCGCTTGGCGATTTCAGACGTGCGCAACTTGAAGACTCCTTGATTGTTTTGGTGGAAAACCTGAGGCATGGAACATCGCGGGTTTCGGGCGTCCATGCGCGCCCTTGGACGGGCCTACCGCTCGGTCAGGTACCGTCCGGTCAGTTCGGCTTCGCGGGCCTCGCGGGCACGGTTGAAGTCCTCCCACAGGGCCGCAAGCGTGCGGACGGTGACGTTGTCCTGATCGGGGCCGAGCACGAACTGCCGTGCGGCGTCGGGGGTGTGCGCCTTGACATAGGCCTGCGCCTTGGCGGCCAGCACCAAGCCTGCGGTCACGCCCACGCCGATCCAGAAGAGTCGCTTGAGCATCAGTCCTCCTTGGCCGGGGTCTCGGCGTGCCTGCCGTGTTCGGTTCCGTCGGCGCCGGCGCGCTTGTCAAGAAAGGAACGGACCGTGGTCTTGACGGCGTAGATGACCGCCTGCGCCTTGATGACCGGTTTGCCGAGGAACGAACCGTACAGGTCCGTCAGCGCGCCGACGTTGGTGGCGGTGGTGGACGCGGCGGCGGAGATCTTGTTGACGTCCTCGAGCGAGCGGTTGACCTGCTTGACCGTGGTGACGGATTCGTCAAGCGCGGGCAGGGCGTGGTTCCCCGTGTCCTTGACCGTTTCGGCGATCTGATCGAACAGTTTGCCCAGACGGATCAGCGGGTAAATGAGAAAACCCGCGAGCACGGCGAACGCGATGGCCGCGATCAGACCGGCGATCTGTCCCACATCCATCCTGTACCTCTTTTCGTTGCGTGGCATGCCGCGACATTCGGCCGCCCCGGCACGCACAATACCCGCACAAGCCTAGACAATGGCCCAGACCGTGGCGGCTGGGTTCCTGTGGCCAGCCTGTGACGCGGGGAAGGCGCTAACGGTTGTAGGAGACGACGGTGACCGCGTGCCCGAACGGCTTGGCGGTGTCGAAGTCGAGCACGGTGACCGACCCGTTGGCCGGCCGTTCGCTCAGGTCCAGATCCGGTCCCCCGAACCGGTGCGCAAGGCTCAGCAGCGTATTGCCATGGGAGATCTGGAGCACGTCGTCGCCGTCCTTCAGGTTCGGATTGGCGGCGATCAGGGCGAACGCGCCCTCCACACGGGTCCAGTATTCGGCGTCGGATTCGGCGTCGTGGAACGGATCCGCCTCCTTGAGGAAATCGCGGCTCGCGGCCAACCCGAAGCGCTCCACGATCTGGTTGTACGTCTTCACGCCGTGGGGTGCGCCCGCCGCGTACCATGCCATCGCCATGTCCAGGCCTTCGTAGTAGCCGTAGAACTGCTCGCGGAAGTGCATGTCCGCCACGAGGGCCGGCCGGGCGTGTCCGGACCGCTCGTTGATGTCGAGGATGCGCTCGGCGGTCTGCTGCGCGCGCGTGGTGTCCGAGCAGTATGCGGCGGCGAAGTCCAGCCCCTTGAGCTTCTCCCCCGCCTTGGCGGCGTCGGCGATGCCGGATTCGGTCAGCGGCGAGTTGGACCAGCCCTGCAGGCGGTTGTAGCGGTTGAAGTACGTCTGCCCGTGGCGGACGAGGTGCAGATGAAGGATCATGGTTCGATTATGGCGTCGCGTGCCGATTTTCTCAAACCTTGCGCCGAACCTGCGATAATGGTGGCATGAGTGGTTTCATTTCCCGTTGGCTCACGCTGGCCGTCGCCGCCGGCGTGATGGTATGGCTGCTGCCAGGAATGCAGCCGGTCGGAGAGCCGGCGATCTGGGGCGTGCTGGCGTTCTCGCTGTTCATGGCCCTGCTGGACGCCTCCATCAAACCCGTGGTCAAGCTCATGTCCCTGCCGCTGACCATCCTCACGTTCGGCATCTTCGCGCTGGTGCTCAACTGGCTGTTCATGCGCCTCGCCTCGTGGCTGGCGGTGAGCGTGTTCGGCGTGGGCGTCACCATCGACGGCTTCTGGTGGTCGGTGCTCGGCTCGCTCATCATGGCGATCGTCTCCGGCGCGGTCTCTTCGATCATCGGCGACTGACGCGCGAGCTCCCTCGGCGCCGAAGGTCAACGAAGTCGCCCCCGCAACCTGATGGCTGCGGGGGCGACTTCGGTATGTCCTAAATGGGGATCCAGATCAGCGAGCGTAGAACTCGACGACGTACTGGATGTTGACCTGCACCGGGATCTGCTCGACCTCCGGCTTGCGGGTGAGGGTGGCCTTCAGGGAGGCCAGGTTCACGTCGAGGTAGCCGGGAACCGCGGGCAGTACATCGCGATGCACGCCTTCGGCGGCGATCTGGAACGGCACCATGGTCTGGCTCTTGGCCTTCACCTGAATGGTCTGGCCGGGCTTGACGCGGTAGGACGGACGATCCACGATGTTGCCGTCGACGAGGATGTGACGGTGCACCACGAACTGACGGGCCTGAGCGGTGGTGCGGGCGAAGCCGGCACGCAGGACCAGGTTGTCGAGACGGGTCTCGAGGTTGATCAGCATGGCGTTGCCGGTCTGGCCGGGCGTGTGGGTACCGAACTCGTAGGCGGCACGCATCTGCTTCTCGGAGAGGCCGTACTGGGCGCGCAGACGCTGCTTCTCGCGCAGACGGACCGCGTAATCGGATTCGGTGCGACGACGGTCGCGGCCGTGCTCGCCGGGGGCGTACGGGCGCTTCTCGAAGATGCGCTGGGCCTTCGGGGTCAGAGCGATGCCGAGGGCGCGGGAAAGGCGCACCTGACGGCGGGAACGCTGAACATTGGTCATGTTCTTTGAACCTTTTCTGTATTCTGTCGTTATCTGAACGGAACGTCGAGCCTGCGCCCGACGCTGAGTCGGCCTCCCCAACGCTTCACCGTGCGCACGCACGAGCGGCTCCGTTCCGCAAGCGGAACATCGCCTCCGACCCGTTGATGGGCTAAGACTCCAGATAAGTGCTGCCGGTCGGCAGACACCAAGAAAACATTATATACACGCCCCGTGGACCAAACGCCACACCCATACTCACGGACCCTCTCACAGCTTCTCGATAGCCGAACCGTCAAGCGGAGGGTCCAGTGGACCCTCCGTAGGCGAGGCGAGCCGCCACCACGGCGGCGAGGGCCCTACTTGACAAGCTCACAGCTTCTCGATAGCCGAACCGTCAAGCGGAGGGTCCAGTGGACCCTCCGTAGGCGAGGCGAGCCGCCACCACGGCGGCGAGGGCCCCTATCGAGAAGCTCACAGCTTCTCGATAGGGGCAAGACGCAGCATGAGCCGCTTGACGCCCTGCGAGCCGAAGTCGACGGTGATGACCGAGTTGCGTCCCTTGTCCTGCGTGTCCTGCACCACGCCGAGGCCGTACTGGTCGTGCAGCACCTTGTCGCCCACGGCGAAGTCGGCGATGTTGAGCTGGTTGTCCTTGGCGAGGGAGGAGGCCGGCCGTGCCGCCGAGGACGAGCCAGCCGCCGTTCCGGAGCTCTTCGGGGCCACGCGCCTGGTGGTCACCCTGCCGCCACGTGTACGACCGTACGCATTGGAGCCACGCGATCCCGATCCATACGAAGAGCCGGAACCGCCCCCGTACGACGACCCCGATCCGTACGTACGCCCGTACGCACCACTGCCGTAGGACGATCCGCCACGCGACAATCCGCCACGCGAGGACGAACCGCCCGAACGCGAACGGGACCCGTAGGAGCCCGAACCGCCATACGAGCGTCCGTACGAGGATCCGCCGCCGTAGGTGGACGAACCGCCGAACGAGAACCCGCCGAAATCGTCGTCCCCGGCCTCGAATCCGCCGAAATCGTCGTCGTCCGCCCCGCCGCGCAGCCGCTCCGCGCTGGTCTCCCGGCGCTTCCAGTCGATGAGCTCGTCCGGAATCTCGTCGAGGAACTGGCTGGGCATCATCTCCGCGGCCTGCCCCCACTGGGCGCGCACGGCCGCACGGGTCACGTACAGCCTGCGCTTGGCACGCGTGATGCCCACATACGCCAGACGGCGCTCCTCCGCCAGCTCCGTAGTGTCCTCGAGGGAACGCGAATGCGGGAACGTGCCCTGCTCCATGCCCGTGAGGAACACCACGGGGTATTCCAGACCCTTGGCGGTATGCAACGTCATGAGCGTGACCTTGCCCGAGTCCTCCCCCTCGCCGGGCAGCTGGTCGGAATCGGCCACGAGCGCCGTGGTCTCGAGGAAGCCGGCGAGCGTGGCGTCCGGCGTGTTCTGCTCGAACTCGGCGGCCACGGACTGCAGCTGCGAAAGGTTCTCCACGCGCGAGGCGTCCTGCGGGTCCTCGCTGCGCTGCAGCTCCTCAAGCAGTCCGGAGCGGGACAGCACCTCGGCCACCACCTCGCTGGGCTTGCTTTGATGGTCCGCGGCGAACTGCGACAGTCCGGTCATCAGTTCGCGGAACTCCTTCAGCTTGGTCGCGGTACGCGTGGGCATGTCGTAGATCTTCTCCAGATTCGCGATCCCGTCCCAGAATCCCGTGCCGTTCTCGTCCGCATACCCGGCCACGAGCGCCTCGGCACGCGCGCCGAGCCCACGCTTGGGCACGTTGAGGATGCGCCGCATGTTCACGCTGTCCGCCGGGTTCACGATGGCCTGCAGGTACGCCATGGCGTCCTTCACCTCGCGCCGCTCGTAGAACTTGGTGCCGCCCACGAGCTGGTAGGGCAGACCGGCGTTGATGAGTGCCTCCTCGAGCGAGCGCGACTGCGCGTTGGCGCGGTACATGATCGCCATGTCCGCGTAGGCGATGCCCTCCTCGCCGTGCAGGCGCGCGATCTCCGTGGCGATCCACTGCGCCTCCTGCTGCGCGTTGTCCGCCGCGTACCCCACGATCGGCTCCCCCTTGCCGAGCGCGGTCCACAACTTCTTGGGCTTGCGGCCCTCGTTGTGGGAGATCACGGCGTTCGCCGCGTCGAGGATGGTCTGCGTGGAGCGGTAGTTCTGCTCGAGCATGATGGTGCTGGCGTTCGGGAAGTCCTTCTCGAAGTCCTGGATGTTGCGGATGTCCGCGCCGCGGAACGCGTAGATCGACTGGTCGGAGTCGCCCACCACGGTCACCCACGCAGGCCCGGGGATGCCGAGGCGCGCGGCGTCCTGCGGATCCATGTCCACGCCCGCCAGCTCGCGCACGAGCACGTACTGGGCGTGGTTGGTGTCCTGGTACTCGTCCACCAGAATGAAGCGGAACTTGTGCCGGTAGTAGTCGGCTACGGCGGGCTGCGTACGCAGCAGCTCCACCGTGCGCATGATGAGGTCGTCGAAGTCCACGGCGTTGGCGAGCGCGAGCCGGTGCTGGTATTCGGCGTACATGACGGCGTAGAGCTCCTCCACGTTGCCGAGGCGCCCGAGCTGGTAGCCGCGCTGGCCCGGCTTGTAGTCGGCCGCGTAGGCGGCGAGCTGCGTGCGCCAGTCCGTGAGGTTGTTCTTGAAGTCGGAGATGCGTCCGAGGATGGTGCGCGGGGTATAGCGCTTGAGGTCCACGTTCAGATCGGCGCCGATGAGCTTGACGAGCCGTTCGCAGTCGGCCGTGTCGTAGATGGAGAATCCGGAGTTGAGGCCGATCGCCTTGCCGTCGCGCCTGAGGATCCGCACGCACGCCGAGTGGAACGTGGAGACCCACATGCGTTCGGCCACCGGGCCGATCAGCGCGGCCAGTCGCTCGCGCATCTCCGCCGCCGCCTTGTTGGTGAACGTGATGGCCAGCACCTGACTGGGCCACGCGCCGAACTGGCTGAGGATCCATGCGATGCGGCGGGTGAGCACGCGGGTCTTGCCGGAGCCTGCGCCCGCGCCGATGAGCAGCGCCTGTCCGCGGTACTGCACGGCCTCGGACTGCTGCGGGTTCAGGTCCCCCACGAGTTCCTGCGCGCCGCGCGCGATGATGTCCCGATCCTGAGCCATGGTCGTCCGCCCCCTGCCTGTCAGTGTTGTCCGTGATCGCCGTCGAAGGCGCCGTCACATCATAGCGGCCGAGGTTGACGGTCGGCGTTCCTCTTCCGCCGCCGGTGGTAAGTTGGTCGATCATCCATAAGCCAACCATCGACCTTTACGCAAGGGGGCTGTGTCATATGTCTATGCAGGAACTTGAGGAGCGCATCGCCAAGGACGGGACCGTCAAGCCCGGCAACGTGCTCAAGGTGGACGCCTTCCTCAACCACCAGTGCGACGTATCGCTGTTCGACCGCATGGGAGCCGCGTGGGCGGAGCATTTCGCCGGCAAGCGGATCGACAAGATCCTCACCATCGAGGCGTCCGGCATCGGCATCGCCTGCCTCGCGGCCCGCCACTTCGGCGACGTGCCCGTCGTGTTCGCCAAGAAGGCGCAGTCCATCAACCTCGACGGCGACCAGTACTCCACCACGGTCTACTCGTTCACCAAGCGCAAGGAATTCCCGGTCATCGTCTCCAAGAAGTACCTCAACGCCGGCGACCACGTGCTGCTCATCGACGACTTCCTCGCCAACGGCAAGGCCATGCAGGGGCTCATCTCGCTGTGCCATTCGGCAGGCGCGGTAATCGAAGGCATCGGCATCGCCGTGGAAAAGGGCTTCCAGGACGGCGGCCGTCTGCTGCGCGAGGAGGGCTACGACGTCGATTCGCTGGCGATCGTGGACGCGATGGATCCCGAGACCGGCCAGATCACGTTCCGCCACTGAACGGGCGCCAGCCACAGCACCGATTCAGAGAGAAAGAGAAGAGAGGAATCCAACCCATCATGAGCGAGAAGAAGACCGGCAAGGCCAAATCCGCATCCGTATCCTTCGAAGCGCTGAGCAGCCTCGACGCACCCGTATCCTTCTGGAAGGGCATCCCCTTCGGACTGCAGCACGTCATGGCCATGTTCGTGGCCAACCTTGCGCCCATCTTCCTGGTGGCGGCCGCGGCGAAGATGAGCCCGGCCGAATCCGCCACGGTCATCCAATCCGGCCTGCTTGTGGCGGGTCTGGGCACGTGCCTGCAGCTGTACGGCGTGTGGCGCATCGGCTCGCGGCTGCCCATGGTCACGGGCATCTCGTTCACGTACGTGGCCGCGGCCATCGCCATCGTGTCCGACAAGGGCTACGGCGCCGTGGTGGGCGCGGTGCTCGTCGGCGGTCTGCTGGAGGTGCTGCTGGGCCTGACCGCGCAGTGGTGGCGCCGGTTCGTGCCGCCGATCGTCTCGGCCATCGTGGTCACCTCCATCGGATTCTCGCTGCTTTCGGTGGGTGCCAACAGCTTCGGCGGCGGTCAGGGCGCGGCGGATTTCGGCAGCTGGCAGAACCTCACGCTCGGCCTCATCTCGCTGGTCGCATGCCTGGCGTTCCAGCTGCTCATGAAGGGCACCGCCAAGCAGCTGTCCGTACTGTTCGGCCTGGTGGTGGGCTACGTGGTCGCGATCGCCATGGGCAAGGTGGACTTCTCCGGATTCACGGGCATCAACATCGTCTCCGTGCCCCGTCTGATGCCCTTCGCTCCCGAGTTTGACTGGGGTGCCATCATTTCCTTCGCGCTGTTGTACGTGGTCTCCTCCGTGGAGGTGCTCGGCGACACGGCGGCCCTGACCAAGGTGGGTCTCAACCGCCAGCCCACCGAGAAGGAAACTGCGGGCGCCATCGCGGGCGACGGCCTGATCTCCTCGGTGTCCGGCCTGTTCGGCTGCCTGCCGCTCACGTCCTTCGCGCAGAACATCGGTCTCGTGGCCATGACGAAGGTGGTCAACCGCAAGGTCATCCTCTCCGGCGGGCTCATCCTCGTGCTCGCCAGCTTCGTGCCGGCCGTCTCCGAGGTGTTCAACTCATTGCCGCAGGCGGTGCTCGGCGGCTGCACCATCATGATGTTCGGCAACATCATCCTCTCCGGCTTCCAGATGATCTCCGAGGCCGGCTACACGCAGCGCAACATCACCATTGCTGCGCTGAGCCTAACGATCGGCATCGGCTTCACCGAGGTCGGCACGATCTTCGCGAACTTCCCCGCACTGTTCCAGTCGATCTTCGCGTCCAACTGCATTGCCGTCTCGTTCGTGGTGGCCGTAATCCTCAACGCCGTGCTGCCCGGCGAAGAGCATTTCCTCGCCGCCGCCTCCCAGTCCGATGCGACAGAGAACGACGAGCACGCCGAGTGACGGACGCCGACTGAGCATACGGCATGCCAACGGGGTCGCAATCCGACGAACATCGGGCTGCGACCCCGTTGCCGTAGGTCGCACCATCCCGCGCGGCTGCATGGTGCCGCTGATTCGGCGCAACATGGCCGGCATCCGCAGCTGCGTCTGCTGGGCGCACTAGCGTGGAGGGCATGATGGAAGTGCTCTTCGTATCCGACGATCTCCCGCTGTCGCAAGCCGTGCGCCGCACGCTGGAATCGAGCGGATACGGCTGTGCACTCATGACCGGGGACGGGCGTGCGCTCGATGCCGATCCCGAACACGCGGAACCGGCGAGACGGCAGGCATTAGAGACCGAGCCGGAGCTCGTCATCGTGGACGATGCAACACGCGGATGGACCTCCGAACGGTTCGACACGCTCATGGCACAGTACCCGCAGGCCCGCTCTCTGCTGCTCACCCAATCCTCGTCCGACGGCAAGTCGAGTCCCTCCGACGAGGACGGCCTCAAACCGGATGCCACGTTGCGCATGCCGTTCTCCAATGCGGAACTGCTCGCCCATGTGGCGTCGCTGGGGTCGAACGTCGATGCCTCCCGTCTGCTCATCCACGGTGATCTGACGCTGAACCTTGCGGACGGCCACGCCTACTACGGCGAGAATCGCAAGCCTCTGCCGCTTTCGCCGCGGGAATTCTCCACGCTGAAAACACTCATCGAAGCGGACGGCCGGTTCCTCTCCTTCGACGAACTGGGCAAGGCGGTCTGCGGCACGGGGTTCTTCGGCTACCACGACATCATGAACAATGTGCTGTATTCGTTGACTCGCAAGCTCAGGCGCCTGGGGTTCTTCGTCACGCAGCGGGACAATTCCTACCGCATCCTGTGACGCGGACGCCTCCGATCATGAATTCTTGATGAACTGCATGCCTCGCAACGTCTTCGCAACGTTGTTTCAGGGCATGATGGTCGTTAAGGAGGCGCCATGGTCGATGATTACACCGCGAAGATGACCGAGCTCATCGAGCTCATGCGGATGATCGGCAACGACACGCAGCAGTGCGAGGTCAAGGAATGCAAGCGTCGCATCTCCTCCACCATCACGGATACGCTATCTGCGTTCTCCAACGGCTCGGGCGGATGGATCATTCTGGGGCTTTCCGAGAAGAACGGCTTCACGCCGGTACCGGAGTTCGACGCGCGCGCCATGCAGGAGGCGCTGAGCCAGGCGTGCGAAAAGATGACGCCGGTGGTGCGGCCGGTGATCGTGACGTGCCCGTTCGAGGGCGCGAATCTGGTGTTCGCCCGCGTGGACGAGATGCTTCCGCGCGACAAGCCCTGCTTCATCACCGAGCGTGGCCCCTACGGCGGTTCGTACATCCGCACCGGCGACGGCGACCGGCATATGACCTCCTACGAGGTGGATCGCCTGACCGAGGAGCATCTGCAGCCCACGTACGACCTGGACATCGTGCCCGACGCCACGCCGGACGATCTGGACCCGCAGCTCGTTGCCGGACTGCTGGAACGGGTGCGAGGCCAGCATCCGCACGTGTTCGCGGACCGGACCGATACGGACGCGCTGCTCGACCTGCAGGTGCTGCGTCACGACGATTCGCATGCCGAGATGGACGGCGTGGGCGGCGTGCTGCGTCCCACACTGGCCGGTCTCATGGCGTTGGGCCGCTACCCGCAGAAGTACTATCCGCGGCTCAACGTGGCCATCGCGGTGTTTCCCGGCACCGGCCGCGACGAGGTGTTCCGCGGCGACGAACGGCTGGTGTCCTCGCAGACGGTGGTCGGTTCCATTCCGGTGATGATCGACGACGCGGTGAATGCGCTCATGCGATGGACCGGGGCGAAGCATCCGGACTACCCGCCGTCGGCGCTGCGCGAGGCGATCGCGAACGCGCTCACCCACCGGGATTACTCCCCCGACGCACGCGGTACGCAGGTGCATGTGAGCGTGTTCACCAACCGCATCGAGATCGTGAACCCCGGCGGCCTGTACGGTACGGTCACGCATGACGTGCTGGCGAATCCGAAGGCCGTGCGCGGCGCTCCGCTCAATTCGACCCGCAACCAGTTCCTGTTCACCCTGCTCGAATCCACCCCGTACCCGGGCGGCGGGTTCGTGAATCCGGAGGGCGGCGACGGCTACCAGCGCATTGCGGCAAGCCTGCGTGAGTACGGCATAGAGCCGGCGACCACGCGCAACGACATCAACACGTTCACCATGACGATCACCCGGCACCGCACGGCCGCCAAGAGTTCGCCGAGCGATGTGTCGAAGTCGATCATGACGTTGCTGGAGCGGCATTCGGCCATGAGCGTCAAGGAGATCATCCGCGAGCTGCAGTTGACGCCGCTGGCCGCCACGTCCGGTCTGCGCGAACTGCTGAAGGAAGGCCGCGTGGCCACGGTACGGTTCCACGACGACCCGACGCAACGCTACCGACTCAAGACCGCGTAGCCGCCCGTCCCCGGCCCCCTGTGCACCGATCCCTCGCACATTTGGTGGCGATTCGAGACACGAATCAGGTCCATTCTGTCCCGGATCGCCACCACTTCGCAAAATGGATGCGATTTGAGACGCAGGAAGGCCCTCCCGTGTCCCGAATCGCATCCATTTTCACGGAAGGCACGTCGACCGAGGAGCAACGCCGCCAACGCGCCATCAGGCGAATTTCACGTGAATTGAACCGACGCGTGCGACTTCAAGGCGCGGCGGGCGAAGGCGTACAACAGTACGTCGAACCCGTCGCAACGCAGAAGGCGCTCCGTCGGTTCAATTCACTCCCATTCGATGGTTGCCGGGGGCTTGGAAGTGCAATCCAGCACCACGCGGTTGATCTGGCGGCACTCATTGGTGATGCGCGTCGAGATGGTGGCGAGGACGTCGTAGGGGACGCGGGACCAGTCGGCGGTCATGGCGTCTTCGGAGGAGACGGGGCGAAGGACGATGGGGGAACCGTAGGTGCGTTCGTCGCCTTGGACGCCGACGGAGTGGACGTCGGCGAGGAGGACGACGGGGCACTGCCAAATATCGCGGTCGAGGCCGGCTTTGGAGAGTTCCTCGCGGGCGATGGCGTCGGCTTCACGAAGGACGTCGAGGCGTTCGCGGGTGATTTCACCGACGATGCGGATACCGAGGCCGGGGCCGGGGAACGGCTGGCGCCAGACGATCTCGTCGGGAAGGCCGAGTTCGGTGCCGATGGCGCGGACCTCATCCTTGAAGAGGGTGCGCAGCGGCTCGATGAGCTGGAACTTGATGTCCTTGGGCAGGCCGCCGACGTTGTGGTGGCTCTTGATGTTGGCCGCGCCGTCGCCGCCACCGGATTCGACGACATCCGGGTAGAGGGTGCCCTGCACGAGGAACTTGACTTCCTTGCCGCGGGCGCCGGCTTCCTCGAGGACCTGACGCTGGGCCTTTTCGAAGGTGCGGATGAACTTTTCGCCGATGATCTTGCGCTTGCGTTCGGGTTCGGAGACGCCCTTGAGAGCGTCGAGGAAGTCGTCGGCCGCGTCGACGGTGATGAGGCGGATGCCGGTGGCCTTGACGAAGTCGTGCTTGACCTGTTCGACCTCGCCCTTCCTGAGCAGGCCGTGGTCGACGAATACGCAGGTGAGCTGGTCGCCGATGGCGCGGTGCACGAGGGCGGCGGCGACGGCGGAGTCCACGCCGCCGGACAGGCCGCAGATCACTTCGGCGTCGCCGACCTTCTCGCGGATCTTGGCGACCTGATCTTCGATGATGCCGGAGGCGTTCCAGTCGTCGGGTAGCCCGGCGCAGTCGTGGAGGAAGGTTTCGATGAGCTTCTGGCCGAGCGGGGTGTGCTTGACTTCGGGGTGCCACTGCACGCCGTAGAGTCTGCGGGACGTGTCCTGCATGGCGGCGACGGGGGCGCCTTCGGTGTGGGCGAGAATTTCGAAGCCGGCGGGCGCGGTCTTGACGGCCACGCCGTGGCTCATCCACGTGCTCTGTTCGGCCGGGGAACCGGCGAGCAGGCCGTCCGCGCGGTCGATGACGGTTTCGGTCTTGCCGTATTCGCCGAGGGCGGCCTTGTCCACGTCCGCGCCGAGCGCATAGGCCATGGCTTGGAAGCCGTAGCAGATGCCGAGCACGGGGACGCCGGCGTCGAACAGCTTCGGGTCGACGCGCGGGGCGCCGGGCTCGAATACGGAGGCAGGGCCGCCGGACAGGATGATCGCCTTGGGGTCCTTGGCGAGGATTTCCTCGACCGGCATGGAATGCGGTACGAGTTCGGAATAGACGTTCGCCTCACGCACCCTGCGTGCGATGAGTTGGGCGTACTGCGCGCCGAAATCAACGACGAGAACGGGTCCCTGTGCCATGATCTCCCTTACGGTTGTTCGGTTATATCGGTGTTTTTGAGGAATAGGTCGATTATGGCCGGTCAATCAGACAAGCGACAGGCCGATGAAAAAGCGCACAACACGCCGATGGGACGCTTTTGCGACATCGAACCGCTTCGACTCCGCAACCGTGAGCGCTAACACAGAACAATCGGCCAAATACCAACGTTTTGCAGACTACGTAGCCGAATTTGAAAGTGAATTCAAGGCAAACGGTGGCAATCTTTCTCTCCAATCGAAACGCACAAAACCTAACATCCGGTAACAATACCGTCCAAGAAGTCGCAAGCTTCCCTTACCATGAGACTCGACTGGACGTGGGAAAACCGCGGATTCAACCGAGCCTGCGGAGCACTCATGGCCACACGGAAATAATCAATCGCACATTATGTGCAGGAGTACAGGAGTACACATGACGAATCCTGTTATTGGCACCCCTTGGAAGAAGCTCAACGCTCCGGTTTCCGAGGAAGCGCTCGAAGGCGTCGATAAGTACTGGCGCGCCGCGAACTACCTCTCCATCGGTCAGATCTACCTTCGCAGCAACCCGCTGATGAAGGAGCCCTTCACCCGCGACGACGTCAAGCATCGTCTGGTCGGCCACTGGGGCACCACCCCCGGCCTGAACTTCCTGATCGGCCACATCAACCGCCTCATCGCGGACCACGGCCAGAACACCGTGTTCATCATGGGCCCGGGCCACGGCGGCCCCGCCGGCACCTCCCAGTCCTACCTGGACGGCACCTACACCGAGTACTTCCCGAACATCACCAAGGATGAGGCTGGCCTGCAGAAGTTCTTCCGCCAGTTCTCCTACCCGGGCGGCATCCCGTCCCACTTCGCTCCGGAGACCCCGGGCTCCATCCACGAGGGTGGCGAGCTGGGCTACGCCCTGTCCCACGCCTACGGCGCCGTGATGAACAACCCGAGCCTGTTCGTGCCCTGCATCGTCGGCGACGGCGAGGCCGAGACCGGCCCGCTGGCCACCGGCTGGCAGTCCAACAAGCTCGTCAACCCGCGCACCGACGGCATCGTGCTGCCGATCCTGCACCTCAACGGCTACAAGATCGCCAACCCGACCATCCTGTCCCGCATCTCCGACGAAGAGCTCCACGAGTTCTTCCACGGCATGGGCTACGAGCCGTACGAGTTCGTCGCCGGCTTCGACGATGAGGACCACATGTCCATCCACCGTCGCTTCGCCGAGCTGTTCGAGACCGTCTTCGACGAGATCTGCGACATCAAGGCCTCCGCTCAGACCGACGACGTGCACCGTCCGTTCTACCCGATGATCATCTTCCGCACCCCGAAGGGCTGGACCTGCCCGAAGTTCATCGACGGCAAGAAGACCGAGGGCTCCTGGCGCGCCCACCAGGTGCCGCTGGCCTCCGCCCGCGACACCGAGGCCCACTTCGAGGTCCTCAAGAACTGGCTGGAGTCCTACAAGCCGGAGGAGCTGTTCGACGAGAACGGCGCCGTCCGCCCCGAGGTCACCGCCTTCATGCCGACCGGCGAGCTGCGCATCGGCGAGAACCCGAACGCCAACGGCGGCCGTCTGCTCAAGGAGCTGGAGCTGCCGGACATCCGTGACTACGAGATCGACATCAAGGATCACGGCCACGGCTGGGGCGCCACCGAGGCCACCCGCGTGCTCGGCTACTACACCCGCGACATCATCCGCAAGAACCCCACCGACTTCCGCATCTTCGGACCGGACGAGACCGCTTCCAACCGTCTCGCCGCCGCCTACGAGGTCACCAACAAGCAGTGGGATGCGGGCTACCTGTCCGAGCTCACCGATGAGCACATGGCCGTCACCGGCCAGGTCGTCGAGCAGCTTTCCGAGCACCAGATGGAAGGCTTCCTCGAGGGCTACCTGCTCACCGGCCGCCACGGCATCTGGAGCACTTACGAGTCCTTCGCTCACGTGATCGACTCCATGATCAACCAGCACGCCAAGTGGCTCGAGGCCACCGTCCGCGAGATCCCGTGGCGCAAGCCGATCGCCGGCCTGAACGTCCTGATCTCCTCCCACGTGTGGCGCCAGGACCACAACGGCTTCTCGCACCAGGACCCGGGCTTCGTTGACATTCTGCTCAACAAGAACTTCAACAACGACCACGTGGTCAACATCTACTTCCCGGCCGACGCCAACTCCCTGCTGACCGTCGCCGAGCGTTGCTACAAGTCCAAGAACTGCATCAACGCCATCTTCTCCGGCAAGCAGCCGGCCGCGACGTACCAGACCATCGACGAGGCCGCCGCCGAGCTCGAGAAGGGTGCCGCCCGCTGGGATTGGGCCTCCAACGCGAAGGACGCCGAGGACGCCGACATCGTCATCGCCTCCTGCGGCGACGTGCCGACCATGGAAGCCCTTGCCGCCAACGACAAGCTGCAGAAGATGGGCCTCAAGGTCCAGTTCGTCAACGTCGTTGACCTGCTGAAGATCCAGGACGCCGAGGAGAACGACGAGGCGCTGTCCGACGAGGAGTTCACCAAGCTCTTCTCCGCCGACAAGCCGGTCCTGTTCGCCTTCCACGCGTACCCGGGCTCCATCTACCGCCTGATCCACGGCCGTCCGAACCACGACAACTTCCGTGTCCACGGCTACAAGGAGCAGGGCTCCACCACCACGCCGTTCGACATGGTTCGCGTCAACGACATGGACCGCTACTGCCTGACCGCCTCCGCGCTTGAGATCATCGACGCCGCCAAGTACGCCGACGAGATCAAGAAGCTGAACGACTTCCGTCTGGAAGCCTTCCAGTTCGCGGTCGACAACGGCTACGATCACCCGGACTACACCGACTGGGTGTGGCCGGAGGTCAAGGGCGAGGACGCCGCTTCCGTCGACGCCACCGCCGCGACCGGCGGCGACAACGAGTGATTTCGCTCGCTGACGCCTAGTCTGAAGCCGATCATCTGATCGCTTCCGTGCCAAGAGGTCCCCTTCGGGAATCATCCCGGAGGGGACCTCTTTGTAATGTGTGCTACATCACATTCGCTCGTACGGCAATTCGGGGCAAACGTCTCCCGATTCTCACATTTCCCACTAGAATGTGACATGGATGTGAACAAGGCAGTCACGTCATTGGATAGTTACGAACAGGAGAGACCCGTGAGTCTTACCAGTGTCACCATCATCAGCCCCGAAGCCGCCAACGGCCGCAACGTCGTCGCCCTTGGCGTCGTCAACGCCCTCGCCACCGCCAAGAAGACCGGCGTGTTCCGTCCGGCCGTGTGCAAGAAGGATACCTTCACCGACGTGCTCGTCGACGCCGCCAACGCCGGCCTGACCCGCGAGCAGTCCGTGGGCGTGTGCCCCAAGCGCGCCCGCGAAGACAAGGCCGGTGCCCGTGCGGACATCGTCGCCGCGTACCATGAGGCCGTCGCCGCCTCCGGCGCCGAGGCCATGGTCGTGGTAGGCACCGATCGCTCCTCCGTGAACGATCCGGCCGCCTTCGCCTTCAACGCCGACGTGGCCGCCGACCTCGCCTCCCCCGTGTTCCTGGCCGTGTGCACCATCGACCGCACGCCCGAGCAGGTCGCCGCCACCGTCAAGGCCTCCACCGCCGTCGTGGAAGCCGCCGGCACCAAGGTGATCGGCGTGTTCGTCACCGGCGCCGAAGCCGATCAGTTCGCCCCGGACAAGGAAGCGCTGGCCGACGCCGGCGTGCCGGTGTGGGTGCTGCCGAAGGTGGACGTGGCCGCCGAGGGCGGTGCCGAAGCCGCCGCCGAAGCGTTCGTGGAGAACGTGCCCGCCGAGGAAGTGCTCAACACCCTCGACGCCGAATTCACTGCGCCCGTCACCCCGTACGCCTTCCAGTACGGCCTGCTGGGCAAGGCCAAGGCCAACAAGAAGACCATCGTGTTGCCGGAAGGCAACGAGGACCGCATCATCAAGGCGGCCGACTACCTGCTGGCCCGTGACATCGTCGACCTGATCATCGTGGGCAACAAGGACGAGATCCTGGCCCGCGGCAAGGAGCTGGGCCTCGAGAACCTCGGCAAGGCTACCTTCCAGGCCATGGACGACGAGGAAGTCCTCGCCCCGATGACCGAGAAGCTGTGCGAGCTGCGCGCCAAGAAGGGCATGACCCCGGAGCAGGCCCGCAAGCAGCTGGAGGATCCGTCCTACTTCGGCACCATGCTCGTGGTGCTCGGCAAGGCCGACGGTCTGGTCTCCGGCTCCATCCACTCCACCGCCAACACCGTGCGCCCGGCCCTGCAGGTCATCAAGACCAAGCCCGGCCAGAAGCTCGTCTCCGGCGCGTTCCTCATGTGCTTCAAGGACCACGTGGCCGTGTTCGCCGACTGCGCGATCAACCTCAACCCGAACGCCGAGCAGCTCGCCGAGATCGCCATCCAGTCCGCCGAGACGGCAAAGGCCTTCGGCATCGACCCGAAGGTCGGCATGCTCTCCTACTCCACCCTCGGCTCCGGCAAGGGCCCGGACGTGGATCTGGTCGAGGAGGCCACCAAGCTCGTCAAGGAGCAGGATCCGGAGCTTGCCGTCGTCGGCTCCATCCAGTTCGACGCCGCCTGGTCCCCGGTCGTAGCCGCCACCAAGGCCAAGGGCAACGACGTGGCCGGCCACGTCAACGTGTTCGTGTTCCCGGACCTGTGCGCCGGCAACATCGGCTACAAGGCCGTCCAGCGCTCCTCCGGCGCCGTGGCCGTCGGCCCGGTGCTGCAGGGCCTCAACAAGCCGGTGAACGACCTGTCCCGTGGCGCCCTCGTGCAGGACATCATCAACACCGTGGCCCTGACCGCCATCGAAGCCCAGTGAGCCTGTGAAACAAGGCGCTTCCCCCGATCGGGAGGCGCCTTGTTTTGCTTCATTTCCCAACGTTTGTAGCAAGCAGCGAGTAATCTAGATTTTGGTAAGCCGCTCTGTGCGGCGTCAACAGACAACATATGGAGGAAGCCCAAATGGCGAAAACCGTCCTTGTCATCAATTCCGGTTCCAGCTCGATCAAGTACCAGCTGGTGGACCTCGAGTCCGGCGAAGGCCTCGCCTCCGGCCTCGTCGAGAAGATCGGCGAACCGATCGACGGTCACTACAAGCACGAGTACAAGGGTGAGAAGCACGAGCTCACCGAGCCGATCCACGATCACGAGCAGGGTCTCAAGCGCGTCCTCGGCTTCTTCAAGGAGTACGGCCCGAACCTGGACGAGGCTGGCATCGTCGCCGTCGGCCACCGCGTGGTGCAGGGCGGCTCCATCTTCCCGAAGCCGGCTCTGGTGAACGCCAAGACCATCGGTCAGGTCAAGGACCTCGCCGTGCTCGCCCCGCTGCACAACGGCCCGGAGGCCAAGGGCGCCGAGGTCATGACCGCCCTGCTGCCCGACGTGCCGCAGATCTTCGTCTTCGACTCCTCCTTCTTCTTCCAGCTGCCGGCCGAGGCCAGCACCTACGCGCTGAACAAGCAGATCGCCGAGCAGTACCACATCCGCCGCTACGGCGCCCACGGCACCTCCCACGAGTTCGTCGGCTCCGTGGTTCCGGAGCTCATCGGCAAGCCGGCCGAGGGCCTCAAGCAGATCGTGCTGCACATCGGCAACGGCGCCTCCGCCTCCGCGCAGGTCTCCGGCAAGCCCGTCGACACCTCCATGGGCCTCACCCCGCTCGAGGGTCTGGTCATGGGCGGCCGCACCGGCGACATCGACCCGGCCGTGGTCTTCCACCTGATCCGCAACGCCCACATGAACGTGGACGAGCTGGACACCCTCTTCAACAAGAAGTCCGGTCTGGCCGGCATGACCGGCTATGGCGACATGCGCGAGGTCCACCGCCTGATCGCCGAGGGCAACGAGGACGCCAAGCTCGCGCTGGACGTCTACGTGCACCGCATCGTCGGCTACATCGGCAACTACACCGCTCAGATGGGCGGCGTGGACGTGATCACCTTCACCGCTGGTGTGGGCGAGAACGACGACATCGTGCGCAAGATGGTGTGCGACAAGCTCG
Source organism: Bifidobacterium sp. LH_389 (assembly GCF_056357235.1). Classification (NCBI taxonomy): domain Bacteria; kingdom Bacillati; phylum Actinomycetota; class Actinomycetes; order Bifidobacteriales; family Bifidobacteriaceae; genus Bifidobacterium; species Bifidobacterium sp. LH_389. Next base: position 27,588 of record NZ_JBKEVR010000015.1, read on the forward strand.
CTCCGTTCGGCGTCAAGCTGGACGAGGAGAAGAACGCCACCCGCTCCAAGGAGCCGCGCATCATCTCCGCCCCGGATTCCTCCGTGATCATCGCCGTCTACCCGACCAACGAGGAGCTGGCCATCGCCCGCAAGTCCGCCGCCATCGCCGTGGCCGGCAAGGACTCCTACGGCAACGTGGTCGAGCCCGTTGACGAGGCCTGATTCGGCGGTCTGACGCAGGGTCATATAGCGGGAATCCCCCCGGAATGCATGAAGCGTTCCGGGGGGATTCCCGTTTCGGATCGTCTGCGGCGGCCGATCTACAGAGCCTTGAGGATCTGCTCGTGGAGCAGACCGTTGCTGGCCAGCGCACAACCGCCCCACGGGCCGGGGTTGCCGTCCAGATCGGTGAACGTGCCGCCCGCCTCGGTGACGATCGGCACGAGCGCGGCCATGTCGTACAAATCGAGTTCGGGCTCGGCGGCCGCATCCACTGCACCCTGCGCCACGAGCATGTAGTTCCAGAAGTCGCCGAACCCGCGCAGACGCCACATGCGGTCGGTCAGCGCGATCACCTTGTCACGGTCGCCGCGTTCCTTCCATCCGCTCAACGACGACAGGCTCATCGAGGCGTCCTCCACACGGGCCACGTGCGAAACGTGGATGCGCGTGGCGGCCTCGGGGCCGCGGCCCATGTAGGCGCCACCGTCCTTGAGGGCGAACCAGCGGGTGTGCAGCCAGGGAGCGGACACCACGCCGACCACCAGATCGTCGCCTTCTTGCAGGCCGATCAGCGTGGCCCACACCGGCACGCCGCGCACATAGTTCTTGGTGCCGTCAATCGGGTCGATGATCCAACGCCGACCGGTGGATGCCTCGCGGCCGAGTTCCTCGCCATAGATCGCGTCGTCGGGTCGTTCCTTGGCGAGGATCTCCCGGATGGCGCGTTCGGTGGCCCGGTCGGCGTCGCTCACCGGGGTGTTGTCCGGCTTGGTTTCCACGTGCAGATCCAGCGCGCCGAAGCGGGCGGTGGTGATCTCGTCGGCCGCATCCGCGAGGCGCAGCGTGAGCTCCAGGTCCTCCAGATGAGGGTTGCCGGCCAGTTCGCCGGCGTATGAACGGGTTTCGTACAGTGTGTGCGCACTCATGATAATTCGCACTCCTTTTCTCGTCTTCCAGTCTGTTTTCCGCTTCGGCACTACCGGCCCAGCAGCGTGGCCCACATGCCAGTGAAGTCAGGCAGGGTCTTGCGCGTGGTGGCGACGTTGCGCACGCGAATACCGAGAATTCTGAGCCCCAGCATCGCGGCGAACGTGGCCATACGATGGTCGGCGTAGGTTTCCATGTCCGCGCCGTGCAGCTGCCCGGCGGGAACAGGGCTGATGCGCAGACCGTCCGACAGCTCCTCGGCGCTGCCTCCCACGCGCGTGATCTCGGCCGCAAGCGCGGCCAGACGGTTGGTCTCGTGCCCGCGCAGATGCCCGATGCCCACCATGGACGTGGGCGCATCCGCAAAGACCAGCACGGCGGCGAGTGACGGGGCGATCTCCCCCGCCGCAGTCAGGTCGAAGTCGCCAAGGCCGTGAATCCGCCCGTCCGAGCGCACCTCGCAGTAGCGAATGCCATTCTCTTCCGGGAAGCTCACCGCAGCCCCCATGCGTTCCAGATATCCGGGCAGCAGGCCGCCGGGCTGGGTGGTGGAGGCCGGCCAGTGCGGCACGCGTACCGTTCCCCCGGCAATGAGCGCGGCGCCCAGGAACGGAGCCGCATTGGACAGGTCGGGCTCCACCGTCACGCGGTCGGGCAACTGCACGGCGCCGGCCTTCACCCGCCATGTGCGGGCGGCTTCGTCGGCTTCCGCCCGGACTCCGGCGGCATTGAGGTCCGCCACGGTCATGCGGATGTGCGGCAGGCTCGGCGTCTTCTCCCCCGTATGATGCAGCTCGAGGCCATGCGGCAGACGCGCGCCGACGAGCAGCAGTCCGGAGATGAACTGCGAGGAACCGGACGAGTCGATGGACACCACGGCAGTCTTGCCGGCGAACGTAGGCTTCGCCGTGTTCGTCGGCGGTGTAACCGTGAACGGCAGACGGCCGATGTCCCCGTGGTATTCCACCGTTGCGCCCAGCTGCTCCAAGCCGTCGAGCACGGGCTTCATGGGACGGGCATAGGCCTGTTCGTCGCCGTCGAAGCGCACGGGGCCGTCGGCGAGCAATGCCAGACCGGGTACAAAGCGCATTACCGTGCCGGCCAGACCGCAGTACACGTCGGTGCCGCCGTGGAAGCGGCCACTCGCCGGCGGCGTCACCGTGACCGTGGTGGGCTTGGCTGGATCCTCCTCGCAACGCACGCCCAGCGCGGCCAGCGCACCCATCATGAGTTCCGTGTCGCGCGAGCGCAACAGTCCCACCAGCGTGACGGGCTTCGAGCCGAGAGCGGCAAGGATGAGGTAACGGTTCGACAATGATTTGCTGCCGGGAATCGTCACTGTGGCGTGTAGAGGGCCGGCTGCGATCGGCGCATCCCACAGCGCCTCGGCGGAGGCATTGCTCGTTGTAGTCATAGTCAGCATGGTACCGTGCCCGGCCGCCGCGCGCGGCGATTGGTTGCCATGCTGAACACGCATGAGCCGACCAAGCCGCCTCCGCAAGGCTCATGCGCGGTGAGGACGGTTCGGCTCTCCGCGCTGCATGCTCGGCTGGATGCTTGGCTGGATGCCTGGCAGCGCATGCTCGGCCACGGCTGAACGCCTATCTGCATAGTGTGCAGCACATTCGGCCATGTGCAGACGTCTATCTGCGTTCTGTGCAGCAGGTCACAAGGCCATTAAGGGCAAAAAGAGATCGGAAATGAGTCGCGTGAGGCAGCTGCACCGGGCATGGCTGCTGCACACTATGCAGATAGACCCTTGCAAAGTCCAAAATGTGCTGCACACTATGCAGATAGCAGCCAAATAGCAGCCAGACAGCAAGCGGCAGACAGGCAGACGCGGGCAAACGAGCCGCAGACGGCGTACGCGCACGAACCCGTACGCCTGCGGCAGCGCCACGGAGGGGAAACCGATGATCAGCGAGTCCACGATTCAGGCGGTGCGGGATTTCAGCGCGGAACGGGACTGGGACCGATTCCACACGCCGGAGAATCTGGCCAAGTCCATCATGATCGAGGGTGCGGAACTGCTGGAATGCTACCAGTGGACGCCGCAGTCGCCGGCCCTGAGCGACGAGCATGTGCACGAGGAGCTGGCGGACGTGCTCACCTATTGCATCATGATGGCGGACCGGCTCGGCGTGGACATGGACGACATCATTCTCGCCAAGCTGGAGAAGACCAAGCGCAAGTACCCGGCGAAGCTCATGCGCAAGGATCCGCATGCCGCGCAGGAACGGCACTGGGCGGCGCGCGGGGAGCAGGTCTGACCGCGTCTACCGACAAGGCGCCTCGCCATGCGGACTCGGACGGCGCATGTAACACGGACTTCATACCCTAGGTGCCCATGGATTTGACTACATTCCCCTCGCTGTGGATCACCCTGCTCATCGTCTGCCCTCTGGTGCTGCTCGGCGGCATGGTGGATGCCGTGGCGGGCGGCGGCGGGCTCATCACCATGCCCGCGTATCTCATCGCTGGCCTGCCTCCGCATCTGGCAGTCGCCACGAATCAGCTGTCCGCGGGGTTGGGGTCCACCACGTCCACGGTGCGCCTGTGCCGCAACGGGTTCGTCAACGCGCGACTGGCGGTGCCCGCGGCCCTGTTCGGCTTTCTCGGCAGCGTGGGCGGCGCACGGATCACCCTGCTGGTGCCGGAGGGCGTGCTGCGTTACGTGCTGATCGCCCTGCTGCCGGTCATTGCCGCCATTGTGCTGCGTCGCAAGAGCTTCGCGGCGAAGGACCGTCCCATGCCGCAGCGCCGCCGCTGGCTGCTCGTGGCTGCATGCTCCCTTGTGTGCGGCCTGTACAACGGATTCTACGGCCCGGGTTCCGGCACGTTCACTCTGCTCGCGTTCACGGCGGTCGCGGGCATGGGGTTGCACGACGCCTCCGGGGACATGAAGATCTGGAACCTGTCCGCGAACGTCGCCTCGATCGTCACGTTCGCGTTCAGCGGCCAGATGTGGTGGACGGTCGGTCTGGTGGCGGGCCTGTTCGGCATGGTGGGGCATTATCTGGGCGCCGGCCTGGTGCTCAAGGACGGCACGCGCATCGTACGGCCGGTCATCGTGGGCGTGCTGGCGGTGCTGTTCGTGCGTACGGCGCTCGAGTTGGCCGGCGTGATCGCCTGACCAGGACAACAATGAGCGGCCCGGCCGGCGTCGGAACCGGTCGGGCCGCTCGTGTCAGGAGACCGCTGGAGTGCGCTACTTCACGCGCTTGACGGCGAGGATGAGCAGGCCGCCGATCACGCAGATCACGGTTTCGACCGGGAACATGGCACGGTAGCCGAGCGTGGTGATCACCAGACCGGCGATGGCCGGGCCGAACACCTGACCGAGCGTGTTGGCCATGTTGATGATGCCCAGATCCTTGGCTGCGGTCTTCGGGTCGGGCAGCACGGCCACGTTGAGCGCCTGATCGACGGCATTGTAGGCGCCCATGCCAATGCCGGCGATCACCGCGTACGCGAACATGGTCCACGGTTCGGCAGCGAAGAACGGGAAGAACGCGCCCACGCCGAGCATGATGGTGGTGATGGCGACGGGTGCCTTGATGCGGTGGAACCGGTCAGACAGCGGGCCGGCGATCACGCAGAACACGATGCCGGTGACCATAAGGATGAGCGACATGGTGGAGATGGCGGAGGTCTGGCTGTCGGAGTCGAGCTTCATGTAGTCGGAGAAGATGTACAGCTGGTAGCCCACGATCACGTACTGGCCGGTGACCATGAGCATCTTGCCGGCGAGGGCGAGGTAGTAGTCGCGGCAGTTGCGCGTGGGGAACATGAAGTACTGGCGGATGGCGTCGTGGTCGAACTTGGTGCGAGCCACGTCCTTGTTGCTCTGCTCGTGCATGATGATGGGCGAGATGACGCCACCCACGGCCGCGATGACGGCGAAGATGAGCACGCCGGTGGTGGCTGCCGCGTTGTCCGCGATGAAGTGGGAGGCGATGAGGCCGGAACCGTAGTTGCCGATGGCCATGCCGATGCCCCAGAACGAGGAGATGGTGCCGCGCCAGCGCGGGGCGATGCGGTCGGACAGCTGGGCGATCATCGGGGCGGTCACGCAGTTGAGCGCCACGTTGTACAGCGTCCAGGTGAGCAGCAGCATGGGCCAGGTGGACGAGAATGCGAACCAGACGAACATGAGCGCGCACGCGAGGGATGCGGCCACGATCCACGGGCTGCGGCTGCCGAAGCGGGTGCGCGTGACGTCCGAGAGGGCACCGGCGATGATGTTGGAGATGGTTGCGGCCACCATGGCGATGGTGGAGAACAGCGGGATGAGCGCCACCTTCTGGTCCGGCGCGAAGAACTGGAGCTTGGCGGGCAGCAGCGTGGCGGACACGCCCACGTAGGCGAGCATCCAGCAGGCGGGCCCGACGAGCAGGCCGAAGCCGAGGCGCAGCGGAAGCGTGGGCTGGTCGGCGTCCCGCACGCCGTAGTTCTGCGGTTCGTTGGTTGCCGGCGTTGCGGCGTCGCCCGTGACGCCGTTGCCGGTATGTTGTTCATTGGCGCTCATTGCGGTTCCTTTCCTCGTTGCAATGCGCTGATCGTGATGCGTTGGCAGTACTCGACTGCACCCATGTTTGCGCAAACAAAAATGTTTGCGCAAACATCGCAAGGTGCAACTATACGCCTCCTTTTGGCCTCTCGCCGACGTCAATCGTTTGATCTTGACGAATTCATCGGGAAAATGTGACGAATACCATATTGCGGCACTGCTTCCGAGTGCCCGGCCCCTGCCGACTTCGCCCCCGGCGACATACCCGTCCGGCGCGCCCGAAGGTACGTACGAATCGGATGGACCGAACAGGCGAACGGAGCAACCAGACATGCGGTCGGGCACTCCGTCAAGCAAACGGACCGCACGCTCCAACCGACCCTTCCCGCTCGCATGCGTCAGAAGTAGCCCCCAAACTCGAAAACGGCGGCTACACCGGACACGAATCACCTATCCGAGGCCAACCGGGATTCGAGACCGGTCACGTCTCCCCCGCGCGCATCCGACCCACTTCCGGCAACGTCAGCAACATCCGCAACCACGTCCGTGGCGGCCATGCCGGCGGTCGCACTCACGGCGGCAGGCATGGCGGATGCGGCCGCCGCAACGTCGCCCGCCTTCGCACCGGCACCGGCAAGCGCCCGGGCATACAATTGCGCGTAAACGAGCTGCGCGGCCACGCGGTCGGCCTCGATGGCGGCGATCTGCCGCGCGAACACGATGAACCATCCGAGGAACACGAGTCCGGAGAGCGCCTCCACGTTGGTGAGCGTGTTGTCGCCCTTGAGCCAGATGAGCGTGGCCACGCCGCACACGCCTATGGCCAGGTCGCCGATCACGAACGTCGCCTTGGACAGCTGCGGGGCGAGCCACGGCAGGATGATGAGCAGCACGCCCATGATGACCGGCAACCCGCGCGCGAAGAAGTCGTGCACGTGCGGGTGGGGCGTGTAGCGGAACGTGCCGATGCCGATGAAGAACACGCCCGCGAGCGTGAGGAATCCCATGAGCAGCATGGCGCGCAACCGGAAGTGGCTGATCTCCCCCACCGCGCGCCCGGCCGTGGCGTCCGCGTGGTCGCTCTGCCAGCGCACGCGCAGCCGGTGCGTGGTGATGAGCTCGGAGACGGCGAAGTAGCTCACGATGATGATGCAGACGCCGGCGAGGATGAGCGTGGAGTTGAACATGCGGGCCGCGAAGGTGGTGCGGTCGCCGAGCTGCGAGAAGTTGTTGTTGCACCAGTACGGGTCGTCGGTGGTGAGGCCCGCGGTGGTGACGCCGGAGAGCACGAAGAACGGCAGCAGCGAGGCGATGGTCTTGGCGTTCATGAGGTCGGCCTGTACGAAGGTGAGGTAGCCGACCACGCCGGCGAATCCGGCGGTGATCCACGGCAGGTAGACAAGGAAGGAGCCCATCATGGAGCTGATGACGCCCAGGATGGCGAACGCGCACAGGAAGATCGTGGACGCATACACCACGGACAGGGCCAGCACCTCGAACGCGCGGCGCACGGGCGCGAACCAGCCGTGGTCCAGATTCCACGAGCGCGAATGACGGGCGTAGCCGATGGCGAACGAGATCACGCCGCATGCGGTGATCATGCCGGCGGAGACGGTGAACAGGCGCCGCGAGACCTGCCAGATGGCGGGCGCGAGGTCCACGTACAGCTTCATGGCCACGGCGCATACGGCCGCGCAGATAAGGAAGGAGATCAGCCCGGAGGTCTCCGCACGCTGATGACGTCCCATGGCCCGCTCCTCCCTCGCGATGTTCCTGCGACTTCCTTGCGACGCGACCGGTCGGCCCGCGCGCACCCCGATTCTATACCGCCACGCCGCAGCCCATACCCCGCGGTTCCGCCTCCGGTGTCCGATTTACGCTGCCGGCGCATCGCATGGATCCCGCTGCCGCGGCACGCGGAACACGAGAAAGGGCAGCGCCTCGCCGTGCGAATCATCATCGCACCGCGAGGCGCCGCCCCGGGAGGAAAAGGAGAAAACCGTCAATATCGTCCTATGGCCGCTCCTTTCATGTTCTGACCATCATGTTTCCCGTGCGAACGCCGACCGTCAGGCCGACTGGATGGCCGCGTTGAGCTCCGCCGTGAAGTTCTTCGCGGCATCCTGCGGGCTGAGGCGTCCGAAGGCCACGTCCTCGCCGTAGCGCAGAACCATGTTGTTGGCGTCGCGCGCACCGGCGGGCGTGAGCGGGTTGGGCTCGGCCGCCAGGCGCGGCTCCATCTTGGACGTGTAGGCCAGAGCCTTCTTGTTGTTGTCGTTGACCTTATCCTTGATGCTCTGACGGACCTTGTCGTTCGCGGGGATGCCTCGTTCGGCACCGATGAGCTCCGTGGCCTCGGGATCGTTGAGCATGTAGTTGAGGAATTCGGCGGTCTGCGCGGGGTACTTGGTCTTGGCGTTGATGGTCCAGCCGATGGACAGCTGCTGGGTCATCCAGTTGATGCTCTGGTCGTCGCTCGGCAGGGGCAGCGGTTCGACGTTCTGGCCGGTGCTCTTGGCGAACGTGTCGACCTGATTGGCCATGGCTATGGTCACCGCGGCCTTCTTGGTGGCGAACGGGCTCTGGTCGGTGGTGGCGTGCGCACCCTCGCTCCAGGCGTCGACGGATCCGGAGACGCCGCCATTGCTCGTCCAATCCTTGAACTTCTGGAAGAATGCGGTGAGCACCGGCTCGGAGACCTTCACGCCCGTATCGTCCCACTGCGCAGGTTCACCGTGCTGGCTGGCCCACACGCCGAGTCCCAGACCGTTGCTGAGGAAACCGGGGCCGATGAGCGTATTGCCGGACTTGGCGATGATCTCCTTGTTCCAGTCCTCGAAGTCGGACCACGACCAGGTGTCGGCGTTGGAGGGGATCTCCACGCCGTACTGCTTGAGCAGATCGGTGTTGACCAATACGGCGAGCATGCCGGTGGTCATGGGCGCCAGATACTGCGTGCCGTTCGACTGGCCCATCTTCTTGACGGAATCCTTGAGGCCGCTCAGGTCAAGCTGATCGGACACCTGCGCCAGATCGAGGAACTGGCCTTGGTCGGAGTAGGTGCGGAAGTCCTCGCCGATCTGGATCAGGTCGGGCGCCTCGCCGCCGGCCAGCTGCACGTTGAGCTTGTCGAAGTAGGCGGTGTAGTCGCCGTATTCAGCTTCGATCTTGATGTTCGGATGGGAGGCCTCGAACTTGGAAATCACCTCCTGCGTGATCTTCAGGCGGCTGTCGGATCCCCACCACGCCACGCGGATGGTCGCATTCGCGTCCGGCGAGGCCGTACCCTCGTTCGATTCCGACCCGCAAGCGGCAACGCCAACCAGCATCGCCATGCCGGCGGCGGCCGCCGTGGCCTTCCTCAGCATCGATGTCCACTTCATTCCTGACTCCTTTGTTCGGCTCGCCGGACGTCGGCAACGTTGGCGCCCGGCCGTGAAGTTTCCTGTTGTCCTTGATGTTGTGTTTGCAACCGTGACCGCATCACTGCGGGCCGCTTGCTGAACATGGTTTGATTTTACGTTTAAACTGTCCTCCTGTCAACTTCTCTCTTCAACATTAATAACCCACCTAGTTTCCTTGATTTCATTGGCTTTTGCAGTGATCTCAACACGCCCGAACTGTCCATTTAATCGTAAAAATACACTCGCTTTGCCCTGACGCGAAGCCACTGGGCTACCGATATACGGTTCGTCGTTGGTGAGGTCCCCGTTATCCACTGCAACGATGTCCGCCGGGCCGGAAACGGCAAACGTCACCTCCGGCTCGGCACGGAACACGTCGTTGCCGTCCGCGTCGGCTACATGCACCGTCAGCCCCACGCAATACCCCCGTCTGGCCGGCAGTTCGACGGGCGCATCCGCCTCCCATTCCAGGCGGTCGGCGGCGCCCGGGGTGCGCACCACATCACGGCACGCCACCGCTCCCCCGTTGACGCCTTCGACGACCACCTCGCCGGGCGTCCACGGTAGGTACCCGGTGATCAGACGATTCGGGCACTCCGCAGGACGCGGCACGTAGAAGCGCTTGCCGTTGACGAACACGCGCACCTCCTCGCAGTTGGAAGCGATGGCGTACGGGATCAGCGCCTTGCGGAACTGCGGAAAGTCCCAGTGCCTCACATAGGGCGGCATGTCCCAATGCTCCTTGACCATCTCGTCCGGAAGCGAATAGTCCAGCACTGCGAAGCTCACCATGGGCTCGTCGGTCCAGTACGATCGCAGCAGATCGTAGCTGAAGCGTCTCACCCCGTTTGTCCTGAGCGGCGCGGCGCTCCACCCCTTGGAGGGCCAGCCCATGGATTCGCCCAGATAGTCATAGCCGCTCCAGATCGCCCCGCCGATCACCCACCGGCGATCAGCACGCCATGGGACGAGCTGCGGGTTGCTTTGCGTGAAGTTCTGCAGCTGTTCGTCGTGACCCATGAACCACTGGTAGGTTTCGGAGCCGAAGATCGGCTTGCCGGGCACCGCTTCGCGCACGCGGCCGTACCATTGCTCCGCGTAGTTCATCACCACGATGTCGGTTACGTCCGCGATGCGCTTGACGCGTTCCACGCGCTCTGCCGGGTCGGTGATCTCCCCGGTCTTCGGCGCCTCGTTGAACACGGTGTCCATGTCCTCGCGGTCGCCGTATTCCGCTTCGTCGTACTGGAAATGCGGGTTCATCGCACAGCCGACGGGCCGGGTCGGATCCATGCGGTGCGCCTCTGCCACCAGTTGGCGCAACGTATCCACCATGGGCCACTTGCCCTGATCCTCCACCTCGTTGCCCACGCCCCACATCACCACGCTCGGCCGGTTGCGGTCGCGCAGGAACATTGCGTCGAGGTCACGCTTCCAGTCGTTCTCGAAGAACCGCAGGTAGTGTCCCGAGCGCCACTTGTCGAACGGTTCGGCGTACACGTAGAAGCCCATGGCGTCGGCCAGATCCAGAAATTCGCGCGCAAACATGTGGTGCGCCAGCCGCAGGCCGTTGCAGCCCATAAGCTTGAGCCGCTCGAGTCGTGCCCGCCACAGTTCGGGCGTTGCGGCGGCCCCCACGGGGGCGATGTCCTGATGCAGGCACACGCCCTTGAACACGGTCCTCACGCCGTTGACTAGCATGCCCTCGTTCGCATCGAACGTCACGTCGCGCAACCCGATGCGCATGGACACTGCGTCACCGGAATCGGGCAGCGACAGCGTGAGCGTATAGAGATACGGAGTTTCCGCACTCCACAGGTTGGCGTCACCCACGGTCAGCTCCAGCGCGGCGTCACCGCCGGGCCGGGCCGTCGCGGCGATCTCCAGTCCGTCGGCGTCCGCAAGCCGCGCCTCGACCGGTCCGACCAGTCCGGGGTCGATCGTCAGAGTCACCCGGCGGGCCTGCACGTCCACATGCTGGCGAACCGTCACGAGCCGCTCGTCAAGAAAACGTTCCGGCGTTTCGATCCACCGGACCGTACGCACGATGCCCGCGCCGGAATACCAGCGGTCGGTGGGCGCCTGCGTGAAGTCGGCCCGCACCAGAATCTCGTTGACGCCCTCGCGCAGCGCGTCGGTCACGTCCAGACGGAACGGCGTGTAGCCGTAGCCCTGATAGCCTACGCGTCGGCCATTCACGTAGACGGTGGCGCATTCCTGAACTCCGTCGAAGTCCAGCCAGTGCCGACGGCCGGGCCGCAATTGCTCCGCGGTGAGTGTGACCGTATTCGCATACCAGCCCACGCCCTCCCATTGACGGAACGCCATGCACACGCCCCACGGAACATCGGGACTCACCGGTCGGCCGATCACCCAGTCGTGGGGCAGATCGACGGTTCGCCATGCGTCGGCCGCGGGACGTTCGTCCACGGATCCGGTCAGGGCAAAGCGCCAATCCTGCATGAGGACGATCTCGTTCCGCGCGCTGCCTGTCATAGCCATGCATCTCCTTATTCGTGTGAATCAATCTTCTTCGATTGAGTGATTCATAAGTATTTACACGTTAAAATACTATCAGTGCACTCTTGAACTTGCCACCCGGGACATCCCCATAGGCGTGTCGCGCGGCATCCGCACCGGAACCGTTCCATTCACCGATAGTATGGAAGGCATGGTTACCCAACAGGACGTGGCACGGGAGGCGGGCGTCTCCGCCGCCACCGTGTCATACGTGCTCAAAGGCGCGGACACGATCAGCGAGGCGACGCGCAAGCGCGTCATGGACGCAGTGGAAAAACTGCACTACACCAAGAACCTGTCCGCCGTGGGTCTGCGATTGGGACGCAACGGCATCATCGGCGTGGCCGTGCACGACCTGAACATCTCGCATCAGGCGGAACTGGCGCGCGCCATCTCGCTCGAAGCGCTGCAGCACGGCTATCAGGCACTGGTTCAGCAGACCCTGCTGGCCCGCAACAAGCCGGACGTGGAACGCGCCATCATCACGTCCATGATGAACCAGTTCTGCGACGGCATGATCATGAGCGCCGGCATGCTGTCCACCGAGGAGCTGCGTACGCTGAGCCACAACAAGCCGATCGTCATGCTGGACGGCCACTCCGTCGATTCCACGTTCGACACGATCTTCACCCCCTGCGAGCGCGGCGCACGCATGGCCGTCGAGCACCTCATCGGATGCGGGTGCACGCGCATTCTGGTGGTCGGCACCACCTACCGGCGCGCCGAGACCGACGAGGAACGCATCCGCAGCCGGTTCCGCCACATCGAAGGCGTCGTAAGCGCGTTGGAGCAGGCCGGGCTGCCTCTTGACCCGTACCTGTTCGTCAACGACGACTGGAGCGCCGACGGCGGCTACCGTGCCGTGACTCAGGCGTTGGAGCGCGGACTGCGGTTCGACGGCGTGTACTGCCTGTCCGACGATATGGCGTTCGGCGCACTGCACGCCCTGCACGAGGCGGATTTGCACGGGGAAACGTCGGCGCCAACGCCACTTCCCCGCATCCCGGTCATCGGGTTCGACGCCACCGAAGCCGGCCGGCATTACACACCCACGCTGAGCAGCATCGACACCAGCAACGCCGAGCAGGCACGGCTGGCGGTGGAAACGCTGATCCGACGCATCGAGCATCCCGAGGACCGGTCGGAGCCACTGCAAACCACCGTCGACTGCACGCTCGTCGCCCGTGAATCCACCGCGTTCCCGACGCGGCAGTAGGCAGCGAATCCGGCTGCTGCAACGCTATGCGTGGCGATTCCGTTGCACGGCAGTCGCACCCTTCCTATCATGAGCCTCATGACAGTTCGCATTGTCCCGATAGCGCCGCAATGGTTCGAGCAGAAGGCGCAGGTGCAGTCCCGCGCATGGCACGACCTCAATCAGGGCAACATTCCGCAGGGGATCGTGGACGCGATCACGCCCGAATTCGCCCTCGAACTGACGCACAGGTTCGCCGACGATCCGAATCAGGTCACGCTGGTCGCGTTGGACGGCGACCGGGTGATCGGTTTCGCGGAGCTGCTGCGCACGCCGCGCCCGCCCATCGACCGGCCGGGAGCCGCGGAACTCGCCTCGCTGTACGTGGCCTCGGACAGCCACCGGCAGGGCGTGGGACGCGCGCTGGTCGAGGCCGGCAAGCGGGCCATCGGCAACGACCGGCTCGCCCTGTGGGTCGCGGGGTTCAACGCGAACGCCCAGGGATTCTACCGTCACGTCGGCTTCCATGAGACCGGACGCACCCAGACCGAGGACTTCGGCCCCGAGCTCGAAATGGTCAACTACAGCGAGGAGCGGGCGAAGCGCAGGGCGCTCATCGTGGTGGACGTGCAGCCGACGTTCTGCGAGGGCGGCGAACTCGGCGTGGCCGGCGGCAATGCGGTCGCGCAACGGATCGCCGCATACGTGGATGCGCACCGCGGCGAATACGCATACATGGCAACGACGCAGGACTGGCACATCGAACCGGGCGCGCACTGGTCCGACTCCCCCGACTACGTGGACACGTGGCCCGTGCACGGCAAGGCGGGCACGCCGAATGCCGAACTGCATCCGGCCGTCGCCGCGCTCGGCATAGCGCACCACTTCAAGAAGGGCCAGTACTCGGCCGCATATTCGGGGTTCGAAGGCATTGAGGACAACTCGGACCGCATCCAGTCGCGCAGCGAGGTGGCCTCCGCGCTGGACGGCAGGCATACGCTGGCGTGCGCGCTCAAGGCGGCGGGCGTCACCCAGGTGGACGTGGTCGGCATCGCCGAATCGCACTGCGTCAAGGAAACCGCGATCGACGCGGCGAAGCTCGGGTTCTCGGTCACCGTGTTCGAGGATCTGACCGTGCCGGTGAGCGAGGAACTCGGCATCGCCGCCCGCGCCGAGATGGCTGCGAACGGCATAGCGCTGCGGCAAAGCGATGCCGAGACGCACTGAGCTGTACCGAGCTCCGCCGAGCCCTGTGCCGCGCGCGTTCCGACCGGAACGCATGGTGCGACCGAGCCGCGCGTTCCGGTCGCACCATGCGTTATACTGACTGTTTGTGCCTTAAGCCGCAGACCGCTGCGACCAAGGCGCACGGGACATAGCGCAGCTTGGTAGCGCGCCTGCTTTGGGAGCAGGATGTCGCGGGTTCAAATCCCGCTGTCCCGACCGAAAAGGCCTGCTCCCGCTTGGGATTGGCGCCTTCCCAGTTTGAAGCAGAAGACCGCTATGGTAACGATGGGTA
>NZ_JBKEVR010000016.1:0-36111 GCF_056357235.1 Bifidobacterium sp. LH_389
TGACCCCTCTTGGGGTCTGTACCCTCCATGTGGAACACGTGGTTGATAGGCCGGACGTGGAAGCCGCGCGAGCGGTGGAGCTGACCGGTACTAATGGGGGAACGCCAACACGACACACTCCTTGTGTGCGTGGGATGGTTGGGCGTCGGATTCGTCTGCGGCACGGAGCACGAGCGTGCTTCACACAACGGTCGGCAACGAGGGTTGCTCGCGTCCATTGTCCGGTTCCCGGACCGCCACCATGCGTTGGTTTTTGCGGTGGTCATGGCCCAGGGGTCACGCCCGGTCCCTTTCCGAACCCGGTAGCTAAGGCCTGGCACGGTGATGGTACTGCACCCGAGAGAGTGTGGGAGAGTAACACACCGCCGCAAATACACTTCTTGTAGGGGGTGGTCCTTGCGGGCCGCCCCCTTCGTATATCCCCGGCTTGCCCGCATCGACGGGCCGGGACGGTCATCGCGGGACGCCCTTTCCCGCATCCCACGCGTGGCAGGTCCGCCCGATCCCACGGCCGGCGATCAGAGTCGGTTGCACACTTGCCGGGACGGTCCTGCGCAAGTAAAGAAGCTTCTTATGGGCGAGCCAGCGCGGCGATCTGTCACCTGATGCGCTGCATTGGGAATTAGTTGTCGTCGCGGGGGATTGACTCGTGATCGTAGATGCCGACCATACGGATCACGTGCCGTGACTCGCGGCGGTAGTAGACAACGAGAACGTCGTCATCGAAGATATGGAATTCGAAATGACGGCCATCGCCGAACGGGGACCGTTCGAGCATGTGGTCGTGCCAGCCGGTTTCCTCGACGAACCCTTTTTCCGCGAGTTCACATATGGCTTCGCGCACGGACCGGATGATCCGGGCGAACTGTTCCCGCGTGTATTTGCGTTTGATGCGCAGGGCGGTTGCCCAGAAGTGGTCCGAGGCCCTGACGTCCCAGCTCACTGGCCGGCCTCCTCAGCGGTCAGGCCCAGCCGGTCAAGCATATGGTCCGGGATGATTCTCGCATCGGTCGAATCGTCGGGGATCAGGCCGTACTCCTGCGCTTCCGCATATATCATGTCGCGCTTCACGTCCTCGCACAGCTCACGCGTGGCTCCGGAGGAGAACAGTCCGTCGAACGGGGTACGCCCCTCATTGGCAACCTGCGTGACTAGCATCTTCATCGCGGCGGGCGTGGTGATGCCGTTGCGGGCGAACGCGGCGTCCGCCCGTGCCTTCACGTCGTCCGGTACATTGACCTGGATGAGAGCCATAACGTACCTCCTTATGTGTTTTACATATTTTATCATAATTGCACTAGCCAGAAACCAATGCGGAGGGGAGACAGATAGGACGCCATGGTGGGGCCTGCGTTGCGACGCCCGAATTGACGACCATGTCGAGGGGCACACCCACTGTTGCAGTTTGGACCGATCAGGCGAAAAACGGCCGTTTCAAGGGCCGAAAATCGCATGATCGGTCCAAGCTGCACGGACAGGGGCACAGATTGGACCGATCATACGAAAGTGTTTTATGCGGGGTGGGCGTTGCCTCTTTCTCCGCTACTCCTCCAGCGAGCCGAAGACGGGCGGGGTCTTCTCGCCGGCGCGGATCTCGAAGGGGAGGGTGTTCTGCAGGGGTGCGAAGGGGCAGGTGCAGAACACGGTGAAGGCGCACGGCAGGTTCATGGCGCGGTTGAAGTCCACGTAGGTGACGGAGGCGGGGTCGGTGATGTCGAAGCCGAGCACGCGGGCGCCGCCGTAGGTCTCCTTGCCGCTCGTCGCGTCGCGGAACAGCACGTTGCCCTCGTTGGTGATGTTCGCACGGTTGTTGAGGTACACCTTCTCGCCGGTTTCCGGATCGACGGCCTGCGCGCCGGAATCGTCGTTGTGCTGTTCGAACACGATGATGTCGCGCGGGGTGCCGTCGAAGTCGACGTGCAGCGTGCCGATGGAGGTCTCGTTGTGCGTGAGGCCGCCGTCCACCGCGCCCACGGTCACGTCCTCATGGTCGGCCGGCTCGAAGGTGGCGGGGAACACCCAGCGCTGGTCGGGCTCGAACGCGGGGGAGCCTTGGAACCCCGCGATGCCCGCGGAGTGCGGGTCGCGCACGCGCACGGCGAACTGGCGGTCGTCGCCGATGCGCTTGATGAGTTGGGCGCGCACGTCCCCGTGGTAGAAGTCCTCCAGATTGAAGTCGCCCACGTCCGGCACCTTCACCTCGAACGGTCCCGTCAGCGTCACCCCGCGGTTGACGATGGGCGCGCCGTCCTTCGGCGGCGTGTAGATGACGGTGTCGCCGTCCTGACGCCACGTGCCGGGGAAGCTGGCGAACGCCTTCTCGCGCCCGTCCTCCAGCCAGTCGATGCTCACGAGCGAGAGCCAGCCGTACGGTTCGCGCATGTAGGCGTCTCGCTTGGCCTTCCATTCGAGCCATTCGGCGCGGAATTGTTCGGGGGATTGGGCCTTGAGATCGTCGTAGGTGACGGACGGGTCGCGGGACAGCAGTTCCATGGGGATGTGGTTCCTTTCGTTGGCGGATTGATGGAAACGGGGGTGATGGCGCTCGGCCTGGCTCAGGCGGCGAGGGCGTCGTCCGTGGCGGATTCGGATTCGGCTGCGTCGGCGTCGGCCAGGTCGTTCTCGTGCACGATGGTCGGCGTGGTCTCGCCGACGCGCACCTCGAACGGCAGGAAGTTCTCCGCGGGCGCGAACGGGCAGGTGCAGTACAGGGTGAACGAGCACGGCAGGTTGGTGGCCCGGTTGAAGTCCACGTAGGTGATGGCGGACGGGTCGGACACGTCGAAGCTCAGGCCGCGGGCGCCGCCGTAGGTCTCCTTGCCGCTGGTCTGATCGCGGAACAGGGCGAATCCATGCCCGTCGGTGTCCTGACGGTTGTCCAGATAGACGGTCTTGCCGGTTTCCGGGTCCACCTTGGTCCAGCCGGAATCGTCGTTGTGGCCCTGGAAGACGGCGAGACGGTAGTCCTTGCCGTCCTTGGTGAACATCACGTAGCCGATGATCGTCTCGTTGTGCGACAGATCGCCGAGCACGGCACCGGTCTCGGAGTTCTTCCATTCGGCGAGCGGCTCGTAGTGCGCCGGCAGCACCCAGCTGCGGTCGAGCGGGAAGTGAGGGACGCCGTGGAAGCTGCGGCGGGTGGCGGAGTTGGGGTCGCGCTGGCGCACGGCGAACTGGCGGCTGGCACCGATGCGCTTGATGAGCTGCGCACGCACGCCCTCGTAGTCGAAGTCCTCCACGTTCACGTCCGCGTGGGCGGTCACCTCGATGTCCTTCGGCTCGGTGATCACCTCGCCACGGTTGGTGACCGGCCTGCCGGCCTCGGGCGTGTAGGTGACCGTGTCGCCGTGCTGCGTCCACGTGCCGGGGAACTTGGGGATGGTGATGGTCTGGCCGTCCGTGAGCCAGTCGATGCTGCGCAGGGACAGCCAGCCGTATTCGGAGTCGAGCTGCGCCTCGCGGGCTTCGTGCCATGCGCGCCAATCGGCGGCGTACTCCTCGTCGGTCTGGTTGATGACGTCCTGATAGGTAAGTGCGGTGCTCATCGGTTTTCCCCTTTGCTGTGGTTGGTTCGCGTGCCGCTACGGTGACGGACGGATGCGATGCGGATGATATGACGGTGATGCGGATCGCGTTGCCGGTCCGCGGTGGTTTTGAATGTAGCGCATGGCACCGGGCGAATCACGTGCCTTGGTATATGCGTTGGTTATGGGCGGTTCACGACCGTAGGGGAACCGCGCCCCATGGCACGCCCCATAACCAGAAGATATAGCGACCGGAATGCGCCTCCGGAACCTGCGCCGAGAGGCATGCAACGGCTGCGATCCGCGCCGTTGCGCCGATTGATAACGCGCTATGGGCCGCATATAACGGCCGGTTATGCATGGCTCAAAACAGCGGCGATAATCCGCGGTGCATGTGGGCTCCGAAATGGCCGTACACTCGCAGTCAATCGCATACCAAGCCACAAAGGGAGAGCAACGTGAAGTCCACAACAATCAAGACCGTGTTCGCGGCGGCCACCGCTGCCTTGCTGGTGCTCACGTCCGCGTGCGGCGGCCAGAAGGGCGACATCACCGGCGAGGCCCATGCGGCGGACGGCGGCGCACGCACCGTCATCGTCGCCACGTCCGGCACGCCCGCCCCCATGACGCAGGTGAACGCGGACGGCACCGTCGGCGGCTACGAGATCGATCTGCTCAAGGAAGCGGACAAGCTCATCGCCGACTACGACTTCAAGTACGAGCAGGTGGACTTCGCCGGCATCACCGGCGGGCTCGACAGCGGCAAGTTCCAGATCGGCGCCAACTTCTTCAACTACACGCCCGAGCGCGCGGAGAAGTTCGTGTTCTCCAAGTACCCGCACTACCGCGATCAGGCCGCCGTGCTCACCCGCCCCGGCTTCGCCCAGGAGCATCCGTTCCACACGCTCGCCGATCTCGGCGGCTACAGCGTGCCCACCGACTCCAACGGTTCCGCGTTCCAGGTGTTCCTCGAGGACTTCAACAAGCTCTACCCGAACAACCCGATCAAGATCACGTACACGCCGGCCGACCACGCCACCCGTCTGCGCCAGATCAGCCAGGGCCAGTTCGACTACGGCTACGGCGGCCGCTTCCACCAGAAGGTGTATGCGCAGGACCTCGGCGTGCAGGTGGACTACGTGCCCATCCCCGACAGCTTCGCCAGCACGGACGAGGAGAAGGAACTCATCAAGTCGCTGCGTCAGGAGACCTACTACTTGTTCCCCAAGACGGACGAAGGCCAGAAGATCTCCGACGAGGTGGACAAGGCTCTGGTGACCCTCCACCAGAACGGCACCATGCAGAAGCTCTCCGAACAGTACTTCGGCTACGACCTGACCGGCGACGACAGCGTCTGGTCGTGACGGCGGCGGTACGCGCGTCGCCCTAGGCACGTTCATTCACGCAGGCGAAAGGATTCCATCATGCCTGACATCTTCAACCCCTCGTACATCATCCAGGACATTCCCGCCATTCTGCGCGGTCTGCCCGTCACCCTCGAGATCGTGCTCTTCGCCGCGATCGTTGGCTGGGCGTTCGGCCTGCTGCTCGCGCTCGTCAAGATGCACCGCATCCCCGTGCTCTACCAGATCTGCGGCGTGTTCGTCTCCTTCACGCGCGGCACGCCGGAACTCGTGCAGCTGTTCCTCGCGTTCTACGGCATTCCCGTGGTATTGCAGTACACCAACTACTACTGGGGCACCGGCATCAGCATCAACGGCATTCCCAAGATGCTGTTCGTGCTCGTGGCGTTCACCAACATCATGGCCGCCTACTCGGCCGAATCGTTCCGCGCCACGCTCGAGGGCGTGGACAAGGGCCAGATGGAGGCGGCCCTGTCCACCGGCCTGTCCAAGTTCGACGCCTACCGCAAGATCGTGCTGCCGCAGGCCCTCGTGGTGGCCGTTCCCTCGCTCGGCGCCCAGTTCGTGAGCATGCTCAAGGGCACATCCCTGGCGTTCGTGGTCTCCGTGGTGGACATGACCTCCGCCGGTCAGCTCGCCGCCTCCCGCACCTACCGCTACCTCGAGATGTACATCGCGCTCGCCGCCCTGTACTGGATCCTCTCCGGTCTGTTCTCCGTGCTGTTCCGCGTGATCGAGAAGCGGCTCAAGCGCAACGAGCGGGTGATCGTGGACGCTGAACCCGCCGTATGGGTGCCGCGCGTCAAGGTACCGACCCTCGCCGCGATCGCCGGCGAACGAGCCGAAAGGAAGCCGGGATATGGTCTTGCGGATCTCCAACCTGCACAAGCGGTTTGACAAGAACGAGGTG
Organism: Bifidobacterium sp. LH_389; assembly: GCF_056357235.1. NCBI lineage: Bacteria > Bacillati > Actinomycetota > Actinomycetes > Bifidobacteriales > Bifidobacteriaceae > Bifidobacterium > Bifidobacterium sp. LH_389. The sequence goes on from NZ_JBKEVR010000016.1 coordinate 5,799, forward strand.
CTGCGCGGCGTGGACCTCACCGTCGGCGACGGGCAGGTCGTGGGCCTCATCGGCTCGTCCGGCGCCGGCAAGTCCACGCTCCTGCGCTGCGTGAACTTCCTCGAGAAGCCGGACGAGGGTGAAATCTCCATCGACGACTTCACCGTCAACGCGGCCGAGGCCACCAAGAAGGACATCGCCGCCCTGCGCCGGCTCACCGCCATGGTGTTCCAGAGCTTCAACCTGTACAAGCTCAAGACCGTCGCGGAGAACGTGGAGCTCGCCCTGACCGACGTGCAGGGCGTGCCCAAGCGCGAGGCGAGGGAGACCGCTCTCGACTTCCTCAACCGCGTGGGCCTGTACGACAAGCGCAACAGCTTCCCCGACAAGCTCTCCGGCGGCCAGCAGCAGCGCGTGGCGCTGGCCCGTGCCGCCGTGCTGCGTCCCAAGGTCATGCTGCTCGACGAACCCACCTCCGCACTCGATCCGGAGAACGTGGGCGAGGTGCTGGACGTGATCCGCGCGCTCGCCAACGAGGGCCAGTCCATGGTCATCGCCTCGCACGAGATGAACTTCCTGTACCAGGTGGCCGACCACGTGGCCTTCATGGACCAGGGGAAGATCGTGGAGGAAGGCAGCCCCGAGGCGGTGTTCCGCCATCCCGAGCACGATCGCACCAAGCAGTTCCTGTCCCGCGTGCACGTGTGAGCCCGCGGGCCACCGATCAATATCACAAAAAAGGACGGTTATCCCCATGACCCGAAGCAATCCGGCCGAGCCGGTCTCCCTGCGCCTCGCCACGCCGCAGGACGCCGGCGAGATCGCCGCATTCTACGCCCCCTACGCCACGGACACGGCCGTCAACTTCGAATACGACGCTCCGGATGCCGCCGAATTCGCCCGGCGCATCGAAGGAGTGCAGCGCACATTCCCGTTCATCGTGGCCGTGGAACACGACCCGTCCGGAGGCACAGGGCGCATCGTGGGCTACGTGTTCGCCGCGCCCATGGGATCGCGGCCCGCCTACACGTGGTCCGCGGACACGTCCATCTATCTGGACCGCAACCATCGCGGCCACCGGATCGGCACGCTGCTGTACGACGCGCTCGAACCGATCCTGCGCTATCAGGGCATCGTGGAACTCTTCTCCTGCATCACCGTCAGCGAGCACGACGATCTGACCGACTTCCGCGACCCCACGGCACTCGAGCTCACCGTCTCGCGCGTGCAGGATCCGCATCTGCCTGTCACCAGCCCGAGGTTCCACAAGGCCAAGGGGTATTTCCCCGTCGGACGCGAGCTCGGTGTGGGCTACAAGCTCGGCACCTGGTACGACAAGCTGTGGATGCAGAAGCATCTGCAGGCCCGGCCTGCCGAACCGAAGCCGATCGTAACCCTGCCGAACGTGCCCGCGCAGGTGATCGAGGAGGCCTTCGCCGAGGCGCTGCGCCGGCGCGAGGAACGCGAACAGGAACGAGAGCGGGAGCGGTCATGAGCGGAACCCATGCAACACTGGAAGCCCACGAAGCGCTGCGAATCATACTGCTCGACCATTACCGCTGGTTCCACCGGCATCCGGAACTCTCGTACCGTGAATTCGGCACGACGGCGCACCTGCGCGAGATCCTCGCGGCCAACGGCATCGAAATCCTTGACTCGGGCCTCAAGACCGGGCTGGTGGCCGTGGTGCGCGGCGGCCGGCCCGGCCCGGTGATCGCCCTGCGCGGGGACATCGACGGCCTGCCCGTGGAGGAACAGACCGGCCTGCCGTACGCCTCCGAGAACCACGGTGTCATGCACGCCTGCGGCCACGACTTCAACCTCACCGTCGCACTGGGGGCGGCGATCCTGCTGCAATGGCGAAGCGCCGAGCTCGCCGGCACCGTGAAGATCATCTTCCAGCCGGCCGAGGAGGGGCGTGCCACCGCGCAGCGGCCGACCGGCGCGGTGCAGGTGCTCGACACCGGCGTGCTCGACGACGTGCAGGCGTTCTTCGGCACGCACGACGCGCCCGGAGACGTGGGCGTCATTGCGATCAGCGAGGGCGGCCTCTCCGGCGCCGTGGACAAGTTTCAGGTCACCGTGCATGGCAAAGGTGCGCATGCCGCCTCGCCCACCGGAGGCGTGGACCCGATCGTGGCCGTCACCGCGATCATTCAGGGCCTGCAGACCGTGGTGGGACGCAATGTGGACCCCGCGCACCCGCGCGTGCTGTCCGTGACGCACGTGGAGTCCGGCAGCGCGTGGAACGTGATTCCGGAAAGCGCGTTCTTCGAAGGCACCGCGCGCACCACCGAGGAATCCGATCGGGAGATCATCAAACAGGCCGCCACGCGCATCGCCGAACGCACGGCGGAGGCGTACGGCGCCACGGCGGACGTCACCTGGTTCTTCGGCTCCCCGTCCGTCACCAACGACCCCGAATGGGCGCGTGTGGCCCGGGACGTAGCCGCCGATCAAGGCATCGCCGTCACCGCAGACCATCCCCAGCTTGACGGCGAGGACTTCTCCTACTACCAGCGGCGCAGCCCCGGACTGTTCGTGCACGTGGGCGCGGGGGACACCGGCGCCGCGCACGGGCCGACCTTCGCCCCCGACCCGGACGGCATCTGGACGGGCGTGCGGTTCCTCGCCGCGCTCGCCGAACGCGCGCTCGGGGAACTGGCGTCCTGAACCGGGCCTGCCGGCTGCCGGTCCCGCTGCCTATCAGCCCCGTTGATACCGGCCGATAAGAAAGCCCTGTACCGGCAATGCCGTGTTCCGCCTTCGTGGCCCCTAGACTGGACGGCAACGCATGAAGGAGGAGACACACACCATGACCGCTGATTTCGCCACGCAGGCCATCCATGCCGGCTACGACCGCCGGGAAAACGGGGACGCCGTGAACGTGCCGGTGTACGCCAGTGCGGCGTTCGACATGGAGAACGCCGTGCGCGGCGACGCCCTCGCCGCCGGGGAGACGCATGGATTCTCCTACTCGCGCGTGGCCAACCCGACCGTCGACGTGCTCGAACGGCGATTGGCCGCGCTCGAAGGCGGGGACAATGCGGTGGCGGTCGCATCCGGCATGGCGGCCGTCTCGTTCGCGCTGCTGTGCGCAGCGGAGGGCGGCGGGCGCATCATCTCGCCCACCAACCTCTACGGGGCATCAGTGGACGCGATGGAAAGCTTCTTCCCGCAGTTCGGCGTGCATACCGACTTCGTGAAGGACATCAACGATCTGGACGAAGTGGCCTCGAAGATCGGACCGGACACGCGTGCCATCTTCTGCGAATCCGTAGCCAACCCGTCCACCGAAATCACCGACGTGGAGGCGCTGGCCTCCCTCGCCCACGCGCACGGCATCCCGCTCATCGTGGACAACACCGTGCCCACACCCTACCTGTTCCGCCCCATCGAATTCGGCGCGGACGTGGTGGTGCATTCCACCACCAAGGGCATCACCGGGCACGGCAACGCGATCGGCGGGGCCATCGTGGACGGCGGCCGGTTCGACTGGACGAACGGGCGCTTCCCGCAGTTCACCACCATCGAGCAGGTCATCAGCGACGAGCGCAACGGCATATGGCGCAGCTTCTCGGACATGTTCGGTGCAGAGGCGTACATCCGCCGCGTGCGCATCAAGTACCTGCGTACGTTCGGCGCGGTCGCCAGCCCGTTCAACGCCTACCTCTCGCTGGTGGGGCTGGAGACCATCGGCCCGCGCGTCGAACGCGAGGTGGCCACTGCCACGGCCATCGCTAGGCATCTGACGACCCTGCCGCACGTCACGGCCGTGAACTACGCGGGCATCGGCACCACCGGGCAGTCTGATCTGGTCGCGAAATACTACCCGCACGGCGTGGGCACCATCCTCTCGTTCCTCGTGGACGGGGATGAATCCAACGTGCGGCGCATCCTCGACGGCACAAAGGTGTTCAGCTACGTGCCGAACATCGGCGACTCGCGCTCGCTCATCGTGGACCCGGCGCGCATCACCCACCGCGAGGTGCCGCGCGCATACCGCGAGGCGGCCGGCGTGACGGACAACCTGATCCGCCTGTCGATTGGCCTCGAGGACGCGAACGACCTCATCGCGGACCTCGATCAGGCCATTGCAGGGGCGTACTAGGCTTCGGACGCTGGGCGCGCTAGGCGGCCACCGAATCCTTCTCGATGAGCGTGCAACGGATGCGCGTCTCCACCGAGCCGTCCGGATTCGCCAGCGGCGGCAGGGGTGCGGTGGTGTGCGGTTCCGGCGCGCCGGCCAGAGAGCCCTTGGCTCCGTCGTCGGCGCCCTCGATGAGCGAGATCACCTTGCGCGTGGCCCAATAGCCCATCTCGTAGTGCGGCAACTCCACCGTGGTGAGCTCCGGCACCAGCGTCTCCGCCAGCAGACGGTGGTTGTCCACGCCCACCACGGACAGGTCACGGCCGATCGTCAGATCGAGCTTCAGCGCCGACTGGTAGACGTACATGGCACGGGCGTCGTTCCAGCAGAACGCCCCGTCCGGTCGCTGCTCGCCGATGAGACGGTCCACCGCGTCCTGGGCGGGCTTGTGGAACATGACGTTCACGGTGAGACGGTCATCGAACGGCAGACCGGCCTCCTCGAGCGCGCGACGGTACCCCTGAAATCTGAGCGTCTGGGCGACCATGGGCCGCGAGCATCCCACGTAGGCGATGCGCGTGCAGCCCGCGTCGATGAGCCGCTTCGTGGCATCGAAGCCGATGCCCACCTCGTCCGGGGTGACGCTCGGCACCATGCCGGCGCGGTCGGTGGCGTCCACCAGTACGGTCGGATAGTCGGCGAGGCTTTCGGGAACGTCGGCGACGCGGTTCGACATCTTGGCGTACAGGAACCCGTCCACGCCGTAACGTTTCAGAGCGGCGATCTCCTCCGGTTCGTTCGTCCGGCCGTCCACGTTGACCGTGATCATCATGTACCCGGCCGCGCTCGCCGCGTCCTGCGCGCCGAGGATGATGCCTCCCGCGAACGGCGTGGTGGCGATCTCCTCGCTGACGAAGCCGAGAATGCGCGTGCGGCTGGTACGCAGCGAGCGTGCCAGCGGATTCGGCTTGTACCCCAAGGCATCGGCCACCGCTCGTACCCTACGGGCGATGTCGGGCTTCACCCTTCCCGCATCGCGCCCGTTGAGAACGAGCGAAACACTGGAAACTGAGACCCCCGTTCTCTCAGCAATTTCCTTCATCGTGGTCATGGGGCACTAGTCTACCGCACGGTCGATGGCGACCGGGGCCTTTGCCTTCACGGAGAAGGAAACCGGTTTCGTTTACTCCTGCTTGGCCTGCGAGGCGCCGGCGGACGCCTTGCCTTCGAGAATCTCGTTCACCAGTTCGGGCTTCTCCGCGAGCTGACCGGTAAAGCCGGGGCGGATGTCGAGCTTCAGAGTCACGCCGGTGCGGTAGCCCTGCTCGGCGAGTTTCTTGGCGGCGGCCACGGCCACGCGCACCACGTCGTCCAGATCGCCCTCCATGTTGGTGAACATGGCGTTCGTCTCGTTCGGCAGGCCGGATTCGCGGATCACGCCAATGGCCTGGGACACGTACTCGCTCAGCTCCGCGCCCACCCCGTTCGGAGCGATGGCGAGGGCCGCCACGGTGTTGAGATAGGGCTTGCCGGTCTCGGGGTTGACGGGGACTTCCTGCTTTTCGGCGTAGCGGTCGATGGCCATGTGAGTGCACTCCTTGAGGTGAATTTGCGGTATTTGTTGGGTTTCTTGTGGTTCGCGGGGTTCCGAGGGCTAGCGCTTCCACGCGTGGTTGAGCGGGCCGGAGCCGTGGCCCATGTCAAGCCCGGCCTTGATGGCGCCGGTCAGGTACTTCTTGGCGCGCTTGACGGCCTTGGGCAGTGGATCGCCCTTGGCCAGCCCCGTGGCGATGGCGGAGCTCAATGTGCAGCCGGTGCCGTGCGTGTTCGGATTGCTCAGGCGCGTGCCGGGGAACCACGTGATGGCGCCGGTCGCGTCCGCCAGCACGTCGTCCGCGTCGCCGGTCACGTTGTGCCCGCCCTTGACGAGCGCCGCGCAGCCGTATTGCTCGGCCAGACGTACGGCGGCGGCTTCCATGTCCTCCGCGTTCTCGATGTGCGCCACGGTGAGCGTTTCCGCCTCCGGAATGTTGGGCGTGACCAGTGTGGCGAGCGGGAAGAGCCGGGCGGTCAGGGCTTCGACCGCATCGTCGCTGATGAGCTTTGCGCCGGACGTGGCGATCATCACCGGGTCCAATACCACCTTCGTGGCCTGCCAATGCCTCAGCCGGTCCTCGATCACCTCGATGAGCGCCACCGAGGAGACCATGCCGATCTTCACCGCGTCCGGGCGGATGTCCTCGAACACCGCATCGATCTGCGTGCCCAGCATTTCCGGCGTCACGTCCTCCACCATGCGCACGCCGGTGGTGTTCTGCGCCGTAAGCGACGTGATCGCGGTCATGCCGTAACCGCCGCAGGCCATGATCGTCTTCAGATCCGCCTGAATGCCGGCGCCCCCGGACGAATCCGACCCCGCGATCGACAACACTGCCGGCAGCGTGCTTTTCTCCCCGTGATTCATGGCCTCCACTCTACCCATTGGGGGTCCCAGCGTGCGGGCGGTGTTGTGCGGGTGCGGCGTGGCGGTGTTGTGCCCGTTCCTCTATCCGCCATCGTTGTTGTATATGCATGCACGCATACACAACAACGGTCATTCTGCCGTCTGTCATTCTGCTGCCTGTCACTGAGCCGCCCCAAGGCACGCGTTTTGTAATTATGTTACAAAACCGGTCTCGGGAGAACCGTAGGAAGCGCGTTTTGTAAAAACGTTACAAAACGGGTGGCGGCGGGGTGCCTACGGAATCACTTTTGTAACAGTGTTACAAATTGCGTCTCTGGGCGGCCGTAGGAGACGCGTTTTGTAAAATAGTTACAAAACGCGCGGCGAGAGGCCATCTTCGGCGGTGACGGTGGCAGTCAGATGCCGGGCGGTGCTGCCGCGGCCAGGCAGATGATGCCGCGACGGCCGATGCGGGGTACGGATGCGTGCACCGGCGTGCGGCGGAAGGTGGACAAATGGACGATCGTACCGTGGCGATGGTGGACAACGACCCATTGGTCCTGCAGCTGCTGGGGATAAGGCTGGGTCAGCTGCTGCCGCGGTGGACCGTGCCGTGGACGGCCACGCGCGGCAGGGATGCGCTGGCGCGTTTCAAGGTGGACGGCCGCCGCCCCGACGTACTGCTGGTGGATATGTCCATGGAGGAAATGAGCGGGCCGGCGCTGTGCCGGGCGGTCCGGCTGCGCGGCGAGAGGCCGGCGATCCTTGCCATGACGGCGTTTTCGCTCGACAGGTATGCGGCGGATGCGGCGAAGGCCGGCGCACAGGGCATCGTCTCCAAGCACGATACCGTGAGCATGGCGCGTGCGATCGTGCACGTGGCGCAGGGCGGCACATGGCCCGGCGGAGGAGTCGCAACGGATGGGACGGCCGCAACGGGCGGCGCGCGTTTCGAGACCGCGCACGAGGCGTATCTGCGCATTCAGGGCGAGCGGCCGGACGGCATCGCGGCGCTCAACGGCACCGAGCGGCAGCTGGCGGCCCTGTGCGCGCAAGGCTATACGTCCCGTCGCATGGCGGATGAAACCGGCCGCAGCGTATCCACGGTCAACACGCATCTGGAGCGCGCGATCCGCAAGGCCGGCGTCTCCAACCGCATGGAACTGGCGGCCATGTGGCTACGTGAACAGGCGGGGTGAATCGCCATGACAGCGGATGATGCAGGGATGCCGCCGGTACAGCCGCCGGTGCGGGAACCGAGACCGTCCAGGTCCGTGACATTGGCTTCTCGGTTGGGTCGTGCACTCCAATGGTGCAGGGAATGCACGGCGTTCGGTCTGCGCATGCATCCTCTGGAAGCCATCGGCGCGCTGACGGCGGTGATCGGGGACGTGGCGCTGAGTCTGTGGCTCGGTTTGCCGGCCGACCGGGTGTTGCCCACCTTGTCGGTCTATTTGACGGCCGCAGCGCTGACGGTCATGTGGCCGCGCGTCGGTTGCCTCCTGACGCTGCTGTACGCCGTGGCGTGCGGATGGGTTGACTTCGGCGCGGGCGGTGTTTCGGGAGGCGTTCTGGGCGGTCTGGCAAACGATGTGCCGAGTGGCATGGTGGACGGCGGCATGAGCGATGCCGTGCTGCCGTTGTGCGGCATGTGGTTCGCGGCATGGCTGCTCAGCTGCCGCGTGCCATGGCGATGGAGTCCGGCGGTGGCTGCGATGATGGTGGCGGCGTGCGCGGCGGCGGACATGGGGCCGACCGCGATGGGTGCCGCGGCGGACGGAAGTGCGGCTCATGCGTTGCGCGCAATGCACGTGGCGGGGTGCGTGGTCGCCGCAGCGGCAGGCGTACTGACCGCCGTGAACCTGATGCTGGCGGCGCAGTCCGACGCCGAGCGTGATGCGCTGCGCGACGGGGAACGGCTCATGCTCGCCCGCCGGAACACCGGGTTTGCGCGCACCCTGCATGACACGGTCATGAACGACCTGTCCGTGATCGCCATGACCGCGGACATCCGTCTCGACGCAGTGCGGGAGGAGGAAGACAATGCCGCGGGCGGCATGGCGGTCGGTACCGCGACGGTTGCGGATGCGCGGTATTGGGCAATCGTGCGCGACCGGTCGAACGCCGCATGGACCGCGCTGCGCGAGCTGCTGGACCGGATGCGCTCCGACGACGATCCGCAGGGCAACGCGGCCGGATTCATGGCGGCGCTGCACCGGGAATGCGCAGCCTTCCAAGCGGCACTGTCCGCGGCGGGCATGACGGGCGACGTGGCGGTGGTCGGCGAATGCCATGCGATCGCAACGTCGAGCGCGGTGGAGACGCTGAGCCTCATCCGCCAATGCAAGGCCAACGTGCTGCGATACGGCGGCGGGCTGCGCAGGTATGCGCTGCGCGTGACGGTGGGGGAGCGGGACGTCGTCGTGGAACAGTCCAACGACGTGGGGGCGAGTGTGCGTCTGGCGGACCGTGGAGGCGGACGCATGCCGGCGGCGGGGCGCGGGCCGGCGGCGGGGCGCGGATTGGCGCTGCACCGGCAGATGGTCGAAGGTCTGGGCGGATCCCTGGACTGCGGTCCGCGGAACGGCCGATGGCTGCTGCGGGCGGCCATCCCGCTGCATCCGCCGGTGTATTGACGGGCTCGGCAGAAATGCCACAGCGATTTGGGCGGCCGATCGTACGCGATTAGCATGAAACCATAGGAAGCCGTGCAACGATGCGACGGCGAACGGAACGGGGGTGAGCGCCATGCTGGAAGTCAATCCTCGCAAGGCCATCTACTGGCCGGCCATGCTGCTGGGTCTGTGGAGTGGGTCGTCGGATTTGCGCATGATCGACTGGCTCTCGATCGTGGGCGATGCCGTGTCCATCGTCATCGCCCTGATCTGGGTGGTGTGCTCGATCCGTCCGGCCCGCAGCGCCGTCAAGTGCAAGGCGCTCATCGCTTGCTGCATCCTCGACCTCATCCTGCTGGCCGTCAGCGGCGTGGTCGGGGTGATCGGCATATTCGCGGAACCGAAATACCTGCTGTCGGCCGTGGCGGGACTGGTGATGATGGTGCTGATGGGCGTCCTCGACGTGGGCATAGCGAACGAGGTGCGCTACTGTGCCATCGCGCAGGGCTATATGCCGCGATTCTGACGTTCCCTCCTGCGCACACTGAGCAAATCCATTGCCGTTGCGCCCCGATCGGGGCATAGAACAGCGGGTTTGCTCAATCCGTGGCCGAGGAAGCACGGATTGAGCAAACCCGCTGCGGTGCCTACTGCGCGGCCGTGTAGAGCTTGCCGCCCTGCTCGCGGAACTTCTCGCTCATCGCGGCCATGCCCTTCGACGCGATCTCCGCCTCGGAATCGGCCACCACGCGCTCCTGCTGGGCCGCGTCGCCGAACTGCTTGCGGATGTTCTGCGAAATGGCCATCGAGCAGAACTTCGGGCCGCACATGGAGCAGAAGTGCGCCATCTTGGCCGGCTCGGCGGGCAGGGTGTCGTCGTGGAAGGCGATGGCGGTGTCCGGATCGTAGCTCAGGTTGAACTGGTCGAGCCAGCGGAACTCGAAGCGCGCCTTGGAGATCGCCAGATCGCGGTCCTGCGCGTGCGGGTGATGCTTGGCGATGTCCGCCGCGTGGCAGGCGATCTTGTAGGCGATCACGCCCTGCTTCACGTCATCCTTGTTCGGCAGACCCAGGTGCTCCTTCGGCGTCACGTAGCACAGCATGGCGGTGCCGTAGCGGGCGATTTCCACGCCGCCGATCGCGGACGTGATGTGGTCGTAGCCGGGGGCCGTGTCCGTGGTCAGCGGGCCGAGCGTGTAGAACGGGGCATCCTGGCAGATGGCCTTCTCCATCTCGATGTTCATGCGCACGGTGTCGAACGGAATGTGGCCCGGGCCTTCGATCATCACCTGCACGTCCTTGGCCCACGCGCGCTTGGTGAGCTCGCCCAGCGTCATGAGCTCGGCGATCTGCGCCGCGTCGTTCGCGTCCGCCAGCGAGCCGGGGCGCAGGCCGTCGCCCAGCGAGAACGCCACGTCGTACTTGGCGAAGATGTCGCACAGCTCGTCGAAGTGCGTGTACAGGAAGCTCTCCTGATGGTGCTGCAGACACCACTCGGCCATGATCGAACCACCGCGCGAGACGATGCCCGTCACGCGGTTCGCGGTCAGCGGCACGAAGCGCAGCAGCACGCCGGCGTGGATGGTCATGTAGTCCACGCCCTGCTCGCACTGCTCGATCACCGTGTCGCGGAACAGCTCCCAGCTGAGCTTGGAGGCGTCGTCCTCCACCTTCTCCAGCGCCTGGTACATCGGCACGGTGCCGATCGGCACGGGGGAGTTCCTCAGGATCCACTCGCGCGTGGTGTGGATGTCGTTGCCGGTCGAAAGGTCCATCACCGTGTCCGCGCCCCACTTGGTGGCCCACGTGAGCTTCTCCACCTCCTCGTCGATGGAGCTGGTCACGGCGGAGTTGCCCATGTTGGCGTTGAGCTTGGTGAGGAACTTCGAGCCGATGATCATCGGCTCTGCCTCCGGGTGATTGATGTTGCACGGCATGACCGCGCGGCCCGCGGCCAGCTCGGAGCGCACCAGCTCCACGTCGCAGTTCTCGCGCTCGGCCACGTAGCGCATCTCCGGGGTGATGATGTTGTGACGGGCGTACCACATCTGCGTGACAGGGTGGTCCTTCGCCTTCATCGGCTCGTGCTTGCGGCCGCGCCACTCCTTGGTGGCCTTGCCGCGCTTGATCGCGCGCTTGCCGTCATCCGCGAGGTTGCGGCGGCGGCCTTCGTACTCCACCACGTCGCCGCGGTCCTTGATCCAGTCGAGGCGCAGGGGCTTCAAGCCTTCCTTCGGGTCGCACTTGGGGCCCTCGGTGTTGTAGTCGATGAACGGCGGGTTCGGGCCCACGCCGGGGGTGTCGGACAGCTTGATCTCCGTGTACGGCACCTCGAGGTCGTAGGAGCCGAACTGGTTCTCGAAGTGCACCGACTTGGTCTTGCGGATGTGCGCCTTGTCGCGCTGCTTGGAGCCGCGGGCGGCGATGTCCACCGCCTGCTGCTTGGCGAGGCGCTGCGCCTCCTTGGCCTCCTTGGCGTTGGTGAACTTCTTCTCGGTCGTGGTGCCTTCCGCGGCCGTCCCCTGCGCGTCCTCGGCAGGGGACGCGATCACGCGCTTGGCGTACCCGTGCTTTGTGTCGCCGCGCACGGCCTTCCACGCGTCCACCAGCTCGCGGGTGGCGGCCTGCGGATCGTCCGCTCCGGCGATCGCGGAGACCACGAACCAACCTGCGGCCTTGGTGCCAGCCAGCATGGGGATGTCCGCGGCCTTCACGCCGCCGCCCACCACGACCGGGAAGTCGCAGGCCGAGCAGATGGTGTTGATCTGCGTCTCGTCCAGCGTGCGGCCGGAACCGTCGTTGCCGCCCACCGAGGCCTCCGGCTTGGTGACAGAATGATGCAGCGGACCGGCTCCGATGTAGTCGATGCAGCCGTCGGGCAGTTCGTTGATGAGCTTGACGAGGCTTTCGGTCTCCGCGGACAGGCCCACGATCGCGTCGTCGCCCCAGCAGGGCGCGGGCCTCGCGCGGCTCCATGTCTGTCTGGCCGATGTGCACGCCGTCCACCTTGATGCCCTTGTTGCGGCACTGCCACACCACGTCCACGCGGTCGTCGATCACGAAGGCCACCGAGTCGGACTTGTCGTTGTCCTCGATGATCTGCGCCACGTCCTGGGCGAGCGAGGTGATCTCCTTGGCGTCAGCATCCTTGGCGCGTAGCTGGATGAAGGTCGCGCCGCCGCGCAACGCCTCCTCGATCACGTCGGTGACGGGCCTGCCCTTGGTGTCCTGCGGGCCGACCACGAAGTACGCGGACAGGTCGAAGCTGTCGCGCATCGAGGCGAATGGATAGTTGTTCATCGGTGCTCCTTTGTTTGTCTAAAGTCTTGCGAAATCTTGGAATGCCGCGGTTCTGCGGTTTACGCGGCGAGGATCGGGCTGGCGGCCACGTCCTCCGCGGTGATGTTCCACAGGGCGTCGAGCAGTTCGGTCTGGAACGAGCCCGGGCCGTGCGCGCGTGCGGCGGCGATCTCCCCGGCGCGGTTGTACAGCGCGCTCGCGGTCAGGGCCGCCGTCAGCGGGTCGGTGACCGCAAGATACGTGGCCGTCACGCCGCCGAGCGAGCAGCCCGCCCCGGTGATCTTGGTCATCAGCGGGCTGCCGCCGGGCAGACGGAACGTGCGCTCGCCGTCGGTAACCAGATCGACCGGGCCGGATACGGCCACCGCAGCCTGACCTCCCGGTGCGGTGACGGCCAGCGAACGGGCGAGACGGACCGCGGCGTCGGCGGCCGAATCCACGTCGTCCACGGCTTCCACGCCGGCCGGGCGATGCCGGTCGGGTGCGGAAGCATTGCCGGAGGCGTCGGCTGCATTGCCGCCGTCCGCCGCGTTGTCGTTCAGCCCCCACAGGTCGGTCAGAGCCAGCACCTCGGACGCGTTGGCGCGCACCACGGTCGGCGGCGTGAAGCGGAACGCCCTGAGGATCTCCGTGCGCGTGGCGCCGATGCCCGCCGCGACCGGGTCCAGCACCCAGGGGTGACCGGCCTTGCGGAAGCCGCGTGCGATCTGCGGCAGCGCGTCCCGGTAGAACGGCAGCAGCGTGCCCACGTTGATGTAGGACGCCTTGGCGATCGACGCGGTGTCCACGATGTCGTCCGGCAGATATCCCATGGCCGCGGTGCCCCCGATGGCGAGCTGCGCGTTCGCCACCAGATTGATGGTCACGAAATTGGTGAACGACTGGGCGAGCGGCGTCTGCTCCCGCACGTCGCGCACGGCCTTGGCGATACGCGCGCGGAGCGGGTCGTCCTGCGGCAGATCGCTGCCCTGCGGGGCCGCATTGTACCGAACGGCGTTGTGCGGGCCGCCGACGGATAGATGTCGAGGACTGTCGCTCATGAATCACTGCTCCCTACGCTGGTCTTAACCAACAGGTTCAAAGGGTCAGGCCGGATGCCTATCTCAACTCGCCGAGTGGGTGCGAGTCCCCCTGCACTTGCCTACCAACGTAGGGAAAACGCTGGACAGCGGGCCGATCCTCTCATTCCGGCAAACTTTCGGCATGATTTCCGTGCGGACCGTTGCCATGGCGGGCCCGGCGGCGGAAATGCCCCCGGAAGTTTGTCAGAACTGCACGGTGACCTCGAACCGATCGGGCCGGGGCCTGTCGAGCGTCACCCGCGCCCGGTGGGCGTCCGTCACCTCGCGCACGATGGACAGTCCCAATCCGTTGCCGGGCCTGCCGGCCAGCCGTGAATCGTCGCCCCGGTGGAACGGGATGAACAGGTCGTCCAGCGCGGCGGCAGACGTCCTATCGGCGGCGGACGTTTCGGCCGGCTCGGTGCTGTTGCCCACGCACAGCACGGCATGCCCGTCCCGCCGCGCCACGGTCACGTCGATGGTCCCGCATTCCACGTTGTGCACCACCGCGTTGCGCACCAGATTGTCCGCGAGCAGGACCAGCATCGCCGCGTCGCCCTGCACCGTCACCGTTTGGTCGATCTCGGTGCGCACGTCCAGTCCGTGCGCGTCGATCGCATCCCACTGGGCGTCAAGCACCCGCTCCACGACGCCGCCCAGCGCCACCTTGCCGAGCCGGGGCATGCGATTCTGCACCCGGGAGAGTTCGAGCAGCTCCCCGATGAGCTCGCCCGCGTTCCGATTCGCATCCAGCGCCCGGCGGACCGACGGCTCCACGTCCGCGGGGAACCGGCCCTGCGCAAGGGGAGCGTCCAGACTGGTCTCGATCACCGCGATCGGCGTGCGCAACTCGTGCGAGGCGTTCGCAATGAACTGCCGCTGCGCGCTCGCCGACCGCTCGATGCGTTCCAGCATGGCATTGACGTCCCCTGCCAGCGCAGCCACCTCGTCGGTGCCGGCCAACGCCACGCGCTCGGTTGGGTCGGTCGGGTCGAGCCGCTGCATCTGCTCTCCGAGCGAGGAGATGCGACCGGCCAGACGCTTGGAAATGAGCCATGCGGCACCGATGGCCAGCAGCGCGAACACGGCGAACAGGATGAGCGAGAACCACATGGCGCTCTGGAGCACCGGCTGGCGTACGTCGTCGCCGTTGATCTCCATGATCGTGCCGGGCGTGAACGGGCCGCAGCCCACGCTGTGCGACGTATACCAGCAGCCGGTGGTGGAGACATACAGTGCATGGGAATCCGGCGTGGGCACTGTGTTGCCGCGCACCACCTGAATCACCCGGTAGGTGGCCTGATCGTAGATGCTGCCGAACAACGCGATCTGCAGTCCGAGCGCGATCGCAAGGAACGCGGCGACCAGCAGGCCGATCGCCGCGGCCAGCTTGCCTCGGAACGTGCGCGGCAGTACATGGAATCCGCGCAGGCGCGAAGCCGCCGGTTGCAGCCATTTCATGGAATACGGTACCCCTTTCCTCTTCCCGATTCGACGGCATGGTCCGCTCCGGCGTCCTCCAGCTTGCGGCGCAGCGTATAGACGAGCGTCTTGACCGCTCCCGCGCTGGGCGAGCCATCCGGCCATGCCGCGCGCGCCAGCTCGGCAACGCCCACCCATCCGCCGTGGGCGGCGAGCAGACAGGCCAATGCGTCGAACTCCTTGACGGTCAGATCGAGCGGCACGCCCCGCCAATGGGCCAGACGGCGGGACGCGTCGATGCGGAAATCGGACGCGGGCGCACCCGTCGCATTCGCCGTGGCCACGTCCCCGCCGCCGTTTCGATCCCCGTCGCGGCGCAGCAGCGCACGAATGCGGGCGGCCAGCTCCGCGAAGGCGAACGGCTTGGCGAGGTAATCGTCCGCGCCCAAATCCAATCCCTCCACGCGCTGCTCCACGCTGCCGGCCGCGGTGACCATGAGCACGCGCACGTCAAGGCCCATGCGGCGGACGGTGCCCAGAACCGCGTCTCCGCTCATCGCAGGCAGGTCGCGGTCGAGCAGCATCACGTCGATGCCGTCTCCGTGCGCGCTCAGGGTCTCCAGCGCCTCCACGCCGGTGTGCGCCACCCACGTGCGGTATCCTTCGAACCGCAGGGCGTCGTCCAGCGAGGCGGCCATGCGTTGGTCGTCCTCCACAATGAGCAGTCCCGCGGCGTCGGTCACGCCGGTCACCATAGGTATTCCATCGGATCGTCCGTGAAAGAGCTGCTCATGCCGGCGGCGGCCTTGCAGCCGCGCACGATCGGGTCGCGCATGTTCACCGTGGCCTGTTCGCCGGCGGCCGTGGTGACGGTGGCGTTGGCGCCAGACTTGCCTTGAACCTTGTTGTAGTCGCTGACCGTGAAGCTCATCGGCACCACGCCCTCGCGGCGCATGCAGTCCACGGCGGCCTCGTAGGTGTCCGCGTACAGAGATGGATTGCTCTGTTGCGCACCGTACAGCGACTCGACATGCTCGAACCGCAGGAAGCAGTCATGCCAGTCGCTCGTCCACTTCTCCTCCTGCGCGGGCGTGCCGGGTGCGTGCGTGTATTCGTCGTAGATGCCGTTCGGCCACTTGTGGAGCTGTATGCCCTTGTAGCCGCGGTCCGCCATGCACGACTTGTAGTCGGCCCACACCTTCTCGTACGTGGAGGCGGAGATGCCGCCGTCCCGTTTCGCCTGCTCGATGATCGGGCGCTCGTAGTCGCTCAGGTAGGGATTGCGCAGCAGGTTGTCGATGTAATCGTTGAGATTGGCGCCCAGACGGCCGTTGGATCCGGCCTCGCTGCCCGCGGCCACGCTGCCGGGAGGCGGGGTGGCGGAGGACGTTTGCGTCTGGGACTGGCCAGCGCCGGCGCTCGGGTTGCCCGCTCCGGTCGTGCCGGTCGTGGCGCAGGCGGTCAGGCTCAGCGCCGCAAGCAGGGCCACGGCGGCCGCGATGATGCTGCGGACGGGTGCGGATTGACGGGTCTGACGGCGGCTGCGGTACTGCTGTTCGTTCATGGCCTTCCCCCTATGTTCAGTCTCCGGCGTTTCCCTCGTCGGAATCGCCGGAGTTGCGGCTTCACTACCAGCATAGATGCGCGGGGGATGACCTTCGCCTGACCGTGCGGCGCCCTTTTGACAAACTTTCGGCAGGATTTCCGCGCGGATTGTTGCCATGACGGGCTTGGCGGCGGAAATACCCCCGAAAGTTTGTCAGGAGGGGTCACACCGTCGGCAGTGTGGTGCCGCGTTCGATGAGTCGATGCCCGATGGTCACGCGTTGCGGCGGTTTACCGGAATCTGGATGCTCGATGCGATCGAGCAGCATGGTCACCGCCGTTTCCGCGAGCTGCTTGGTGTCCGTGGCGACGGTGGTGAGCTTGGGCGTGGTGTAGTTGTCTTCGTCAATGCCGTCGAACCCGATGATCGACACCTCGTCCGGCACGCGTACGCCATGGTCGTTGAGCGCGCTCAATGCGCCGATGGCCATGGAATCGGACATGCAGAATACCCCGTCAAAGCGCCTTCTGCACCGCAGGAGCTCCTGCATGGTCTCGTATGCCTCCCGGGGTGTCCAGCCGCAGGGAATCAGATTGCCGTCGTCGAACGGCAATCCCGCCTCGTCCATGGTGTCGCGGTAGCCGAGAGCATAGCGGACGGTGGCTCGGGTGCTGTTCTCGTCCAGAGGCAGGGTTGTGGCGTGCGTGCCCATCATGATGATGTTGCGGCGCCCCTCGCCAAGGAGTCTGGCGATGGCCGTTCGCGCGCCTTCGCGGCAGGGGGTGAAGATGGAGTCGAGGGGGCTGTCCGACGAATGGTCGTCGATGAGTACGACCGGCTTGCCTCGGCTGAGCGTACGGATTTCCTCGCTGGGAAGTGCACCGGACATCATGATCATGCCGTCGCAGAACTGGCTGGTGATCGTTTCGATGATGGACCGTTCCTCGGTGCGTGACGAGGAGGTTTGCTGTACCAGCAGCTGCAGTCCGTGGCGAAGGGCTTCCGCCGATGCGGCGCGAGCCAGTTCCGCCGCGTATGGCATGCCGACGTCATAGAGGGCCAATCCGATGATGCCGTTCCTGCCGGAACGCAGTTTCAGGGCCGTGAGGTTCTTGGTGTAGTTGAGCTCTTGGGCTATGCGCAGCACGCGCTCCCGAGTTTCCCGGCTGACGGATCCGGTGCCGTTGAGGACGTACGAGACGGTCGCCGTGGTGACTCCGGCGGCCTGCGCTACGTCTTTCATGGTGACCATGGTGTTCATCCTAGCTTTTCATGCGTTATTCGGTGAAAAAGACTAATCGATTAAGCCTTGGCGGTGCAAGGAGCTCCGGAAAATGAGGCGTGTTGCATGGTGGTTGACGACACCGGAAGTTAATCGTATAATCACTTATAGCTTTATCGATTAACTCGCTGGTGGCGATGGTCGATGGGCGGGAAAGGCGATGGCGTATGCCGCTTAACGTTGAGTGGTGTGCGGCTTCGCGTTACGGAATCCAAAGGGTTAGGAGTTGCAATGAAGCGAACAACGATGTTCACGCGGCTGGTTGCCGCTGTTGCGGCATTGGGAATGACCGTTGGCGTGGCGGCATGCGGTTCGGCGGATACTGCCGGGGAGAGCGGCGCCGACGGCAAGACGCAGATCACACTTTCATGGTGGGGTTCGGAAAAGCGTCTCAAGCTCACCCAGCAGGCGGTCGAGCTGTTCGAGCAGAAGCACCCGAACATCAAGGTGAACATGGAGAACTCCGATTACAGCGGGTACTTCGACAAGCTCAACGTGGCGGTTGCCGGCGGCGCCGCCCCTGATGTGTTCCAGATCGGCACCGACCACATCCCGGTCTATGGCTCGCAGGGTACGCTCATGGATCTCTCTCAGGTCAGCGACACGCTTGATCTGACGCAGATGACCGATGCGGTGCGGGCTACCGGGCAGTACGATGGCGTGCAGTATGCGGCGCCGGTGTCGCTGACGTCGTTGGGAATCGCCGTGAATAACGAAGCGCTGAAGAAAATAGGCCTGACGCTGCCTGATGACGCCGATTCCTGGACGTGGGACGAATTCGAGGACTTTGAACGGCAGATCATCGCCAAGTCGAGCGGAGAGGTTTTCGGAGCGGGTGTTCCTCTGGGGACGTACGGGGTGCAACTATGGGCACGACAGCACGGTGAGGAGCTGTTCAGGGACGGTAAAGTGGCCATTTCCCCAAAGATTTTGACCGACATGTTCGCGAAGTTCCAGATGGCCATCAACGAAAAACTCATTGGATCCGCGGATCAATGGGCGGAAAGTCAGGGTGCCAGCATCGAGACGTCTCCTGCCGGCACCGGCAGGCAGGCGATGCTGTTCACCCAGGCCACGCAGCTGTCCGCCTACAGCGCCGCAACCGGCACCGAGGATTGGTCGCTGGTCATGATGCCCACGGATACGCCGCAGACGAAGTTCATGTACAACCGCATGAGCATGAGCTGGGCGATCGGCGCGAAAACCGAACATCCCAAGGAGGCGGCCGAACTGCTGGACTTCCTCATCAACGACGAGGAGGCCGGCAAGATTCTGGGGACGGAACGCGGCATTCCCGCCAATCCCAAGGTGCGCGAAGTCGCCAAGCAGAACGCCTCGAACATCGAAAAGAAGGTCATGGATTTCATGGACAAGACGGAGGATCTGGCGGGCTCGGCTCCTACTGAAACCCCGAACGGCGCCTCCGACTCGGACAATCTCCTTACACGCAATGCGCAGGACGTGGCCTTCGGCTCCAAGACGCCCGAGCAGGCGGCGCAAAGCTACATCGATGAGCTGCAGAACAACATCGCTTCGGCGTCGTGATCTGTTGACGGACGCGTGCTGCGGGCGCGGCGCATTGGGATTGCCCCTGGCTCCGCCTCGCAGCACTGGCGTCCATCGTGTACGTCGCTCCGCGCAGCCATCACGTCCTTTCATTCATCACGCCATCATCACGCCATCGTTGAACGAAATTGGAACATCATGAACAACAAGTCATATTCCGCGTATTTGTTTGCCCATTTCACCGGCGTGGAAACCACCGCCGCGGACCGCAATCCCACCAACGAACAGATCTACTTCGCCCTCAGCGGGGACGCCAGAATCTGGCGGGACCTTCGCCCGCAAGGCGACCCCATATTCGTGTCGCATGTTGGCGACCGTGGCATGCGCGACCCATACTTGCTGCGGGATCCCCGGGATCCGAACGGGAAAGCCGTCATTATGGTCGCCTCCGACCTGTGTACGTTCACGCGCAACACCGCGCATTGTGGGCAGGAAGTGGCGGAGAAGGGTTGCAGCACGCACATCATGGTGTACGAGGGACGTGACCTGACCCATTGGGACGGTCCGCGGCGCGTCGATGTGGCCGGTTCCATTCCCGGCGGTTCCTCCGCATGGGCGCCTGAAGCCGCATGGATTGCGGAACGGCAGGAATTCATGGTCTATTGGACCACGTACACCACCGTCGACACCATTCATCCTGACAGTCCTTACTGCATGTACTACGCCACCACGCGTGATTTCGTCTCGTTCAGTGAGCCGGTCAAATGGGTGGACCGCGACACGTTGGCCATCGACGCCACGATGATGCGCATCGGGGATTGGTGGTACCGGGCGTACGCGGACGGGCGTATAGAACGTTCACGCAACCCGTATGCCGTATCGTTCGGGCCGTTTGACCGCAATGCCGGGCCGGACGAATGGGCGTATGTGGGGGCGATCGGCGAACTGGCGGGATTCCCTGTCCGTTGCGAGGGGCCGGAATTCTTTAGGTTCAACGAGGATGACGTTCCCGAATTCAACGGGCGCGCCATGCCGTACGGATTCATGGCGGACGGCCTTGCGCCGCATCAGGGATGCCTTCTGTACTGTACGGCGGACCCGGGCAGCTCCGACCCTGCTGACTGGCATGCCCTCGACGGCGTCGATCTGGGCGTCATGCTCAAGCGCCATGGCTCGATCCTGCCGATCACCGAAGGGGAGCGGCGCGCGCTGATCGACGCCTATGCCACTGCCGCCGTTACGGCTGTTGCGTAGCGGTCGGATGGCGTTGCAGGTACCATGGACTGCGGCGGCGAAGGCATCGGTCTGACAAAGGAGTGCGGACATGGTTCAGGTTCATGGGCAGAGGCAATACGTGGACGGCGATTCGCTGGATGCTCATCTGCTATACGTGGTCACGCCGAACGGGGACGCGCCGCACGACGGATGGCCGCTAGTGGTGTACGTTCACGGCGGTGGGTGGGAGCAAGGCAACTTTGCTCGAGGTGAGGAGATCTCCGTCATGGACCGTCCGATCTTCTCCGCCATGTTGTCTGCGGGCTATGCGCTTGCGTTCGTGAACTATCGGCTTACTGATGCGGCGACATGGCCCGCGCAGATTCTCGATTGCAAGGCCGCGATCCGCTACCTGCGCGCGCATGCTGGCGAGTGGGGCGTGAACCCCGCTCGCATCGCGGCGTATGGTTCTTCCTCGGGCGGGCATCTGTGCCAGTTCCTTGGCGTGACCGCGGAGAACGCCGGCTATGAGGATCCATCCATGGGCTGTGCGCAGGTATCGAGTCGGGTCTCCGCAGTGCTGTCCAGCTACGGGATCAGCGATTTGACCGCATGGCGCAAGTTCGACGATCATGATTTCATCGCCGGTTTTTTGGGAGCGGGTTATACCCGCGAGCAGGCTTGGGACGCCAGTCCGCTCGCCCATGTGAACGTTCATAGTGCGCCTATGCTGCTGACGCATGCGCAGAACGACATGATGGTCAATTGGGACATGACGCCTGTCATGGAAAGATCGATGCGCAAGGCGATAGGCGATTCCAATGTGGTCTCCTGGTATCCGGAATATGGCGGGCATGGTGACGACGAGGTGTTCCAATCCCCGTTTGCCATCACGTTGTATATCGGCTTTCTGGCGCGGTTCCTGTAAGAAGAGGGGGCTTCGGTCTCGGTGCGGTCTTGGCAAACTTTCGGCATGATTTCCGCGCGGATCGTTGCCATGACGGACCCGGCGGCGGAAATGCCCTCGAAAGTTTGTCAGAGCAGGGCGTCGGCGACCGCCCGGCCGGTTTGGTATGGTATGGTCGTGGTGCTCGATGGCCGCAAAAAAGAACAGGGAGGTTCGCAATGGGCGGTGGATGTGGATCTTCGTACGCGCCGGAAGGCTCGGAGCCGGTGCTGCTGCCAAGACCGGCGAAGGTGGCATGGGGAGCCGGCCGGGTGGCGCTGCCGCTGACCGCAAGCGTCGTGGAATGCTTCCCCGCCGATGCCGCCGACTCGGCTGTGCGATCGGTGCCGGTCATGCAGATCATCGACGATCTGCGCGAGACCGCGGGACTGCGCTGGGATATCGCGCGATCGCCCCGATCGGATGGCTTTATCACACTTGCGATCGACGCGGGGAGCGCCGATCTGCCCGCGAACGGCTACACGCTCATCGTCACGGCCGACGGGGAGACAGCGGATTGCAAAGGCCACTGTGGCCGGCCGGGCATCGCCATCACGGCGGGTGGCTTCGAAGGCCTGCGCTATGGCGTGCAGACCCTGCGCCAGCTCATCCGCCAATGCGCGCCCGTGCTGCCGGAAGTGCGCATCGAGGACCGCCCGGCCTACGCCACCCGCGTATATTACCTCGACGTGGCGCGAGGCCGGGTCCCCACGCTCGATTGGCTCAAGGCCTTCGCGGACAAGCTCGCCCTGTACAAGGTCAACCAGTTCCAGCTCTACGTGGAGCACTCGTTCGCCTTCGACGGTCTGAGCGAGATGTGGCGCGGCGCAAACCCGATCGCTGCCACCGATCTGATCGAACTGGACGAGCACTGCGCGCGGCTGGGCATCGACTTCGTGCCGTCGCTGTCCACCTTCGGTCACATGTACAAGGCCATGCGCACCCGGAAGCTGCGCGCGCTCGGCGAATTCCCCGGGCAGGCGGGCCGCCCGCACAGCCTGATCGAACGCCTCCAGCACCACACCATCAACGCCGCCGAACCGCAATCCCGTCGGGTGGTGAAGGCCATGATCGACGAATACGCGCCGCTGTTCCGATCGCGATCGGTCAACCTGTGCGCCGACGAGACCTTCGATCTGGGCCGGGGCGCGACCGCGGCGCTCGCAACCCGCGTCGGCAAGGACGCGCTGTACGCCGACTACGTTGCCGACCTGTGCGCGCATGCCACCGCATCGGGCCGCGCGCCGATGATCTGGGCCGATGTGGCGATCGAGAACCCCGCCATTCTGAAGCGTCTTCCCAAGGACGTGACCCTGCTCAACTGGCTGTACGAGCCCGACGTGCCGGAGGACAAGGTGGCGCTTGTGGCGCGCTCGGGCGCCCGACAGATCGTGTGCGCCGGCCTGTGGACGTGGGACCGTCTCGTGCCCGGGCTGCGCGACGCGTGGCTCAACGTCACGCGGCTCGCCCGATGCGGCCGGAAGTATGGGGCGGTCGGATTCATGGTCACCGACTGGGGCGATTTCGGGCACATCAACGATTCGCGGTTGTCCGTGCCCGGCATGATCGCGGCCGCCGACGCCGCATGGACGGGCGGTGGGGCTTGCGATGGCCGCGATGAAGATGCCGCGTTCGATGTCATGAGCGAGGCCATCTCCCGATTGGAATACGGCGATCCTGCCGGCCGGCTGATCGGCGACTACGTAGCTGCGGGGGAGTGCGGCGCGCTCGACTGGGGCGCGATGGTCCGCTATGCCGAGCTGGTGCCGGGCGGCGACGTGTCCGCGGGTGATGGCGGGGAACTCGGCGGCGGGGGTTCCGCAGCCGTCCGCGCGCCGCTGAACGATGAGGTCGCCCGGTTCGTGGACGCGCGCCTGGCCGCCAATCCGGTGATCCGCGAACGGCCGCTGTCCCAATGCGCGGACGGTCTGGAGGCGCGGGATCGTTACGTGCGGGCGCTGATTGCGGACGATCGGTTTGCGTCCCGGTTCGCCGACTATCCGGCCGCACGCGCCCGGTTCGACGCGGCTCGTCTGGCCGTGGGCGCCGATCTTGCCAGGTCCGGCTGTGCCGATGCCCGCACACGTGGGGCGATCTGGACGTCCCTCGAAGGCCGGCGGGTGATCGATGACGCCTTCGCCGCGCTCGCCGGCGTTCCCGGGGCTCCCGATCGGGATGCCGCCGCCGAATCGCTGGAGATATGGTTCGAGCACTACGCCGATGTGTGGCGCGAGGTGAGCCGCGAGGCCGAACTGCGGCATGTGGCCGGCGTGGTCTGGGCCGTCGCCGACGCGCTGCGGGCGTGACGTGGCGTGTGACATGGTCCGTGACGCGGTCCGCGATCTGGACAAATTTTCGGCATGATTTCCGCAGCGAGCGTTGCAATGCCGGGCCAGGCGGCGGAAATACCCCCGAAAGTTTGTCAGGAGACGGCGGCGATCGGCCGATATGCCTCGATCAGCCGGTCCAGCGACATCCCCGCGTTGGCCGGACTCGTGGACGGTAGCGTCGTGAGGGCAACGCCGTCCAGTCCGGCCGATGCCATCATCGGCGCGACCAGACGGCGGTAGAGCTGTGCGGCCTTGGCACCTGTGGTGAACACATGCGTTATGCCGGAGCCGCGCACGATCGAAGGGATGTCGTTCGGCACCGCGTTGCGAATGCTGGCGTCGCTTGCGCCCGCGATGTCGCAGGAGGCGATCACGTCCCACAGCGCCAAGCCGTGGCGCAGCGCGAACGTCCGTCGCGCTTTCACGAGCTCGGCGATCTCGTCCGGACTGGACGGCCAAGCCGAGCCGGCAGTCGAGTCGGTAGCGGGCAGGCACGAATCGTCGCGGAAGATCGCCGCCATGACCGGCCAGAACCGGTTGAACCGGTGCATATAGTAGAAGCCCGCGTCCCGGGATTTCGGACTCGGCATCGACCCGAGCACCAGCACCCGCGAGTGGGCGTCCCACACCGGGCCGAATCCGTGCTCCACATGCGTCATTTGCATCGCATGCATGGTTTGAGTGGTCTGCATCCGCATTGCCATGTGATCAACAGTAGTCCGCGCCATCAAGCGGTACAATGATGTGAACGTTCAACGAGGAAGCGCATTGGGAAGAGGAGACGATATGGCACAGCAGGAGCGTGGAAGGTCGGTGTCCATCAAGGACGTGGCGCGGGTGGCCGGAGTCTCCCATCAGACCGTGTCCCGTGTGCTCAATCAGCCGGAAACAGTGAGGGAGAAGACGCTGAAGGCTGTGGAGGAAGCTATCCGTCTGACTGGATATCACCGCAATCAGTACGCGCGCGCGTTGAAAAGCAACAAGGCCAAAATCATCGGCGTACTGCTGCCCAACACCGGTTCCTCCGGCCCTTCAAGTGTGCTGTGGGCCATTGAGCGCGCCGTCGCGAATACCGATTACATGTTGCAGATCGTGTTCCTGAACGGGCAGGGGAGGCAGAGCGTGGCGGAAGCCGCGGGACGTCTGCTGGGGTATGGCGTCAGTGTGGTGATCGTTCTCGCAACTCAGACATGGGTGGAGCCGACGATCAAGCTTGCGGTGGATATGCCGATCGTGGAGGTCGGCGTCTCCGAATCCGTTCGGACGGACGGCGTGTCGGTCATTGACTACGGCGAGCGGGATGGAGTGGAAGCCGCGATACGCCATCTGGCCGAACAGGGCGTGCAGCGTGTGGACCATGTTTCCGGCGTGCGCGGATGGATCTCAACCGAGTTGCGCATTGAGGCGTGGAACGAGGCACAGTCCAGATTCGGTCTGCGTGCCGGACGCCTGTACGAAGGCGGTTGGGATGGCCGTTCCGGATATGAGGCTGGAATGAAAATCGCGGATAACTTTGCGGATGACGTCTCGTACGGGATTCTTGCCGCCAACGACCATGTGGCGGTTGGCGTGATCCGTGCTCTGCACGATCGCGGATTCGCGGTGCCCGACGACGTGCGGGTGGTCGGCTACGACAATACGGACATGGGGGAGTTCTCGTTACCGACGTTGACCACGGTGGACCAGGGCCTTGACGAGGTCGGTAAAACGGCGGTGTCCATGGCGATCGACATGGTACAGGGTGGCGGTTCGGCTGCCCGTGTCGCGCACACTCATCCGCGGTTGATCGTGCGCGAGTCGAGTGTGATCTCTTCGTGAGTGTGAGTTTTGCCCTGCGATGCTTCGGATGCGTGAAACTGTGTGTGCCGTTGACTATGTGGGGAATGCCGTATCTCCTATTGTCTGATAGAACGTTCACATGAATGTGCATCTGAGCGTGTGCAATGGCGTGACTTTGAGCGGCGGGCGCATGAGGTTTCCTTGAAGACATCTAGTGTTGCACGACTTCAATTTGCTCATGTGAGCGGCGACGGTGACGTGGTCGTGCTGATGCATCGGGGCAGTTGGGGGAGCGACGCGGACTTCTTTTCTTTCGCTGCGACACGTTTGACAAGGGAATTTCCGCTAGTTTAGAATGTGAACGTTCACTTTGTGATTCGACAATTCTGGAATGTCGTCTCGCCAGTGATGACCGACAATTGCGATATCGACGATGAGGTGGATATGAACGATTCGACATGGTTCAAGGATCGGGTACTGTTCGGCGCGGCGTTCTATGAGGAATACCAGCCGTCGGAGCGTCTGGAAGAGGATGTTCGCCAGATGAAGAACGCCGGCTTTTCCGTGGTCCGTGTGGGGGAAGGCAGCTGGTCCCATTGGGAGCCGGAGGATGGCATGTTTTCCTTGGATTGGCTGGAACCGATTCTGGACGAACTGCATGGTGCCGGCGTATCGGCGATCGTGGGGTTGCCGACGTTTGCCATACCCATGTGGATGGCCCGCAAGTATCCGGAAGTGGCCATGGCGGATCGCGACGGGCGACGACGGCCGTTCGGCGGTAGGGAAGAGCACAGCCTGAGCCATCCCGTATTCCGCTATTACGCGTCGCGCGTGACGCGGGCGATCGTCGAACGGTATGCTGACCATCCGGCGGTGATCGGCTGGCAGTTGCATAATGAGCCAGGGCTGCATCTGAACTATTCGCCGGATGAGTTCGAAGGCTTCAAGGACTGGTTGCGCAGGCGCTATGGTTCCGTGGAGCGGCTGAATGCGCAATGGGGATTGACGTATTGGTCCCATGAGCTGTCCACATGGGACGATCTGTGGGAACCGAATGACAATCGCCAGCCGCAGTACGACATCGAATGGCGCAGATATCAGGCCGGACTGACCGATGAGCTGCTGGCATGGCAACGCAGGGAGATCGATGCGCTCCGCAGACCGGAGCAATTCGTGACGGTCAATTACGCTTTGGGCCGGGCGGCTCTGGACGAGGCTCGTTCCGTGAAGCATGTGAACGTTCCCGGAGTGGATCTGTACTTCACCATGCAGGATGCACTGCTGATGCATGCGCCGTCAACGGAAACGCCCGCAATAAGCAGCTTTGGGCCGTGGGGTTTGTCTCTGAAGGCGGATCGTTCATATGGTCTGAAGCATGAGCCGTTCCAAGTGCTGGAGACCGACGGAGGGCCGATCGGCGGTGCCGCCGACAATATTCCTGGTTACGACGGTCAGTGGCGTCAGGCGGCTTGGCAGTTCATCGCGCGCGGTGCATCGTTGATTGAATACTGGCATTGGCAGCAGCTGCATTACGGTACGGAAACATATTGGGGTGGAATCCTGCCGCACGATCGCATTCCCGGCCGGGTGTACGAACAGATTTCGGCGCTTGGTCGTGAATTGCATGAGCTTGGCGACGCGGTTTCGGGTCTGCGCCCGGATTGTGATATGGCGCTGCTGTACTCGCCGGAGTCCCGCTGGGCGTTGGAATATGAGCCGCATACGTCCGTCGACGCCACCGACGCACATGTGGCGCGCAATCCGCGTTCGTATGATTCGATCGTCGAGGCGTTCTATCGCGGTGCCTTCATGGCGGGGCTTCAGGTTGACGTCGTATATGATGCGCAACTTGAGCAGGGTGAACGGTTTGAGGATGCGGCGGCGTTCGCGAAGAGACGACCGGTTTTGGTCTGCGCCGGGCAATACGTTGCCTCGGACGCGTTGCTGCAGTGGCTGCGCGATTACGTGAATGCGGGAGGTTGTCTGGTCCTCGGCCCGCGCAGCCTGTATGCGGATCCGTTGGCGCGTGCGCGGACGGAAGTCAAGCCTTCCGGCCTGTGCGATCTGTCGGGAGTGACGTATCAGGAGTTCTCGAATCTCTCGCATCCGCTGCCTGTGGGGCCAGTCGATCGGGAGGCGGAACTGCCGGATGACGCCGCGATGGTTGATTGGATTGATTGTTTGCGCGTGAATGACACCGAAGGCGCTGAGACCATAATGCGGTCCGATCATCCGTTCTTCGGCAGGTTTCCCATGGTGACGCTGTCCCGGCATGGGCGCGGCGGCGTGTGGACAGTCGCCGGCGTACCGAATGAAGCTCTGGCCTCATCGGTGTTTGGCATGATTCGTGATCGTTCACTGTCGGATTCCCCTTCGCGCCGATGGATTGGGTTGGGGAAGTCCGTTTCGCATTGCTCGGGCGTGAACCAGCATGGCGATCGGCTGCACTTCCTGTTCAACTGGGGGTGGAATCATGCGGAGTGCGATCTCCCGCTGCCTTGCGAGCGGCTGGACGGCGATGTTCGCGCCTCGTCGGGCCATGTGCACTTGGGATCTTGGGACGTAGCGGTTCTTCGCGAGGTGTGATCGTGCTCGGCGGCGTCGCTATATATGGCGACTAATGCAATGCCGATCGGTGAAATAGTTGCGGGGCGATGCCGTGGGATGTACGTTTCTTCCGAAGGACGCCTTTCCATGGCTCCGCCCCGCACGACTTGGCTGATGACCTGATTTGACGGTTTGATATAAGTAGTCTATGATCGACTTAAAAGTGAACGTTCACTTTTTGTGGTTCCGACGAGGGAGCCGCCGGCTGGGACGTTCTCCATTCCAATGACGGGAAAGGAATATCCGATGAGTGTGTCGTCTGATCGTTGGGGAGGTGTGGTGGCATGAGTTATGCTGCTGAGTTTGCGTCGTTGGTGAGGAACCGGGGGAAGCATGATTCGTATACGGACAACAGGCCCGCGTACGCGTTCCTTGCCCCGTGGATCGTGGGCGCGGTGTGCCTGTCGTTGTTGCCGATGGTCGTGTCGGTGTATCTGTCGTTCACGAAGTACAACATGCTCACGAGCCCGAGGTTCATCGGGGTGCAGAATTTCGCGAACCTGATGAAGGACACCAGGTATCTGCATTCCCTGCAGGTGACGTTCACGTACGTGATCGTCTCGGTCCCGCTCCAGCTGCTGGCCGCGCTCGCCCTGGCGGTGGTGCTGGATCGTGGCATGCGGGGGCTCACGTTCTACCGTTCGGCGTTCTACCTGCCTAGCATGATGGGTGGTTCGGTTGCTATCGCGGTGTTGTGGAAGATGGTGTTCGGTGCGGACGGTCTGTTCAACCGGTTCATGAACGTGTTCGGTTTGGGGCTCACGCAGTCGTGGGTGGCGAATCCGGCGACGGCGAACTGGACGCTGATCGTGCTGCATATCTGGCAGTTCGGTAGCCCGATGGTGATCTTCCTGGCGGGCCTGCGTCAGATCCCGCGTGAGTTGTACGAGGCGGCCTCGGTGGATGGTGCGGGCAGGTGGCGGCAGTTCGTGTCGATCACGCTGCCGATGCTGTCTCCGATCGTGTTCTTCAATCTGGTGATGAGCATCATCAACAGTTTCCAGACGTTCACGCAGGCGTTCATCGTGTCGGGCGGCACGGGCGGCCCGTCGGACAGCACCCTGTTCTATACGCTGTATTTGTATACGCAGGGGTTCGGTCAGATGAAGATGGGGTACGCGGCGGCGATGGCGTGGATCCTGGTGCTGATCGTGGCGGTGTTCACGCTGGTGAACTTCGCCGTGTCGAGGTACTGGGTCCACTACGACGACTGAGTCGGTACGGGAATGCTTGCTAGGGAAAGGTGTGATTGTGATGAGTGATGCAACCGCTTCGAATGTTTCCTCCAACGTGGGGGTCGCGGGCGTGAACGCGTCGGATCCGGAGATCGCGAAGGCGCCGGTGGTCGAGCGCCGGGACGAGGGCAGGACCCGCCGGGTGGTCTTGCAGGTGGTCAAGCAGGTGGTGGTGCTCGTGTTCGCGCTGCTGATGCTGTACCCGATCCTGTGGATGGTCGCCTCGAGCCTGCGTCGGCCGGACGAGATCTTCACGAACATGGGTTTGTGGGTGTCGGACCCGTTGTGGAGCAACTATTCGGACGGGTGGAACGCGCTGACGTACCCGTTCACCCGGTACTTCCTGAACTCGCTGCTGATCGTGTGCTTCGCGATCGTGGGCAACATCGTGACGTGTTCGATGGCGGCGTACGCGTTCGCGCGTTTGAACTTCCGGTTCCGGGGGCTCATGTTCGGGTTCATGCTGTTGATGCTGATGGTGCCGATCCATGTGGTGATCATCCCGCAGTACATCATCTGGAACAACCTGGGTCTGGTGAACACGTTCGTGCCGTTGGTGCTGCCGAAGTTTTTGGCGATGGACGGGTTCTTCACGTTCCTGTTCTACCAGTTCGTGCGCGGGCTTCCCAGGGATCTGGACGAGGCGGCGAAGATCGACGGTGCGGGGCATGCGAGGATCTTCTTCCAGGTGCTGCTGCCGTTGATGAAGCCTGCGATCGGTACGACCGCGGTGTTCACGTTCATGTGGACGTGGAACGATTTCTTCAGCCAGCTGATCTACCTGACCAAGCCCAGGATGTACACGGTGCCGATCGCCCTGCGTACGTTCATCGACGCGCAGTCCCAGTCCTCCTATGGTCCGATGTTCGCGATGAGCGTGCTGTCGATCATCCCGTTGTTCATCGTGTTCTGCTTCGGCCAGAAATACCTCGTCGAAGGCATCGCCACCACCGGCGG
>NZ_JBKEVR010000017.1:0-24210 GCF_056357235.1 Bifidobacterium sp. LH_389
CAGCGGTCTGCGAACGTCCCCGTTCCCGGCGACAACACCCCCCGGATCATCAACGACAGGGCGAGAGAGTCATACCGGAACCGGCGACCCGGCCCCGACCATCAGGGCCTACCAAACATGGTAATGGGCGGTTCTGGTCGAGGGGCCGAAATGGTGCGGCAAGACCACGACGTGTGAGCAGGTGGCCGAAAGTGTGCTGTATATGGCCGATCCGGCGGCGCGGGCCCAGAATCTGCTGTTTGCCGAGACCCAGCCGGCATTCCTCCTGGATGGACCTACGCCGCGCCTGATTGATGAGTGACAGCTCGCCCCGCAGCTGTGGGATGCGGTCCGGTTCGAGGTGGACAGGCGTGGCGCGTTCGGTCAGTTCCTGCTGACCGGTTCCAGCGTGCCGCCGAATCTGAACCAACTGTCCCATACCGGTACCGGACGGATCGCCAGAATGCGGATGCGCCCGATGAGTCTGTTCGAATCGGGCGATTCCACGGGAACCATATCATTGGACACGCTGTTCGGCGGGGGAACGCCAAGTCCCGCCCATGCGGATATGACGATCGATCGGCTGGCGTTCCTGCTGTGCAGGGGAGGCTGGCCGGGGGCCGTTGATGTGGAGAGTGAGGAGGTCGCCCTGCGTCAGGCGGCCGATTATGTGGATGCCGTGGTCGAGTCCGACATCTCGCGCGTGGATGATGTGGATCGTGACCCTCATCTGGCCCGGCGTCTGTTGCGATCCTACGCGCGTATGGAATCCTTGCAGACGTCGGTGGCCCAGATCGCGGCCGACGTATCCGCGAATGATGAATCCGGCCCCAGTGCGAAGACCGTGCAGACGTATCTGCGGGCGCTGGAAAAGATCTTCGTCATTGAGGATCTGCCGGCATGGAATCCGAATCTGCGGTCCAAGACGGCCATCCGCACGGCGAAGACCCGGCATTTCGTGGATCCTTCGATCGCGGCGGCTGCGCTTGGCGTAAATCCGAAGGGGGCGCTGCACGATCTGGAGACCTTCGGCCTGCTGTTCGAGGGCATGTGCGTGCGCGATCTGCGTGTGTATGCGGATGCGCTGGACGGTGAGGTGTTCCACTACCGGGACAAGACCGGTCTGGAGCGCGATGCTGTGATCCATCTGCGCGATGGCAGATATGGGCCGGTCGAAGTCAAGCTTGGCGGCGATCGGCTTGTTGACGAGGGTGCCGCGAACCTGCGCAAACTGGTTGGCCGCATCGATGCAGACCGGATGGGCGGCCCGAGTTTTCTCATGGTACTCACCGGGGTCGGGGCGTACAGCTATGTCAGGCCGGATGGCGTGATCGTCGCCGCGCTGTCCACGTTGCGCCCATGATCCGCGGCCGCGTATACTGTAGTTATTCGAATGTGAGGAAGTTGTGCGATCTCTGTGTGAAACGGGGTTGCCATCCGAATGCCGACGGCGACGTTGGCCGTGGGGTTTCTAGCCGAGGAGCGATCATGACTGCAAAACAGCGAGAGCTGGCAATGAAGCTGCAGCGCCGCATTGCGCTGGGGGAGTTTGCCGAGACCAACAGGCTGCCCACCGAGGACCAGCTGATCGAGCAGTATCAGGTGTCCCGTTACTGCGTGCGCGGGGCGATCGCCGTGCTGGCCGAGGCCGGCGAGGTGATCCCGGTGCGCGGTAGCGGCGTGTTCGTGCGCGAGGACCGCGGCGGCAACTACATGCCGATCGGCACCTCGTACGGCATTTCGGCCGATTTCTCGGGCCGCAGCGTCGTCTCGAAGGTGCACGAGCTCGCGCTGACCCGCGCGGACGAGCAGCTCGCCAAGCGCATGCGCTGCGAAGTGGACGATCAGGTGTGGCGCGTGGTGCGCCTGCGCATGGTGGACGGGCTGCCGATCAGCTACGAGCGGGCGTGGTACCTCAAGGAGTACGTGCCGTACCTCAACGAGGACATCGCCTCCGGGTCGCTGTATGCGTACCTGCGCAACGATCTGCGGCTGAGCTTCGGGTTCGCGGACAAGATCATCCACATGGGCTGGCTGGACAGGGAGGCCGCGCGCCTGCTGGAGCTCAAGGAAGGCGACCCGGCGATTTGCATCGAGGACGACGCGTTCCTGTCCAACGGCCGGCTGTTCAACGCGTCGAACAACCTGTACCACTATAAGAACGCGAAGTTCTACTCCATGGCGTCCATGCGCTGACGGCCTCGGCCGGGGCGGCGTGGCCTCCGGCGGACGGCGTTTCTGGCGGGGCGGGGTCGGTTTTCCGGCCCCGCCCCGCTCCGTTGCCCCTGTTTTCCCGCCGGCGGCGTCGCTGTTCCGCCATGAGCGCTCACAGTTTTGCCGCGCGCAGAGATATGTACATTCGTACATGCAAAAGTAATTCGAATAAATTTTTCCCCGGGCGAGTCGCGGCATGCCGAAATGCCTCATAAAACGTTGAAACGACAACGTTTTTGACGAATTCTACCGGGTGGGTCGAGGATTTGGCGCCCGGTTTGACGTGCTCTATACTGGAGCCATAGTTATTCGCACAACTTCATCAACGACGAATAATTGAATAACTGAATATGCAAGGGCAGAGAAGCCCGAATCCAAGGAAGGAAAGAAAAGATGAAGGAAAGACTGAAGAGCATTGGTGACGCGATGCTCAATGGCTTCATGAAGTTCGCCAGTCTCAAGGCTTTGGTGGCGCTGAAGGATGGCTTCATCCTGACCATGCCGGCCACCCTGATCGGCTCCCTGTTCCTGCTGATCGCGAACCTGCCGTTCAGCGGCTACAGCGACTTCATGGCCGCTCACTTCGGCGACAGCTGGAACATCGCGCTCAGCCAGGTGAGCACCGCAACGTTCAACATCCTGGCCATCATCGTGGCCGTGGGCATCGGCTACGCCTACGCCCGCAACGAGAAGACCGACGGCATCTCCTGCGGCCTGCTCTCCCTGGTCGCGTTCTTCATCGTCTCGCCGTCCTCCATGAAGATCAGCATCGATACGGACGCCCTGACCAAGGCCACCGACAGCAGCGTCAACGTGCTCAAGGACGTCAGCGTCGACGGCGTGTTCGTGCAGAACTGGACCGGCTCCAACGGCATCATCTCCGCCATCATCATGGGCCTGATCGTGGGCTGGGTCTACACCGCCTGCGTCAAGCACGACATCAAGATCAAGATGCCCGACTCCGTCCCGCAGGGCGTCACCAACGCCTTCTCCGCGCTGATCCCCGGCCTGATCGTCATCACCGGCTCCGCCATCCTCTACCACGTGTGCAAGGTGTTCGGCGGCGTGTCCCTGACCGAGCTCATCTTCAAGATCCTTCAGGTCCCACTGCAGTCCCTGACCGATACCTGGGCCGGCGCCATCATCATCGCCATCCTGATCTCCATGCTGTTCTGGTGCGGCATCCACGGCGCCAACGTCGTCTCCGGCGTGGTCACCCCTCTGCTCACCGCCAACACGCTGGTGAACCAGTCCCTCCTCGACCAGGGCATCTACCCGAGCAAGGCCAACGGCGGCCACTACCTGACCCCGCAGGTCATCGACTGCTTCGTGAAGTTCTCCGGCGTCGGCCTGACCATCGGTCTTCTGATCGCCGCCCTGATTTTCGCCAAGTCGAAGCAGATGCGCGAGGTCTCCAAGCTCTCCGTCGTGCCGGGCATCTTCGGCATCAACGAGCCCGTGATCTTCGGCCTGCCGATCGTGTTCAACCCGATCATGCTCATCCCGTTCGTGGTCACCCCTGTGATCGCCATGATCCTGATGTACGGTTCGCTGTCCATCGGATTCATCCAGCCCTTCGGCGCCGTCCAGGTGCCGTGGACCACCCCGCCGATCATCTCCGGCTTCATCCTGGGTGGCTGGAAGTGCGCGCTGCTGCAGGTGATCATCACCGCGATCTCCGTGGCCGTCTACTACCCGTTCGTCAAGATGCAGGACAAGATCTGCCTCGAGCAGGAGCAGGACGCCGAAGCGGAATCCGCCAAGTGACGGCCGCCTGACCGCTCACCAATCGATACTTACCATCCCTCTTCCCTAACCGCCGGTCGCGCCGCGGATCATACGGTCGGCGACGCGACCGGCCCATTCACTGACCACACGTACAACCCATAACAGATTTACCAACCGACAACCCGAACCGTTCGCGGTTCCCGTTCACAGTTCCAAGGAGGAACATCATGAAGATCGTACTTTGCTGCAGCGATGGCATGTCCACCAGCATCCTGGTCAAGAAGATGCAGACCGCCGCCTCCGAGCGCAGCATGGACGCCGACATCTCCGCCATGCCGGTCTCCACGCTGGAAACCAACGCGCAGGACGCCGACGTCATCCTGCTCGGCCCCCAGGTGCGCTACATGCTCAAGGACATCAAGAAGGAGTTTCCGGCCAAGCCGGTCGAGGTCATCGCGCCGCAGGACTACGGCATGGCCCGCGGCGGCAACGTGCTGGACTTCGCCCTCAAGCTCGCCGGCAAGTGACGCGAAGGAGGCATGACGAACATGGCTGAAGAAGAGGAACTGGATCTGGAAACCACGTGCTTCCAGCTCATCACCGCTGCCGGCACCGCCAAGTCCGACTATCTCGAGGCGCTCGGCAAGGCCAAGGAAGGCGACTTCGAAGGCGCCCGGAAGACGCTGGAGGAGGGCGACGCCAGCTACCGCGAGGGTCACGCCGTGCACTCCAAGCTCGTGCAGCGCGAGGCTGCCGGCAAGCCCGTGAAGATGGGCCTGCTGCTCACCCACGTCGAGGACCAGATGATGGCCGCCGAGGTCTTCCGCGCGATGGTCGTGGAAATGATCGACCTGTACGAGAAGCTCGCCGGCAAGTCCGACGACGAGAAGGCCTGACGGGGACCGCCATGAGTTTCCCGACAGGATTCCTCTGGGGCGGCGCGGTGGCCGCGCACCAGCTGGAGGGCGCGTGGGATGTCGACGGGCGCGGCCCGAGCATCTGCGACGTGCTCACCGGCGGTGCCGCGGGCGTGCCCCGCGAGATCACCGACGGCGTGATCGAGGGCAGGAACTACCCGAACCACCGCGGCATCGACTACTACCACACGTTCCGCGAGGACGACGCACTGTTCCAGGAGATGGGCTTCAAGTGCTTCCGCACATCCATCTCGTGGTCGCGCATCTTCCCCAACGGCGACGACGAGGAGCCGAACGAGGCGGGCCTGAAGTTCTACGAGGAGCTGTTCTCCGACTACCGTGCCAAGGGCATGGAGCCGGTCGTCACGCTCTCGCACTTCGAGATGCCGCTGCACCTGGCCAAGATGGGAGGCTTCGCCAACCGCAAGGCCGTCGACTGCTTCGTGCGCTTCGCCACCACGGTCATGGAGCGCTACAAGGACCTCGTCCGGTACTGGCTGACCTTCAACGAGATCAACAACCAGATGGAGATGCACACGCCGATCTACCCGTACACGGATTCGGGCATCATCCCCGATCCGAACGACACCCCGCACGAGGTGGAACGGAAGGTCTGGCAGGCGATCCACAACGAGTTCGTGGCCTCCGCGATCACCGTCCGGCGCGGGCACGAGATCAACCCGGACTTCCATATCGGCTGCATGATCGCCATGGTTCCGATCTACCCGGCCACCTGCAAGCCCGAGGACGTGATGCTCGCCCAGACCGAGATGCGCGACCGCTACCTGTTCGGCGACGTGTACGTGCACGGCGAATACCCGCGCTACCTCATCAGGCGCTGGCAACGCGAGGGATTCGACATCCGCATGGAGCCGGGCGACCTCGAGGCCATCAAGGCCGGCACGGTCGACTTCATCTCGCTGAGCTACTACATGAGCGCGGCGGTGAGCGCGGAAAAGGTGTCCGACTGGGACGGCCACGGCCTTCCCGGTCAGGTGCGCAACCCGTACATCTCCGCCACCGACTGGGGCTGGCAGATCGATCCGGTCGGCCTGCGCTACGCGCTGTGCGAGATGTACGAACGGTGGGGCAAGCCGCTGTTCGTGGTCGAGAACGGCGTGGGCATGTACGAGACGCCCGACGAGAACGGCTACGTCGCCGACGATGCCCGCATCGCCTACCTGCGCTCGCACATCGAGCAGGTGGGCAAGGCCATCGACCTCGACGGCGTGCCCGTCATGGGCTACACCGTGTGGGGCTGCATCGACGTGGTGAGCTTCAACACCGGCGAGATGAAGAAGCGCTACGGCCTGATCTACGTGGACGGCGACGACGAGGGCAACGGCTCGTACAAGCGCAGCCGCAAGAAGTCGTTCGACTGGTACCGCAAGGTCATCGCCAGCAACGGCGCCGAATTGTAACCGACCATGGCCACGCAACCGTTGCGCGCCCGCTGACGGGAGGGAACGACGATGGACAAGCTGATCTTTCTGGACATCGACGGCACGCTCGTCGGCCGCATGCACCGCATCCCCGCGGATGCCGTGCGCGCGGTGAGGGCGGCGCGCTCCAACGGGCATCGCGTGGTGATCTGTACGGGCCGTGCGAAGCCGGAGATCGAGGAGCATATCCTCGCCCCCGGCTTCGACGGCCTCGTCGCCGTTTCCGGCGCGTACGTCGAGCTGGGCGGAACGGTGCGTTCCGAAACGTTCATGCGTCCCGAGGTCGTGACCGCGGCGACGCGGATGTTCGACCGGCTTGGCGTGGACTACATGTGGCAGTCGTCCAGGGGGTTGTGGGCGACCGGGGGATACCTGGACAGGATTCTGGCCTTCAAGCGCTTCGGCGTCGTCCGGCGTCTGACCGGCGACGACCGGAAGCCCGACCGTTGGCACGACATCGACGACGTCAAGGCCCGCGCGGCCGGCGAGGGGCGTGACGTCGGCTCCCTGATACCGGCCAGCAAGGGCACGTTCCTCGTGCCGAACGACTTGAACCTTACCGTGGATGGCGTGCGCGAGGCGCTCGGCCCCGATCTGACGGTCATCAACGGTTCCATGGGCGCGTTCGCCAAGGTCAACGGCGAGGTGATGATCCCCGGCGTCGACAAGGGCTCCGCGCTCAGATCCGTGGCCTCCATGCTGGGCGTGGAGGTACGCGACACCGTCGCCATGGGCGACAGCGACAACGATCTGCCCATGCTCGAGGCCGCGGGAGTCTCCGTGGCCATGGGCAACGGCACCGATTCGGTCAAGGCAGTGGCCGACTTCGTCACCGGAGACGTGGACCGCGGCGGGCTGAAGGATGCCTTCGACAGGCTCGGGCTGCTCTGAAATACGTTCCGTATCAGGAGACGGCGGTCCGCGCCGAGGAACCGCGGACGATGAGACGCGAGGGGAGGGTGATATGCGCAGGGGAATCGGGTCCCGCGGCGATCAGGCGCAGCGCCTCCGCGGCGATCTTTCGCGTAGGCGGGCGGACCGTGGTGAGCTGCGGCATGGCGATGGCGGCGAGCGGGGAGTCTCCGTATCCGATCACCGCAACGTCCTGGGGGACGCGCAGGTGCAGGGCGCGCAGGGCGGTCATCGCTCCCAGCGCCACGGCGTCGTTGCGGCACAGCAGTGCGTCCGGCCGGGCCCGGAAGTCCGTGTCCCCGCTTCTCGCGTTGCAGTAGAGCCGCATGGCGCATTCGAAGCCGCGGTACACGCTCAGCTCTCCGGTGCGGTTCCAGTCGCCGCGCGTGAACAGGCCGAAGCGCTGCGCCCGGGCGGGGAACATCTCCAGCAGCCGGGATTCGAGGTCGTTGCCGTCCCCGGCCATGAAGGCCACCGAACGACGGCCCGTTCCCGCAAGATGGTCGAGGCCCATGTCCATGGACGCCTCGTCGTCGATGCTGACCTGCGAGGTGCGGAAGGTGCTCTGGTATCCGCCGATCTGCACGATGGGCATGGTCCGCGCGTACTGCGCGAGGAGATCGGCCGGGTCGCTGCCCGCGTTGACGGTCACGATCAGTCCGTCCACGCGCCGCGCGGCCATGAGGCCGATGCGTTTCTTCTGGTCTTCCCGGGTGCCGCCTATGCCGAGCGCCAGCTGCCGGCCCTCCGCGTTGACCAGCGGCTCCAGCTCATGGGTCAGCTGGGTGCTGAACACGTCGTCGACGCCGGGAATGATCAGCCCGATCGTATTGCTTTCGGCGGAGCGCAGCGCGCTGGCCGCGTAGTTCGCGGAATATCCGAGCCTGTCCGCCGCCTCGCGCACGCGGCGGGCGATGTCGTCGTCCTTGGTGCGCTTGCCGGACAGGACGCGGGACACGGTGGCGGTGGAGACGTTGGCCAGGGCGGCGACGTTGACGATCGAGGCGGTCGATGATGGCGTTGCGGCTGATGCGGTCATGTGTGCTCCCTGATTGGTACGCCGAGGCGCATGCCGCGGGACCGACGTTCCGCGGCACGGCAAGGGCCGTTCAACAATATACGGCCGTCCGGATACCGCGGACGGCCGTATACAAGGCAATTGAGGCGAGGGCGGAACCGTTACTCCGCGGCGGTGAGCGTGTCGATCAGGGAATCGACGACGTTCTCGGCGTTGTCCCCCTCGACGTTGACGGTCACGGCGTCGCCCTGGCTGATGCCCAGGGCCATGATGGACAGGATCGAGCCGGCGGGCACCGGATCGCCGTCGCCCTTGGCGATGGTGACGTTGCAACCGGAGGTCATGACGGCCTGAACGAACTGGGCCGCCGGACGGGCGTGGATGCCGACGGGATCGGTGATGGTGGTGATGCGGGTAACCATGATGGGACACTCCTTTGCGTCTGTGCTGATACGTTGCGCGGTCGTTTCATTGACCGTCTGCGTGGTCCAGTATAGCGCGGTGTGAGAAAAATCAGAAAACGATTACCGTTGGCGTGTCGCGCCTTGAAAGAGATAAAGTAATGAATTGTTGAAAAGATTTGCTGGCGAAGGTGCCATACCGGCAACGTCGCCCCGACAAACCAGCGTCCATAAGAGTCAAAGGAGAATCACGATGGAAATCAAGGGTGTGGGCATTGGCCGCGGCGTAGCGATCGGTCCGGTCCTGCGCATGGCGGCTCCGCTGGAGGAGCCCTCCGACGCGCCGCGTGCGGCAAGCGTGTCCGCAAAAACCGAAATCGAACGCGTCACCAAGTCGATGGCCGTGGTGAACGCCGACCTGAACCGCAGGGCCGCCGAGGCCGCCAACGGCGACGAGGGCGCCAGGAAGGCCGCGCCGATCCTGCAGGCCATCTCCATGTTCGCCTCCGATCCGTCGCTGGCGGCGAGCATCGTCTCGCTCATCAACTCCGGCAAGACCGCCGAACGCGCCGTGCTCGACGGCTTCGCCGCCGTGGAGAACACCTTCCGCGCCATCGGCGGCTACCAGGCCGAGCGCGCGGCCGACCTGCACGACGTGGGCCAGCGCGTCATCGCCGACCTGCGCGGCGTGCCCGCCCCCGGCGTGCCGTCCAGCGAAACCCCGTTCGTACTCGTGGCCGAGGACCTGTCCCCCGCGGACACCGCCGCGCTGGACATGCGCAAGATCCTCGCCATCGTCACATCCCAGGGCGGCCCCACCTCGCACACCGCCATCCTCGCCCGTGCGCGCGGCATCGTCGCCGTGGTTTCCGCGCCCGAGGCCGACAGGCTCGGCGACGGCGAGAATGTGATCGTCAACGCCGGCACCGGCACCGTCATCTCCGATCCGACCGTGGAGGAGATCGCCGTGGCCCAAGCCGCCCGCGCCCACGCGGACAAGGCCAAGGAACTGCGCGGCAAGCCGGGCGCGCTCAAGGACGGCACCCACATTCCGCTGCTCGCCAACGTCGGCAAGCCGAAGGACGCCGAGCCGGCGATCGAGTACGGCGCCGAGGGCGTGGGACTGTTCCGCTCCGAATTCCTGTTCATCGGCAACGCCGAGCCGCCGAGCGTGGAGGAGCAGACCAAGGCCTACGCCGAGCTGCTCGACAAGTTCCCGTGCAGGAAGGTCGTGATCCGCATGCTGGACGCCGGCGCGGACAAGCCCCTGCCGTTCCTGACCCCGGAGGACGAACCGAACCCGGCGCTGGGCCTGCGCGGCCTGCGCACGCTCAGGGCCCACAGGAAGGTGCTCGAGGACCAGCTCAAGGCGCTCGCCGCCGCCGACGCGCAGACGCACGCCGACCTGTGGGTCATGGCCCCGATGGTCGCCGACGAGCACGAGGCCGAGTACTTCGTCCGGCTCGGCAAGAGCTTCGGCCTGAAGAAGGTGGGCGTGATGGCCGAGGTGCCGTCCATCGCCCTCATGGCGGACAAGGTGGCGCAGGTGGCCGACTTCGTGTCCATCGGCACCAACGACCTGACTCAGTACACGCTGGCCGCCGACCGCACGCTCGGCTCGGTCGCGGGCTACCAGACCGCATGGCACCCGGCCGTGCTGCGCGCCATCAAGCTCATCGCCGACGCCGGTAAGGCGCACGACATGCCGGTGGGCGTG
Organism: Bifidobacterium sp. LH_389; assembly: GCF_056357235.1. Taxonomy (NCBI): domain Bacteria; kingdom Bacillati; phylum Actinomycetota; class Actinomycetes; order Bifidobacteriales; family Bifidobacteriaceae; genus Bifidobacterium; species Bifidobacterium sp. LH_389. The sequence goes on from NZ_JBKEVR010000017.1 coordinate 10,329, forward strand.
TGCGGCGAGGCCGCGGCCGACCCGGATCTGGCCGTCGTGCTGGCGGGCATCGGCGTCACCTCGCTGTCCATGACCCCAGTGGCCCTGGACGACGTGCGCGCCGAACTGGCCAGCTGGACGCTCGCCGACGCCCGCGCGAAGGCCGAAAAGGCCCTCAACGGAGACTTCTACCACCCGGCCGAATAGTCGGGCGGCATTCGGCCCGGCGGCGCGTGCGGCAGCACAGAAGCGGCGCCGGGTTCCGTGGCGGTCCGGTTTTCCCTCCTCTTTGACGGACCGTCCCGGCGGCAGCCCGGTCCGCCCGGCGGAGTGCACTTCCGCAGGGCGAACCGGGCTGCCACATCTTCGCGGGGCCTGTGCCATGGGTTGCGGCCGGCAGGTTGCGCCCGGTGCCGGGCGTCCGGTGGCCGGCGGCGATCCCCTCCGCGGACCCGGGCCGCTCCTATACTGGTCGCATGAGGATTTCAGCTGATTTCACGGTCGTGCCGGACGACTTCGCCAAGGCGGCCGCACCCGAATACCGTGTGGACGGCATCCCGGTCGTGTCGTTCCCGTTCTACATCGACGAACTCAAGCCCGGCGCGCGTTACCTGCACTGGGAGTTCGTGGACCCCGACTCCATTCCCGTGTGCGGCTTCGAATGGATTCACTGGTCGGTGGCCAACCTGCCCATCGACGCACTCATGTACGACTTCAACGACTCGCACGCCCTGGCCATCCCGCCGGACTTCTCCCGCCAGATGCCGGCCATGATCCCCGAGGCCGTGCAGGGACGTAACTCCTCCGCCTCCAAGCTCCTCGGCCGCAATTCGGACCCGGCCGTGACCATGCGCTACAACGGACCGCAGCCGCCGGACAAGGACCACGAGTACTACCTGCAGGTGTGGGCGACCGCCAAGCCGCTGCCCGGCCTCAATCAGGGCTTCTGGCTCAACGAGCTGCTCCACGCGCTGCGCGGCTGCGGCGAGGCGCCGGATTCGGACGGCGTCTTTCTCACCGGCAGGGCGTAGGCCCTCCGGCACCCATCTCTTCGACCATCCCAACAGAAAGGAAGCACACAACACCATGGCCTGCACCACCATTCTGGTCGGCAAGGACGCGAGCTACGACGGCTCCACCATCATCGCCCGCAACGAGGACTCCGCCAACGGCGAATTCAACCCCAAGCGCTTCGTCGTCGTCAAGCCCGAGGAGCAGCCCCGCCATTACCGGTCCGTCATCTCCCACGTGGAGCTTGACCTGCCGGACGATCCGCTGCAGTACACCGCCGTGCCCAACGCGGACCTCAAGGACGGCATCTGGGGCGAAGCCGGCGTGAACGAGGCCAACGTGGCCATGAGCGCCACCGAAACCCTCACCACCAACGAGCGCGTGCTCGGCGCCGACCCGTTCGTGGAGCGCGTGCCTGCCAAGGGGCGCGAAGGCGAGGACGGCTACGAGCCGGAGATCCCAGGCGGCATCGGCGAGGAGGACTTCCTGACCATCGTGCTGCCGTACGTGAAGACCGCGCGCGAAGGCGTGGCCCGGCTCGGCGCGCTGCTCGCCGAATACGGCACCTACGAGATGAACGGCGTCGCCTTCTCCGATTCCGAGGAGATCTGGTGGCTCGAGACCGTGGGCGGCCACCACTGGATCGCCAAGCGCGTGCCCGACGAAGCCTACGTGACCATGCCCAACCAGCTGGGCATCGACGAATTCGACCTCGAGGACGCCCTGGGCGATCAGGAGAACCACATGTGCTCCGAGGATCTGGCCGAATTCATCGAGGACAACCACCTCGACCTGGCCGTCGAATCCACGTCGCCGTTCAACCCGCGCGACGCGTTCGGCTCCCACTCCGACTCCGACCACGTGTACAACACGCCGCGCGCATGGGTGATGCAGCGCTTCCTCAATCCGTACGACGAGGTGTGGGACGGCCCCGACGCCGACCACCGTCCCACGAGCGACGACATCCCGTGGGCCCGCCAGCCCGAGCGCAAGATCACCATCGAGGACGTCAAGTACGTGCTGAGCTCCCACTATCAGGGCACGCCGTACGACCCGTACGGCCGGCTCGGCGACGAACATACCCGCCACATGTTCCGCCCGATCGGCATCAACCGCCAGAGCCAGCTCGCCGTGATGCAGATTCGCCCCTACCGCCCGCAGGCCAGCCGTGCCATCCAGTGGCTCGCCTACGGATCCAACCCGTTCAACACGCTTGTGCCGTTCTTCCCCAACGTGGACGAAACCCCGCAGTACCTCGAGGACACCACCACGCGCGTCACCACCGAGAACTTCTACTGGGCCAACCGCGTGATCGCCGCCCTGTGCGACGGTGCATTCCGTTCCACCTCCAACGCCGTGGAACGCTATCAGGAGAAGACCGGCGCCATGGGGCACCGCCTCGTGGCCGCCACCGACGAGCAGGTGGCCCGTCTCGATCTGGCCGACGCGACCGCCGAGACCGCCGCCGAAGTCGTTGACGAATTCGACGCGGACAACGCCGACGGCGACGTGGAGCCGATGAGCCCGGACGAGATCGTCGCCGCCACGCGCAACCCGGAGGTGCGCGGCATCCTGGCCGCCGCCAACCGCACCATGGCCGACCAGCTCAAGACGGAAACCGAAAAGCTCCTCGACTCCGTGCTCTACACGCGCAGCATGGAAATGAAGAACGGCTTCCACATGTCCGACTTCTGACCCGGCTGCCAACCACGGCCGCCTTCCGGCCGCCGTCCCGACTTTTGCAATCACACGAAAGGAACAACCAGCCATATGACCACCATTCAGGACTTCACCACCCAGTACGGGCTCGTGGGCAAGATCGACGCATTCGGCTACCTCGACTGGCTCAAGGCCAACCCCGAGGCGCCGCGCAAGCACGGCAAGGTCGTGCTCGTCACCGCGGACACCCCGCTCAAGGCGAGCCGCGGCGAAGGCAAGACCACCACCACCATCGCGCTCATCGACGCGCTCAACAAGCGCGGCATCGACGCGGCGGCCGTGCTCCGCCAGCCGAGCATGGGCATCACCGCGGCCGGTTCCAAGGGCGGCGCGTCCGGCGGCGGCAAGGCCTCCCTGACCCACCCCGAGATCATCGACTGGGGTCTGACCGGCGAGATGGCCGCCATCGCCGCCGCGCAGAACCTGCTCGTCTCCTTCGCGGAGAAGGCCGTGGACGAAGGCCGCATCGACACCGTCCTCGTGCCGCGTGTTTCCGAAGTGCCGTCCCGCTCCCTGCGCTCCATCGCCGTGGACTACGGCAAGGGCAACGTGGCGGAGCGCGTGGTGCTCACCCCCACCTCCGAACTCATGCAGATCGTGTGCCTGTCGCGCTCCATGGACGAGATCGGCCGGCGCGTGGCCGCCATGATCGCCGGCACCAAGGACGGCAAGCCCGTCACGTTCGGCGAGTTCGTGGACCTGTGGCGCATCACCGGCATCCTCGGCGATGCGGTCAAGCCGGCCGTCACCGAGACCGTCAACGGTTCTCCCGTGTACGTGCACGGCGGTCCGTTCGCCAATGTGTCCATCGGCATTCCCACGCTCGTGTCCGTGGAGATGGCGTGCGCACTGCACGACGTGGTGATCGTCGAGGCCGGCTACGGTGCGGACGCCGGCGCGCAGAAGTGGCTCGACATCGCGGCCCGCGAATACGGCGCCCAGTGGCCCGCCGCGGCGGTCGTGGTGACCCGCGCCTCCACGTGGCGCGACGATCCCGAGCTCGCCTGGCGCTACCCGTTCCACGTGCGGCGGCTGGAGAACTTCGACATCCCCACCTTCCCGCTCATCAACCTGTGGGAGGGCGAGGACGACCAGATCGATTCGCTGCGCGCCACCGCGAAGGAACTTGAGTTCCGCGAGCCGATCATCGGCAACCTGTTCCGCGACGGCGGCGAGGCTCTGGCCCCGCAGCTCGACGGGTTCGTGGCCGCGCTGGAAGGCGCGTCCGGTGCGACGCAGTTCCACAGCCGCAAGGGCATGAACGTGGTCGAGAACGTCCGCTGGATCGCGCAGAACGCGTACGGCGTGCCGGCTGAGCGCGTGATCCTCAAGGACGGGTTCGTCGAGTCGCTGAACGCCGCCGACGCGCTGTGCAAGGGAGTGGGCGTCTCGATCGACGATCTGGCCGTGGTGGCCGTCAAGTCGCCGGCCACCATGACCGACAACGACCGTGCGCCGGAGGCCGAGCGCACCGTGACCCTCAAGAAGGTCGAAGTGCATGCGGGCGCCGGGCTGGTGCACGTGAACCTCACCACGTCGCTCACCACGCCGATGCCGAAGATCGTCTGAACCGATCCGCGACACGCCGACGAGGCATGAATTGGGCTCCCGAATCAGGCGATCCGGGAGCCCAATTGCATATCCGGGGCGTTGAGGGTGGTGCGGAAACCGTTGAAAAACAACGGCGTGTCGCGGAATTTGCATTTTGTTGGAATCTGAGTATATTTATCACTCGGCTCAAGAAATGACCAACGCCCCTGTAGCTCAGTTGGTTAGAGCAGCTGACTCTTAATCAGCGTGTCCAGGGTTCGAATCCCTGCGGGGGCACTTCCTCACCCGGCGTTGCGAGAAATCGCACGCCGGGTTTTTCTTTGCCTGCGCGTGCCGCTGTGCGTCGTGCGGACTCGAGGATTTCGGTTCGGAAGGTTCCGTCCACAGGCTTTCCGCAGCACAAGCACCACACAAGAGAGAGAAGCAATGGAATACAGCCTCATGACCAAGCTGGTCGCCGAATTCCTCGGCACGGCCATCCTCATGATCTTCGGCAACGGCTCCGTGGCCAACGTCGAACTCAAGAACACCAAGGGGCACCACGCCGGCTGGCTCAACATCGCCATGGGCTACGGCTTCGGCGTCATGTTCCCCGTCCTCATGTTCGGCGCGGTCTCGGGCGCGCACATCAACCCCGCCATGACCATCGCACAGGCCGTCAACGGACTGTTCCCCTGGTCCGACGTGCTGCCGTACATCGTGGCCCAGCTGCTCGGCGCGTTCGCCGGCCAGTTCATCGTGTACGTCACCTACTACCCGCACTACAAGGAGACCGAGGAGGCGGAGGCCATCTTCGCGTCCTTCTGCACCACCGACGCGGACAACGACAAGGTCAACTACTTCCTCAGCGAGTTCTTCGGCACGCTGGTGCTCGTGGTGGGTGCGCTGTGCTGCCTCGTGCTGCCGTGGGGCAAGGCGGATCCGGCCGCCGCGTCCATCGTGGTCGGCTTCATCGTGTGGGGTCTGGTGACCTCCATGGGCGGTCCGACCGGCCCCGGCCTCAACCCGGCCCGCGACCTCATGCCGCGTCTGCTGCACCAGCTGCTGCCCATTCCGCACAAGGGTTCGTCGCGCTGGGGCGAGGCGTGGATCCCGGTGGTCGCTCCCATTGCGGGTGCCATCGTGGGTGCGTGGATGTTCACGTTCTTCGCGTGACGTTGATCTCCGGGCTTGAAGGCTTTGCCGCCGGAAGGGTTCCCGCGCTAGATTCTCGAGGTGCCGGCCGCGCTGCGGCCGGCACCTTTTGTTTTGGATATTTGGGCAGTTTTGAGTATTTTATTGGTGAAAACTACTTATTCTTGTAGATGCTGCTCGGTCCGTCGGCATCAATGGCGTCATTGGCGCCGTGTTGCCGGAAGTACTTTCGATTCGTGTGGTGGTTTTATGCGGACGAACTGTATAACGTCGGTCCAAATCGGTGGAATGACGGTGCCGATATCCGGACTGTTGCCGGAAAACCACCACACGAATCGAAAGTATCTGCCGTTCAGAGCAAGAGCCGGGCATTCCGGCGGTTATGGATTCTTCTCGCATCCGCAGTCTGCTCCATGGTCATCAGGGGCGACGGGATAACGGGCGTTCCCAACCTCTGGCTGAGCAGGGCGGACAGATTGTCAATGAACTCACCGGCCTGATCGTCATCCAGAAAAATCCTATTGTCCGGTTCCAGCCACAGCCACCCGTGCGTTCTCAGGAAGTCTCGGCGGCTGCGGTCAATTCTCGCCTGATGAAGATCCCTGTCATGTTGAGCCCCCTGATATTCGACGGCGATTTTCAGATCCGGATATGCCATGTCGAAATGCAGGGTGCCTCCGACGCCTGCAGGAACCCCGACATTGACCTGCGGGCACGGCAATCCGTGCCGCATGATCAACAGACGCGTCAACGTCTCACGGGAGGAATCCGTGTTTTCCCTCATCAGGCGCATCGCCAAACGGCATTTGCGTTTGGATGGGAATTTCCCGGCGCTTTCCATGAACTCGTCGAAATCGTCAGGTGCTGCGAGACGCAGCCGCGCGTCTCTACGCATGAGTGCATCCGCGAGCACGGTGAGCTCTTCCAGCGATAATTCAGGTGCAAGCTGAGCCCATGCCACGCAAGGTCCGACGCACGTCAACCCCGCGTATGGGTTTTGCACGTCCATGCTTCTGCTCCAAGCGTGAGGTATGACACTGATCAGATCGCGGCGTTCCTCTTGACGTGTGCAGCAGATGTGCAGCTCTTCCCGGGCGGTGCGGGCGATGCGCGCGGGAAGTTCGGCGCCGAGCAGCAGCAGGGCGGTCGAATGGCTGAACACCAGACGTTGTGAGGTGTGGCTTGCGGCAGAGAGGCAGCGCGCGATGGTTTCCTCGCGGCGTTTGGACAGTTCGGTGAGCAGGATGTCCCTGCTGGGAGTGACGTTCATGGGATTCACGGTATGGGCAGGTGCGGTGCTGTGGCAAGACCGGCGGACCGGACTGTGCATAAGTGGACAACTCGTGTCGCGGTGGATAACCGGCGTTGTGCATGGTTGCCTGGCGCATGATGCGGCCGGAACAACCGGCGTGACAGGGGAGTGGCATGGGTGCGGTGACACGGTATCGCGTGCTCCCGGACGCGCAATGCCGTGCGGTAGGGTGGGCGTGTGAACGATATGGATGCGATGAGTGCCACGTCTGCCGCTGCGGCGAGGCCTGCGACGGCAGGCGCAAGACGTACCGCGCGGACAGGGACCGCAGGACTTCGCGCGACGGGCGCTCCGGCTGCCGCGGACCGTGCCGCGCGGATGGGCGGCGCGGAGCTGTCGGCGGATGCCCGGGATTCGTGGACGCCTGTGGAACCTGTCGTACCGCCGATTCCGAGTCGTGCGGCATCGGAGGACCCGAACGGGCCGGTGGTCGGGCGGTTTGCGCCCACGCCGTCGGGCCGCATGCACGTGGGCAATGCATATGCGATGCTTGCCGCATGGCTGTCCGCCCGCTCGGCGGGAACCGTGACCGGCCGCGGTTCCCGCATGATCCTGCGCATCGAGGACATCGACACCCCACGCGTGGTGAAGGACGCCGACCGGTGGATCATGGACGATCTCGACTGGCTCGGCCTCGACTGGGACGGCGAACCGGTCTACCAGTCGTCGCGGCTCGACCGATACGAGGAAATCTTCGAGATGTTGCGGGCGTGCGGGCTCGTCTACCCGTGCTTCTGCTCGCGCGCGGACATCCGCGCTGCCTCGGCCCCCAACGAGGGCGACGGCTTTGTGGTGTACTCCGGCACATGCCGGCGGCTGGCGGCGGCCAACCCGGCCGAGGCGCGGCGGCGCATGGCGGCCGGCGACCGCCATTCGTGGCGCATCGCCATGCCGGATGGCTCTCGCGGCTCCGGCATGCGCGGCGATCGGGCCGTGGACGTAGACGAGCGTGTGGCAGATCTGGCGGCACAGGTCCCGGCAGCGCCGCAGACCGCCGTTGACGTTGGCGGTTCCTCGGCGTTGATGACCTTCGACGACCGCATGTTCGGCCCGCAGCGCTTCGATCTGACCCGTGAGGTGGGTGACACGGTGATCCGCCGATCCGACGGCATCTTCGCCTACCAGCTGGCCGTCACCGTGGACGACCTCGACATGGGCGTCACCGACATTGTGCGCGGGCGCGACCTGCTGCGCTCCACCGCGCTGCAGCTGGCCATCCGCGAGCGGCTGGACTTTCCCGACCAGCAGCCCCTGCGCCCGGCGTTCGCCCATCTGCCGCTCATCGACAACGCGCAGGGCCGACGCATGGCCAAGCGCGAGCATTCCCTGGACCTGGGTTTCCTGCGCGCGCGGGGCGTCCGGCCGGAGCAGGTGGTCGGCTACTGCGCGTGGCTGCTGGGACTGAGACCGGCTACCTCGGCTGCCTCGCAGCCAGTTCCCATGACCGCTGCGGAGGCATTGGAAGCCTTTACGGCGGTCGGCGGATGGAACGGGCTGCGCGGCGACCTTGCCGACCGCACCATGCCGGACCGCCCCGCCGCGCTGGAACCCGACGCGGCCGTGGCGGTTTGAACCGCTCGGGCACCGGCACGCCGCGGGATGTCGCCGCGCAGCCGGCTGCCGGGCGACGGTCTGGCTGCCGTGGCTTGGCGGCGGCCTGACAATGGTCTGGCCCGGCTGCGACCGGAACGCGGCCCGACTACACGTGCGGCTACACTCGAGTCGCGGCAATCGAGCGAGGGGAGCGGCATGACGGCATACATGGATCACAAGGATCTGGCCAACGAAACCATCGACGGTGTCCGTGCGCGGCAGATCGCGGATGGCGTGCACAGGGTGCTCGACGGCATCGCGCAGGCCGAGTCGGCTGCCGGGCGAGAGGCTGGAACCGTGCGTTTGCTCGCCGCTACCAAGACTCGCGATGTGGGGGAGATCATGGCCGCGATCGATGCCGGCGTGCGCATGATCGGCGAGAACCGTCCGCAGGAGGTGGAGGTCAAGTCCGCCGGACTGGCCCGACTGTGCGCCGAGCGTGGCTTCGCGCTGGGTGCCGCGGATGTCTCAGGTGCCGCAGGCGATGCCGGTTCCACCGACTCCACCGGAGCCGGTGCCGGAGCCGCCCTGACCCCGCTGCCATTCCACCTCATCGGTCAGCTGCAATCCAACAAGATCAACAAGGTCCTGCCGTCCGTGACCGTCATCGAATCCGTGGACTGCCTGACGCTCGCCGAAAAGATTGCGCGCCGGGCCGTGGCCCGCGGCACGAGGGTCGGCGTGCTGCTCGAGGTTAACGAATCCGGAGAAACCTCGAAGTCCGGCTGCGATCCGGATGCCGCGCGCGACATCGCCGAGCAGATCGCCGCCTTGGACGGTCTGGAACTGCAAGGCCTGATGACCATCGGTGCGCATGTGGACGACGAGGCGACCATCCGCCGCGGCTTTGTTCACCTGCGCGAAACCCGCGATGCAATCCTTTCCTCGGGCGCGTCCGGAACGGCCTCCTGCCGCGAACTGTCCATGGGCATGACGAACGACATGGCGCTCGCCATCGCCGAGGGGTCCACGATCGTGCGCGTCGGTACCGCGATTTTCGGCCCTCGCGCGTTCATCTGAACCGGCGCCGCGCCGGACGGCGGTGCGGGCGGGCGAGTAGACTGGCAGACATGAGAATCGCACGTTTTTCGCTCAATGGAACCCCCCGCTATGCCTTCGTCCAGCAGGATCAGGCCGATGGCAAGGACTATCTGGTGGAGCTCAACGGCTACCCGCTGGGGCCGGGAACCGTGGAACCCACGGGCAAGCGTTACGCGCTGGACGCCGAGGGCGTCCGCCTGCTCGCTCCGGTGATCCCCTCGAAGGTGTTCGGACTGGCCAAGAACTACGAGGCCCACGCGCAGTTCATGCACGAAGCCGGCCACTCCGAGGTGGCCCACGCGCCCGAGGACATGTGGATCTTCACCAAGCCCAGCACGTCGGTGATCGGTCCGGACGATCCGATCGTGATCCCGCCCTACTCGCACGACATGAACTTCGAGCCGGAGGTGGCCGTGGTGATCGGGCGCATCGCCAAGAACGTCACGGAGAACGAGGCCATGGACTACGTGCTCGGCTACACGTGCGTCAACGACGTGACCTTGCGCGACCTGCAGGGTGGCGATCCGATGTGGACGCGCGCCAAGGGCTTCGACACCTCCTGCCCGCTCGGCCCGTGGATCCAGACCGACCTCAACTGGGCCGACGCGAAGATCTCGTTCAGCCTCAACGGCAAGGACGTGCCGGAGGCGTCGGGCACCACCGCGAAGCTCATTCATTCGATTCCGCAGCAGATCGCCGCGATCTCCAGCTTCTCCACGCTGCTGCCGGGCGACGTGATCCTCACGGGCACGCCGAACGCGTCGGGCCATCTCGACCCGGGCGACGAGGCCGAGGTGCACGTCGAAGGCATCGGCACCCTGCGCAACGTCGTGGTACAGGGCTGAACCGTTAAGCGGACAACCCGGTGGGTTGTCCGTAGGTTCGGCCGAGCGGTTCGCGAAGGACCGTGAGGGAACGTTGGGTCCCGCCTTGTGGGCGGGTCGTTTGTTGCGGGTTGAACCGTTAAGCGGACAACCCACCGGGTTGTCCGTAGGTTCGGCCGAGCGGTCCGCGAAGGACCGTGAGGGGATGTTGGGTCCCGCCTTGTGGGCGGGTCGTCTGTTGCGGGTTGAACCGTTAAGCGGACAACCCGGTGGGTTGTCCGTAGGTTCGGCCGAGCGGTCCGCCGGGATCGACCGGTCTGGCCGTTCGGTGACGGCTGCGGCAGGAGGCTCGGCAGGAGGCTGCGGCGGCGGCCTCTACATACTCACCACGGCATGGATGACCGTCATGGCGATCAATCCGAGCACGCCGGTCACCGTGAGACTGAACCCGGCGAGCTTCGGATTGCCGGTGAGTGAATCGGCGAACTTGGTGGAGAAGATCGTCACCGGGCTGGCCGCGCACAGCAGCATGATGCCGCGGATATGCTGGTCGAACGGCAGTAGCGTCCAGCCCGCCGCGCCGATCAGCACCGCGAACAGCGCGCGCCATGCGATCACCTTCACCAGTTCCAGCCGGTCCTTGCGATCGGCCGGAATCTCCATCATGAGGCCGATCATGGCCATGGTAGCGAACGCGTTGGCGTTGGCGAACGGCGTGACCAGCGAGACGATCCACTGAGGGATGGTCACGTGCGTGAACATGAGCAGCAGCATGAGCATGTACGTGTCGAACGAGGTGGAACTCAGGAAGTCGCGCGCGATGTTGCGCAGGCGCAGGCTCAAAGGCAGGTTCTTCGCGGCGTCCCCCATGTGCAGCAGACCCTTGGTGAGCGTGAGCGCGAGGGCCGTGGCGACCATCGCATTGCCGATGTCCATCATGATCACCGGCAGGCCCGCCGCGGGCCCGATGAGCGTCTGCACCACCGGCAGGCAGAACGCGCCCAGATTGAGTCCGGACGCGTTGAGCATCTGATAGGCGCGGTAGCGGGTCTCATCGCCGCGCGAGCCCAGAAACACCACGAGCATGGGGACAATCGCGCACACGAAGCCGAACAGCACGATCCACAGCATGGACATGTCGTGCTCGTTGGTGGCGAAGCTCATCACGATCGCGCACGGCAGCGTGAGATTGAACACCAGCCCCTGCGCCACCTTGTAGTCGCGCTCGCCGAACACGTGCAGGTGCTTGAGCGCATACGTGGCGACGATCACCAGCAGCAGCGAACCGGATTGAAACAGCATGATCCCTCGGTCCCGATAGGCATTCACGGTAGGACGGTCCCGCCCCGCACGGGTTGCGGGTTCTGACGCAAGGCGAGTATAGGAGACGTCCGGCGGGCGGCGCAGGCAATGGGCGCAATGCGGACGCCGCTCTGATCTGGTCCGCTTGACCGGACCGGCCGCTATGCTTGGACTGTTTTGACGCCGACGTGTGGCAAACCTCCGCCTTGAAGAGCGGGCGAGGGGGGACTTCGGCGCCGCGAACCGGCCCTACGTGTCGCGCTCTGCCGGTCCGCTTCATTGTGTAATGCTCCCAGAGTGCGACGGTTCAAGAGATGGATTAGGGAAACATCATGCGAATCATGCGCAAGATCACCGCGCTCGTGGGCGCGGCAGCCATGGCGTTCTCGCTGGCCGCATGCGGCGGCGCCGCGAACAACGGCGCATCCTCCTCGGCCCCGGCGTCCGGTTCGACGTCATCCTCCGCGGCCAAGGAGCTCAAGAAGGTCACCTTCATGCTCGCCTGGGTGCCGGATACCAACCACATCGGTGTCTACGTGGCCAAGAACAAGGGCTACTTCAAGGATGCCGGGCTCGACGTGGACATCATCGCCGTCGGCCAGGCCGGCGCCGAGCACGCCGTGTCCACCGGGCAGGCCGACTTCGCGCTGTCCAACCTGACCAACGCCGCCAGCTACAGCCTCAAGGGCGCGGGCATCATCCAGACGCTGCAGGTGCAGCAGAAGCCGTCCGCCGTGTGGTGCGCGCTCGCATCTAACACCGCCATCAAGTCCCCGAAGGACTTCGACGGCAAGACCTTTGCCACGTTCGGCGCCAACGAGTCCGACGCGGTGATCCGCCGCATGATCCAGACCGACGGCGGCAAGGGCGAGTTCGACAAGGTGACCGTGGGCACCAGCACGTTCCAGACGCTCACCTCCGGTCAGGCGGACTTCGGCGGCTTCTACGCCACCTGGGAGGGCGTGCAGGCCGAGATGTACGGTCCCAAGCTCAACTGCTTCACCGAACCGGACTACGGCGTGCCCGGCAATGCGGACGGCATCGGCATCATCACCTCCGAGAAGATGATCAAGGAGGATCCGGATACCGTGCGTGCTTTCACGCAGGCTGCGCAGAAGGGCTACGAGTACGCGTACCAGAACCCGGACGAGGCCGCGCAGATCCTCGTGGACGATGCCGGCGACTCCACGCTGAAGCTTGATTTCGTCAAGCGCAGCATGCAGGTGATCACCGAAGGCCAGTACTGGGGCGACCCGGCCAAGATCAAGGACGGCTCGTTCGTGCTCGGCACCAACGACTTCGACGGCGTGCAGCAGTACCTCGACTTCATTGCCGAGGCCGATGCATTCACCGATGCGAACGACAATGTGGTCAAGCAAGCGCCGAAGGTGTCTGACGTGTCCACCAACGAATTCCTGGGCAAGTAAGGGGATTGCCCGGAACCGGCTGGCGCCTGCCGCTTGAGCGGGTGGCGCAAACCGGCGACTTGACGGGGGGAGGCTCGGCGCGCCGCGCGGATTCACCGGTTTTCCGGTGACTTTGCGCGGCGCGTTTTTCATGATGCATGTGGTGGCGGGCGAGGGACTAGGGAAAGAGCGGTGGATTATGCCGGTCGCGGGAGGGCGGTGTAAGGTCTCATGAACTCGGACGTTGCATTGGGCGCCGCGTGGGATGACCGGGGCAGTTCCTCGCATGGGCTTTCACAAGTCAGGGCGGATTTGGGCATGTGCGCGGCGTATACGTCACGGGGCATCCCCGGCCGGCCTCCGGCTTGGCTGCGGCGGGCATGCTCGTCGGAAACGTTGCAATTCTGAAGGCTGCCGGTGTCCGTGCTCGTACTCAGGTCAGACTCCACCGCTGTGATGCTCGGCATTCCACAAATGCAGAAATCCGACCTCACTGTGCGCAATGGCGGCTCATAGTGTCCACCGGGACAATGCCGCGGGCGCGTGTTGCGTGGAGGGAATCCACCAATTTACCCGGTATCTGCGTTCGTGGGGTAGATTTGGCGGTCTGCGGTGAGCTATCTGCGTTCGTGGGGTACGTTGCCGCTGCCATGAGGTCGTTATTCGGCAGTGGCTTGTTGCGGTTGCGCGGCTGTGTGGGGGCCTGTGCTCGTGGATCCATGCCGGAATGGGTTGACAGGTCCCCCACGAACGCAGATAGCTGCCTGCAAAGTCCGGAATCTACCCCACGAACGCAGAAAGCTGGAACGGGCGTGCCTGTCGGGGAAGATTCGCGTGCGCGTGCCCCCGGGTTCTAAATAGAAGCGCAACACCCGCTCTAAGGTTGGAAGTGTTCAAGTCCACAACCGAAGAGAAAGTGTCGCGCTCATGACGAAAGTGTATTCCCACCTGTCGGCCGAGGAAAGAAACCGCATCGACGAGCTAAGGAACCGCGAGGGACTCGGCGTGCG
>NZ_JBKEVR010000018.1:0-22413 GCF_056357235.1 Bifidobacterium sp. LH_389
TCATGGAAAGACATCGACAGATGACTCTCAAAAATAAAGAAAAAGACGCGGCTTCTTAATAAGGAAAAGAAGCACGCACAAAAACCCCGACACCCCTCACACCGCGACTAACGGACCCACAAGCAACCCGGAAAACCGGACAACCCACGGGCGGGCATCGGACTGGCAATCAAAAGACTTGCATAAAAAAAGCAGTACAAACACACTCTTGAGTTCTCAAACCACCACACACGCACAACCAACCCGCAACCCCGAAGAGAAGCAGACCGCCATGCGGCAGCGAAAGAACAACATACACGAACCCCCACACCCACGCAACCCCACCCAGACACGACACCACCCAACCCCAACAAACACAACACATCCCACGGCGTGTCGCAACACGGCAAAACACGGCCCACGCCACCAGAATAACCCACACGCAAGCCACCCGACATCCCGCACCACCCACATTCCATCACAAGACATACACAATTCACCCCACATTCAACAAACACCACCACGGCAGAAGCGCACCAACGACGTCACCCCGGCCGTACCGCCCCCGCACACCAGCCATCCACCACAACAGCGAAAGGCCTTATTCGTCCTTTTCGCCTGCTCTCAATGAAGCCTCAGCGCCAGCTGAGGAGATTACGACCTCGGCCCATGGAAGTATGCCGCGGTCTGGCACTCTCAATGAAGCTCCTCAGCGTTAGCCAAGGAGACAAGGCAAACCAAATACCCAAAGGAGAAGACGACATGCCCTCAATGAAGCCTCAGCGCTAGCTGAGGAGACGCCCATGCCTGACCATCTTAGTCGACCGCGAGGGACACTCAATGAAGCTCCTCAGCGTTAGCTGAGGAGACCACGGTGACGGTCAGCCCGCTGCCGGTCGCGGGACCCCCTCAATGAAGCTCCTCAGCGTTAGCTGAGGAGACCGGACAGCAGCTGGGTTTCCTCGAGCAGCTGCAGCCCCTCAATGAAGCTCCTCAGCGTTAGCTGAGGAGACACGGAATGTGACGCAGGTCCTCGTTCAAGCCGTACTGCCCTCAATGAAGCTCCTCAGCGTTAGCTGAGGAGACGGCCGGCCTTGACGTTGTTCAACATGACGATCAGTCGCCCTCAATGAAGCTCCTCAGCGTTAGCTGAGGAGACTCCAACCCTCCGGGCCCATGGGTCGCCGTCAGTGACCCTCAATGAAGCTCCTCAGCGTTAGCTGAGGAGACCGCCACACCTCCGCACCATAGCACAAGAGGGCAAAACACCTTCCACGCGAGCGCTACAGCAAGCAGCGAACTTAACAAGCTTCGGTTGCATGCTTTGCAACCCAAAACCTTGGAATTTCACCAGCGAGCGCTCACGGGCAAAAACAACCTGATACAGCTCTCGCACTGCAGACCGCGCCCCGGTCAAAACACTCTTCGATTATCAAGCTACCGTCACGTCTTGGTGAATAAGCTATTGCAAGTCAGTGAATACTTGGAAAGGCATCAGACGGGATAAACGTACGTTCACTCATATGATCTGCGGCACTGCCACATCACGATATCCGCGTCTCCCCATGAACGTCATGGCGCTCTCAGATCCTTCGCGCGCATCCAAGTCACAGATCAGCACCGAATCCTGGGAACTATCAATCTCGTCTTCAAGCGCCACTTTGACCTTCAGCAAAGCTGACTTGCGCACCTCCAACAGGAACACGCTGTATTGCAAACGCATTCCGTGACTTTGCAGGGTTTTTACGATGTGCGATCGACGTACGTCGTCGCTGATGTCGTACGCGATCAGATAACGACGTTGTCCAATGACCATTACGCATCCTTTCTTTGTGAGATCTTCCCTATCGAACACGAATACCGCGGTACTCGCATTGCGTTCCATCTATATAGCCCAGCACCATCCGTGCCTGAATCTCCACGATTCTGCGCCACGAGGCCTTGTAGCGGAAAATCGGATGAGTGATTTCCGTCTGCATACGACGCTCATAGGCGGCAATCAAAGACTTTCTGGTGCGGTCCTTCATACGAACCGAACCGAGCACGGCAGTAAATCCTTCCGGAGACACCTCACCATTGTTGATCACGGTCTGCACCACCGAATCGGCAACCGGTGCACGAAACTCCTCCATGAGATCCAACGCCAGAGCCGGTTTGTTCCGGCTGCTGCTGTGCAGGAAACCGGCATGAGGATCAAGACCGCATGAAATCAGTGCGCGAATGCAATCCGAAAGCAACAAGGCATAAGCGTAATCCAACAGACTATTGACTGCATCACGTGCGGGACGCCGTGTTCTACCATCCCAAGGCCAATCATCGCGACGCGCCTCTTTGATCAACATAGGAAACTGCGCGAAATACAAGGAGGCCGCTTCGCCTTCCAAGCCAATAACATCGTGCCACGAGTTGGCGTTGGCGACCGTACGCTCAATTTCACGCAACCGCTTTACAGCAACATTGGCACTGTCGGATCTTCGCAACAGCACTGACTGGTTATGCACCTTGGCGACGATGAATTCTCGCGCCAACCCCAAACGGCCTTCGTGCGACGCCACGTGCTGTTTCACTCGTTGCAGTCCGTTGGGCCCATACGTAGACGCGCTCCACCCGTACAGCCGTCCGGTTCCGCTGCACCAGAGGATCGGCACATTCCGCCACATGAGTTCGCGGATCAGTCCGCTGGACAGATCGGTATTGCCATGCACCTGCAGCGCCTGAACCGTGTCGATCGGCACCGAGGCAATCTCATCCCCATCCTTGTATACGATCATGCGTCCGGCCCGGCTGAACGCCTTGGCTCCCGGCGTAGCCAAGTGCGTGACCTGCCGCTCGGCGGATGCAACAATGCGATGCGTCACCGGCTTGAAAGACCGCTCCTCCGGCAGACATATCCCTACATGCGAGCAACGAAGGCATCGCGGACTGTCTTCCAACGGTTCCGGCGCCGTTTCCGCATTGATCAGTTCCCGTGTCCGCTGCACGGCTTCTTGAGCGCGATCACGATCTTCATCGGTCAATTCCACTTCCACGACTCGATGATGCGAAGTGAAGAAGATCTCAGTACCGACTACGCGGAATCCCATATCCTCGAGACACGCCGCCTGCAGTGCAAGCTGGATGCGCATGGCGTCGGTAATGGTCATGGCGCGTTTGACCGGTGTGGCCTTGTATTCACGGATGATCACGCCCTTCTCGGTCATGCGTGCCGCGTCAAGGCGTCCGCTTACGCCCCACCGCTCATGCCGGATATCCACCGACTGGAATTCATTCGCATCATGCGTACCGACGGCGCGGTCCACCTTACGGTGCTCGTAATCACCCTGTGCGATTTGGTCGGAATCCACCCGCTCGCCGGCAGCTTCCAACCATGCCCGGCGCGGGCAGAATATCGTATGCGCCACCAAACTCAGCGGAATCGGTTCGTCATTCATCGGCAAATCCTTTCTCACCGAGCAATATCGGTTCGCCACGTTGCAGCCATAGTTCCGGCACCTTCACCGCCGTCGCATGCCGGGCGAACAACATGCAGCATCGCACTCCCCGCGCACGCAGCCACCGTTCGCTTCTATGAATCTCAGCCGATGTCAGCATCTCCTCTGGTTTCCGCCCAGTGCCACTCCGCACTTTTCCGGGCGCGGAGGCAATTGCACCACGGCACCCAACCACGGTCAGCGCCTGACTGCGCACCACGGAAGCATACCGACGAACGGTCCATGGTTCGTCCCATATCGGCAACGCCGTATACACAGTCCGACCAACGGTGAAGAATGACGCAGTATTGCCTCGAGTCGTCGAAACTGATCGCATCACGGGAAATGCGGACACTCCGAACAACGCGCACCACGCCTGAGCATTGTCCGTAGGGAACGGACGGTGCAGACCCGTCGGCGTACGGCTGTCCGGCTCGTTCTTGCCGACCTCATCATCCACCGTTTCGCCACGCAAACCGGATTCCACCGCTTCGACGGATCGTTCGGCCACGGCTTTGGCCAACGGCAGCAGACGACCAGATATGAATTCCTGCCCCTTGTTCCGTGTAACCATTTCCCAGAGGGAAGCGCCGCGGTCGGAATCGTATTGGTTCGCAGTAACATCTCCAGACCAATACGACGGCTCGCCCAGAGAGCCGATGTACCGATGGTCCAACGGCGTCAGCAATGCGTCAATGGCCCGTTCACGATCATGATGCAGTTGTTCCCATCCCTCCTGCGGTTTTGGCATACCCAGCCTCGGACTCAACGTCGCTCGGACGGACGAACCGGAACAGTCATACGTTCCCCTGGCATTCAGCCACTTTGACGCCGCCCAACGTGCAGCATGGTCATGCACGATCGCAGCACAATCCCTCCAAGTCAGGTCGTCGCTGGTACATAACGCCGCATGGTCGCGGTCCCGCCATCGCAACTCGCAGATGCGTTGCGGATCCGCATCCTCCACAATGGAGGCAAGCCCCACGAGCAGCATATGCGCAAATGCGTCATCATATCGGCCCTTGATTACCAGTTCCATGGCATTTCACCTGCCTTCCTTGGAAACCGTACAATCCGCCGCACGCAGCACCGCCTCCAGATAGGCGACGCCCCAGAACCCGTAGCGGCGGTTCGTGCGATCAATGATTGTCTCCCATCTTCCGCGGTCGAAGAGTTCGACGGCAGCAGCGTGTATTGCCTGCATATCGATGCGAGGATCACCGGGCTGCAATTCCGTTTGCGGAATCAACGTGTCCGCATTGGCCGCGAACGTCGATCTGCCATGACCGTGCGATGTACCGACCAGACGGGTCACCAATTCCGCATCATGCGCCTGCAACCCGATTCGCGCAGACCAGCATTCCGCGGCGGAGCGCTGTTCATGACGCCATCCGCGAAGCCCAAGGGCGATGCGATTGGCATATTCATATGCGGGGAATCGGAATGCGCTTTTCGCCAGATACGTCGCATCGTCATAGACTCCGTTCCGCGGCTTCTGCAGCCGATAATGCAACAGCTCCTGAAATCTCGTATCCTTCTTGCCATCGTCATGGTGCCGGGCAGCTATGGCCAAATCGAGACGCAAGTCATCCGGAACAGCAAGCAGGGAAGAAAACATCTCGGTACGATTCCGGACCGCGCACTGATGGCCGTCCGACGTTTCGAGCAGAACCCCGTGCTCCGCTCGTCGCCCGAACTGCAATTCCTGTCTGACGGTCATGGATTCCTCGACCGACGAAACGCGTCGGACGATCAGCCATATCGGTTCATCATCAGCCGCATCGGTCGGAAGCACCATGTCGGCGGTCGTCTCTCCCGACTCGTAAGCGTCAACGAGAGTGGGATTGATCCTCGCAATGGTCTGTCTCAGCACATCGTATGCCAGCGCACGATCGGTCTGTCCATCGTCGCCTTCCGCAATGACGCCATCCGACGCCTCAGCCTGCCGAGCGATCGCGGACTGCAATGTCAACATGGCACTGCGCAGAGCGGAATGACCATCCGTCTTTCCCGGTTCCGCCACAATCACTACGCCATCGGACTGGCAACGGTTGTAAATATCACCGTGCGCGCTGCTTCGTGCGATATCGGGTGTCTTTGCAAATGATTCACGACATGTGAGATCGATCATGGGAATGTTCGTGTCGAACAGCGGGGCGCTGTCGTCGACAACGAGCGTATCGCCGGGCTGGACCTGTCTGCTCAGTGTACCGTTGTTGCCGATCCTGGCAGCGTTTGGATCTGAGCCGTTCCACACCGTCACCTGCTGCATTTCGTCGCCCATGCCCGGGCGGACGATGAAGATGCGGCTCCGCACCCTATCCGGAGCCATCATCGTTTTGCCGATCTCATCGATTTGCTCCCATGAGCGAATCGGGAACGATTCGTCCGCCACCGGCGGCGCGCCATTGATCACTTGAATGGCAACCGCATCATCGGTCGGCAGCGTACGGACCACCAAACCTATACCGGGATCATCATCCGCATGCAAGTCGTCTCTAAGCCACAGTGTGATATCGAAGGGACGCTGCCGTGGCAGCGTAAGGTCCGCAGCCAAATGTTCGTCAGTATGGGACAGGTTCTCCACATCCCATGACTCAAGACGCTGCAACGTCATACGCTGCAATGTTGCCGGCTTCGGAGGCCGTACGCATGCATTCCATGCGGAAAGGCCCGTGTCCTGCGGCAATTCGGCGAGCCAGCGCAGGGCATATTCCAAATCCTCCGCCTCATACGGACCGGATTTCCGTATCGATTTGGCCACGTTTTCGTGTCGGAAAACAGTAATGGGACCGGATGCGCGCAATCCCCGACGATTGACACGCCCGGCGCGCTGGATCAGTGCGGCCGGCGGCGCGAGTTCGGTAATGAGCGATGCGAAGTCCGCGTCGATGCCGACTTCCAAGGTCTGCGTGGCGATGACAAGCCGCAGGCCTGACCGCTCGCAAGCATCAGAATCGCCCTTCATTGCCAGATACCGTTCGGACCGCAGTAATTCATTCTTGTCGTGCTGCCGCATTGGACCGATAAACATGTCGATCTGGCGACGCGGATCCGCGGCACCGGGTACCTTGGCCTGCTTCAGCTCCCTGACCACGGCCCGTCGCACGTCGGCTGCCATGGCGGGAGTGTTGACGATGCATGCCACGACGCCTTGCGCATCCTCCGTCGCCTTCATTGCATCGATGCAAGCGGATGCCATTGCGCTTGCCAGTTCCTTGCCCCCGGCAACCGCAATGTTCACCGGTTTCGCCGCCTTGAGCCTGCGGCTCAGATCGGTATCCGCTTCGAAGTCCCGTTCCCGAACATCAATCACATCGGTTTCGTCGTCCTGTTCATCCTGCGCATCGTAGCGGGACGGCGTAGCGGTCATTTCCACAACCTGAAGCGGTGCAATTGCGTCGGAAAGGGGACATTCCTCCCCGAGCGATTCAATCCGCCGCACGGACCTCGCCGTTTCAACCAGCTGACGACTCAGATGCGCCTCGTCGGCAGCCAGTACCGTATCGTAGGCCAGCAGTCCCGCCTCTATCGGTGCCGCCAAAGGCGTGACACCATAGCCATGGAACAGCAGACGGCTGCCGAACATATCCGGCGTGGCGCAGATAATCTGGCATTCGGTGGGATGATACCGCCATTCACGTGTTGTGGCGTCCACCGGTTCGCCGCCGCGCAGCCGTGTGACGCGACACCGTAGCGCTCCCTCTTCGCATCGTACTTCGCCGATGCCCGATCGTGCATCCAGACCGCGGCAGATATCGTGCAAAGGCGATGGATCTTCCACATCGTTGAGCCGCGCAGTGAGTTCGGCTGCTTCCTCGTATTGATCGTCAACCAAGGCACGACGGTTCACCGTCATGGCCAGCCGTCGGGGAACGCGATCCACGCACATAACGGCGAGCGCATCAGCCAACGCGGCATCGTCAATGTCGCCGGCACTGGTCAAACGCTTCAATCCCGCCATGGCATTGGCGAAGACATGCACGTCAATGACCATCGTCTTACCTGAACCAGTGGGTGCCGCTAAACGCTGCGGCCATGCACCGGTAACACATACCGCCCTTGCCAGCCGCAATTGCCATTGATACGGCGTACGTCCTCCGTGCATATCACCGACGAATCGTATGAACTTCGGGCCTATGATACGCTCCCATGCCTCGTCGCGAGCAGCGCCGTCGTTTTCCATCCACCTGTCACCGTTCATCGCGCCCACCCCGGCTTTCCCATGTTGTCAAGCAAACGAGTCGGTATATCAACAGGCAACAGCAATCCGCCACCCAGATGCCGACTCTGTCCGATCGCCGCAATTGCCGTATCCGTCTGCCACGAAGGATCGAAGCCGATCAAGGCCGAAATCCCCATGAGCGTGACTCCCGGCTGCACCTTGTGCACATACCGTTCCATTTGTGGACGACCTGTCGACTGCGCCTCAATGACACGCAATCCCGACGCAATGACACGGTCCACGAGCGACCAGTACCGCGCCTCGCGACTGCTTGGCATCACGGGTGAAACGTCGGTGGCCTTCCGAGACGCCTTAGCTTTTTCGTTGATGTTGTCGCGCCATGCATGGCCAACGGACAGTTCCACATGCTCCCGCGCGCCCCAACGGCGACGGGCATCGGTCGGATCGGGAATCGGTCGCGTTTCCCGGACGCAGAACGGGTATGGGCTCCACAGTCGCGTGCATCCGGATTCCGTCGGTTTCCAGAATCTCCGCAGATCAATGCCTCCCCTAGCCTCTCCAAGCACAAGCCGCCGCACCGCATCACGGTGATACAGCCGTTTCCCCTGCACTGCACGGCAAATCCGTTCGATTGCACCCGCGTCCTCGGGAGCGATGTCATGCGGGAACATGATGAGGAATGCGGGAAGCTGCGACCGAAGATCGTCGGCAATGGGCATATCAGGCGTAAGAATCTGGATTGCCACGTTGTTTGCCGGGCGCACGGTGCTCGGAATACCGTCATAGCGGCCCGTCAGCACCGGCGACGCACCATAGCCCCACTGCCGTACCAGCAGACGATGCATGGCGACGCACCAAGCAACCAACTCGGAATCCTTCGGCTCCCAGTTACGAGCGTATGGCTTTTCAGCATCATCCACGCATACCGGGATGAGAATGCCACGCGTCCATGGGCAGATGGTGCTCCCGTGCATCGCTGCCGCCGCCGGATGTTCGAGAACATATCCGACATTGCGTACATAGTTCGTCAGATCGTTCGGCAGGACGTTCTTCTCCTCCTCGCCACCTTTCGCTGGGGAGCCCTTCTTCGGATACGCCTCGGCATAACCATTCCTCAGTTCCTGAAGATGCCCGGGTGCGGGTACGGCGAACTCTTCCATATTCGCCATGCCGGCAAAGGGAAAGTCATCGGACTCCATCAGCAACGAATTCGCCAACGGATATGCGGCATCATCGAAAGCATAGGCATGCAGCCTCACCGGTGAGCACGCCTCACCGAGATACGGCACCTCCCAGCACAATGCGGATAGAGCCTCCTGCAATTCCGGATTGGGAGCATTCCGCCATTGCCAGATCAGTGTGCCGGCTTCGGTGTCACTATAGGCCGTACATCCCAGATCGGCAGCGGCGATCTTCTTCGAGACGCCGTTCTTACCATCCCATGCACCTTGATCGCGGTATCTGAGAGGCATAACTGCATTGGGTGTGCTTTCGGGCAGCCGAATAGCATCCGGGGCATGCTGCTCAAGCCATTGGAATACCGCCTCCAAACAATCCGCGGATATGACGGATCCGCTTCCGTCCGAGATCGCCCCGAGGCCAAATGGCCTATAGGCAACCGAGACCAAAGTCTTGTAGAGGCGTTCCGGCGAGGGATATCGTTCCAGCTGTCCCACGGAGTTTGACCCTCGGTAGGTGGCAAACAAAAAACGCGCGGATATAGCAAACGGCATCGCATACCGCCTACTCGTCGGATTCCTCGGCGGTACCGGCCTTGGTCACCAGCGGATTGCCGGTAACTCGCAGCACCTGACCATGCCAGTCCACGCCGGCCACGTCCTGCGCCTGCTGGTACGCCTGTTCAAGCAGTTCATCGGCATGGGCCAAGTCAAGCATCTCCAGATCCTCCTGAGCACCGAATCGGCGGTCCAAGACCGTCTTCGGAGCGGCAGCCTCGCGCAGCATGCAATTCGCGCGGAGATTGAGCTCGGCGTTGCTCCCCGCCATGGCGTCGAGAATAACAGCGGCCAGCAGCACACGGATCGCGGCATCGCCATCCGCACCCTTGCCGAATCGCAGTGCACGCAATGTGGAGAAGCTGAGCACATGCGTACGGATGACCGAGCTGACCGCGATGCCGTCCAGATCTGCGGCATTGCCGACCTGCGGAGGAATGGCACCAAGCCCCAGCTTGGATCCCCTACCGCTTTTCTCAAAATCCGTCCGGGTTTTCTCGCTGACCTCCGAGGCCACAATGCCTCCGATGACCTTGGCGTCAGCCTTGTCGAACTTGATGCTTGCATCGACGGGATCCACGCGAGCACCGGCACGACGCACGGGCTCGGGATCCCGCTGGTTGGCCAGTACGCCGATGATCTCGCCGTTGAACGGAGACGCGATGCGCAACTGGTTCTTACGTCGCGTGGAATCCCAGCCGCCGAGCGCCACCGTAATGGGAGACAGGTCAAACAAGGCGCTCATATCCTCCGCCGTGGCGTTACGGGCCCTAACGTATGCCGGCAATTCGGAAGTCGGCCGTCCGTCGACCGAACCGACGCGGATATGAGCATCGAATGCGCGATGCGGTAACTGGGAATCAAAATACGACCGTTGGATCGTGCCTCCACGGCCATCCTCCATCTCGTAGGTCACCTCAATGCGTGGCATACGCGAGAGAATGGGATGACCATCCTTGATGGCCTTAACAATATAGTCCTCCAGTCGATTGGCCTGCGATGGCCGCGAATCGATGAGCACCACGCGCCGGAGCTCTCCGTCGATGTAGCGATCCTCGTAGACATATGAGGCGGCGTTGCCATCGGCATACTTGGCCGGTGCCACGACCCCCTCTCCGCCGGCAGCCGGTACCAAAACCGTCCGCTCCGACAATGTACTTGGCCCGCCAAGCCTGCTAGCGGAATTCAAATCGTTGATGCCTAGAACAGCCATGACTACATTCCTTTCGGCTTCTACCAGATATGGAACAACCTTGTTCGTCACAGCTAGTATACTTTAAGACTACATAATAAGGAAATAGACGGGACTGTCGACCGTGCTTGCTGTTTTTCGCGGGTTGGCTGATGGGCCCCGGTAGTGATCATCGGCGATTTGTCAGTGTAGCATCACTATTGCATCACTTATAACACTGATGCAATAGTGATGCTACACTGATCTCACAGTGATGCAATAGTGAGCAACTGTCACCATAACGATCGGACAACAGCGAGGAGAGCTTCATGACATGGACTAACGAGGCGATCCGCGAAGTCCTGGCCCGGCTGCGCCGTCAGCACAACGACGACGGTCGCTTCGAGGCGAAATCCTGCGATCGGAGCATCGGCGGCAGCGTATGGGAGAGCGTCAGCGCCTTCGCCAACACCAATGGCGGCACCCTGCTGCTGGGAATCAGCGAGTCCGACGACTTCGTTCCCGCGAAAGGGTTTGACCCCAACCGGATAACGGCGCAGTTTATCGAGGGCATGGGGGACGGCAACCCTCAGGGCGTGCGGCTGACGAACCCTCCCATCTACGAAATCTCGCGTTGCGAAGATCATGGCAGGCCGTTTCTGGCCATAGACATCCATGAAAATTCCATAGCGGAAAAGCCGTGCTACATTACCGCCAAAGGCCCTCAATCCGGCGGATACCGCCGTGTGGACGACAAGGATGTCCGACTTTCCCCAACCGAGATTTTCGAGTTCGAGAACGCTCTGATCCCCAGTCCGGCGGATCGACAAACGGTACCGGAAGCCACGTTGAGGGATCTCAATCAAGACGCGGTAGACGCCATTATCGAATCCGCCGGGCGCAGTTCCAAGATCCTTCGAGGCATAACCGATCGCAATGAACAACTCGTAAGGCTGAACATCATCAATTCCGACGGAAAGGTCCGCCTTGCCGGACTGCTGGCGGCAGGGCAATATCCTCAGCAGTTCTATCCGAAACTGCTCATTGACGTCGCAGTCCACCCGGGTCTCGCCAAAGCATCTTCTGAAGGGCCCCGGTTTCTGGATCGCGCGCTATGCGACGGCAGTATGCCGGAAGCCATAGATCAGGCGGTCGAAACCGTCGCACGCAATCTGCGCACGCCCACGTTCGTCTCTGGCGTCGGAGCGAAGACCGATTCCGAAATCCCCCGTGCAGTGCTACGCGAAGCCATCGCGAACGCGGTGATTCACAGGGAATACGATGCGCGTTTCGTCGGCGAATCCATCTCCGTGGACGTCTACCCCGATCGCGTGGAAATATCCAACCCCGGAGGGCTGTGGGGCGGGGTTACGCTCACTACCATAGCCAGCGGTGAATCGCACTGCCGCAATGCAACCTTGACGCAGCTCATGCATAAGGCACCATATAACGGCCCAGGCGGCGAAGTCACCGTGGAAGGCAACGGCTCCGGCATACGCTTCATGATCCGCGAAATGGAATCACGTGCCTTGGGAGCGCCCACATTCAAAGCGCGTCCGGATCACTTCACCGTGATTCTGGGACGTTACGGACTGGAATATCAGGAAAACCAGAAATGGCTGACATCCACGGGCGTCAAACTCTCGCGACAGGAACAGTCCGCCTTGCTGCTGCTGCGTCAGCATGGCCCCATGACCGTCCACCAGCTACACATAGCCTTATACGCCGATTCGGATGACGTGCGAGCCATTATGCGGAGGCTCACCGCCTGCGGAGTCGCTACAGAGCGGCAACCCGACCAGTACGCCATCGCGTCTGCTGAATCCGTCAACGTTCAGGAACCCGCGAACACATCGGACGTTACGCTGAACGACACGGAACGCGCCATTCTGGCGGCGTTTTCCGGCACCAACGAACTGGGCATTCATGAAATCAGCCGTCAGGTTGACAAATCGCTCCCGACCATCCGCGCCGCGCTCAGGAAACTGGTCCAAGCCGGTCTCGTCGCCGCCACGGCGCCACCGTCCAGCAAGAAACGTAAGTACAAGTTGGCTGGGCACAGTCAGTTAGGCTCGGTATCCCGTTAGTGTAGTTTCACTATCGCACCACTTATAACACTGATGAACTGATAAACCATCAGCACATCAGTGATGCTCGGCAATGGGTCGGCTTGCATCTTGTGCAGCCTGCCCACGTGGGTCATTCGAAGGTTTGAGCATCGGCGGTGCCGCCCCGTCGTGGTGGTGGATGGTTACTTGCCGGGCATGTGTTCCGCATATTCCATTCGCCGTTTTCTATCCAGATGGTGTTGTGCATGATCCTGTCCATGATGGCGTCGGCGTGGATGCCGCCTCCGAGTCGTTGGTGCCAGTCCTTTTGGGGGTATTGGGTGGCGAACAGGGTGCTGCCGGTGTCGTGGCGGCGTTCCATGAGCTCGAACAGAAAGGCGCGGAAGCGTTCCTCGGGCAGGTCGAACAGCCATTCGTCGAGCGCGAGGGCCGTGTAGCCGCTGTATCGTCTGAGCAGTTTGGATCGGCCCTGGGGTTTGTCGGCGGCCTGCGTCCATTCTTCCTCGAGGTCAGGGACGCGGATGCAGCGGGCGCGGTACCGGTTGCGGCATGCTTGGCGGGCAAGCGCGCAGATGATCCAGCTTTTCCCGCTGCCGCAGTAGCCTTGGGCGACGATGTTGCGGTGGCGTTCGACCCATGCGCGATCGACGAGGCCCACGCCATGTTCATCGACAAACGTATCGGAAGCCTTGCCCGACGCGCCAGGCTCCGCTACCCGCGGGCCGGCCTGCGCATCTGAGTATTTGATTGTGTGAGGGCCATCGGTTATTGCAGTTGGAAGCCGCTGGTATTGCGGTTGGGGGCCGGTGGCCGTTTGGTTGGTGGCCACCGGCTGATGTCGCGCTGACCGGTCGTCAGCTGTCGTTGCCGGTCGTCCGCGCTTGGCGCCGACGCATGTTGTAGTCGCCGGTGTCGATGGTGATGCCGTTGTAGACGATGCGGTCCATGATCGCGTCGACGGTCACATCGCCCCCGAGTTGTTGGTGCCAGTCCTTGACGGGGTATTGCGTGCAGAACACGGTGATGACGGTGTCGTAGCGGTGCTCCAGTACCTCGAGCAGGAAGGAGCGCATCCGGTCGTCGGTCTGGTCGAGGAGCCATTCGTCCAGTACGAGCAGCGCGTACGCGCCGTACTTGCGGATGAGCTTGTGCGTGCCGGCCGGTTTGCCGGTGACGGCGTCGAGCTGTTCGGCGAGGTCGGGCATGCGCGTGTACAGGGACCGGTAGGAGTTCCGGCATGCCTGTTTGACGATCGCGCACGCGAGCCAGCTCTTGCCCGATCCGGTCGCGCCGGTCAGGCCCTCATGTTCGGCAAAACGGACAACCAGTAAACCAACCACCGGCCGGCACGCTCGATGTCGAAACCCGAAAAAGAGTGACGAAACACGAAACACCGACTTGACTAAAAACATCCCGCCGTTGCTCGGTCGTCAGGAGATGGCTTGTGCCGGCGCTGCTTGCACTCTCCGGGGGGCTCGTCGATCCACGACACCAGCGCCCGTTTTCGTGGGATAACCCATCCCGCGCATGGCGCGCGACAGGCTGCGATCATGCTCCAGATAGTGCTCGACGGCAGCCCTGCGTTGGGTGAGCGTGTACCCGTTATGAGCCGCGGCGTCCGGGTCTCGCTCCACGCCGTTGGTCCTGTCCTGGTACCAGTTGCGCAGGCACTGCGCGCTCGGATACTCCAGCTTCCCAATCGCGTTAGCATGACATGTCGTACTTGATCAGTAGCCCCACCGCTCTGCGATGCTCCACGTCGGTGTACACCGGCGCTCCTTCCAGTCAGAGTGCCAGATTTCCACCGCTCCACCGGTGCCTGCAACCTCACCACACAAACAGGCGAAGACTCAAAAACAACTATATATTAAATAAGATTGCAAATCTTATTACATATTAATTCAAACTGATGAGCCATATTTCGTTCACTAAGTGTTCCATTAATGGCAGCAATATTCTCTTCTCCCATTTGTTTTAGATCTAAATCAGATAAATGAGATAATAAGACTATTTTATTTGCAAGATCATCCACATTATACGGTTGATAAGTTAAAATACCTTTGCTTTCCTGAATATAATCATGAATAGCAGGGACATCGGCAGCCAAAATTGGAGTACCAATGGCCATTTGCTGAAGTAACGTCAACTGTCCAAAAGAATAATTGAAATTATCTAACGGAATGATAGATGATTTTGCGTTGATGATATAGTTCATTAATTTATCTATGGGGATAAAAGGCAAAACTTTAATATTAGGATTAGAGACCTTTATCGCAGGATTGCCGACAAGGTATAATTTTTCACTAACACATGCATGATCGTATGCCTCGATCAGTGTTTTCCAGTCGCGTTTTCTATAGCCAACGCATATGAAATAAGATTCTGGAGAATCTACTTTTTTATAATGCTTATTGGACCAATACGCAAGATCCACTCCAACAGGAATAAATTTACTCTTATCTACAAGCCAAGGGAATTGATCACGATAATAGTCTATTTGAGAACTGGCATGATATACCATGTAGTCAAAAGCTTTGCTTGAGAATTGCGATAATTTATGCATAATGCCATGCTTATGGGCTTGATGAAAAGAACTGATGTCTACAACTAAAATCGGAGGGGTTTTTAAGTGTAAAATTCGTTTCAGAGCACAAAGCAACATTGCACTATTTGAACCATGTATAAATATTAAATCATACTTATTGATTTTTGATATAATGCGAAGGGTTTGATAAAAGTGAAAACGAATCCTATTTTCAATTTTTTTTATCGTTTTTGGCGCACTGATATCAACGACGTCAACTTTGGGGTTATTGGAAAAATAACGGAAAAACCAAAACGGAACATCAGGACAATCGTAATCGGATGGCTGCAGATCGGCAGGAATAGAATCGCAGTACTTTATCTCCCAATTAATCAATAAAAGAATACGCATTGTTATCTCTCCTTGCTATGCTCGATTTTACGTGCGGGAATACCAGCTATCGTAATTCCAGATTCCAAAAAAGATTTAGTGACAACAGAATTAGCACCTATTTTGATATCATCTGCAATAATGACATCACCTATAATTTTAGCACCAACACCAATATCGACATTATCCCCAATAATGGGACATAATTTTAATTCATTACTTTTTCCAGAATTTCCTATGCAATTGTCTCCGTGTAATTGACAATTATTTCCTATAATACTACTTCCGTTAACAACAATGTTCCCATTATGGTGGATAACTAAACCACTGGAAAAAACATCTTCAGGAATTTCAACACCGATGAGGACACCGAGTCGATTCTTATGGGCTCGATTAATCCAGTATAGTAGTTTCCAAATTGGGTTTATTGAAACTCTAGTAAGATATCGATAAAATTCACATTTTCTTATCAAAGATACTAACTTATAATTATAAATTCTTTGATTAAAACTAATATAGTCAAACCAAGAATTTGGATAATATTTTTTTTCTATCTTCAAGATATTTATCAGATCCTTATATTTGATTTTTTCGTTAGAAATACCGAAGAGACACGAAAAGAAAAAAGCAGGTAAATATCGAAGAGCAAATAATTGAATTTCAGTAATAAAATTATATTTATAATGTATATTGTGAAGTTTAGAAAAAAAACGATCCTTTAGCCTACCAAGCAATTCTTTTTCGTTTGCATTTGAGACTCTGGGATATGCAAATCTAAAAAACCATATATTATAACGCAAATAAAAAAACCCTAGCGAGTCTGAAAAGTGTGTTTTGCAAGTCTGATCCGTATACACATCCTCAATTAATTCAAATGTGTCAGTATACTTTGCAAATTGGCTACTGGACATCGCCGAATTATCACTTTTATAATAATTATAAAAGGCTTGCCCAAGGATGCATATTTTATCCGTATGCTTTAAAATCTCAAAAACGAAAAACATATCTTCGGCAATTTTTCTATTATCTCTAAATCTAATTTTGCCAATAAGTTCTCGTCGGTATAGTTTTGCCCATACGTTCCAACCTATTGTATTCTCTTCAAAAAAACATTTTAAAATATCCGGCCCAGAAAGAATGCTATTATTCCCAATGCAATTTATTTCTTTTTTGTAATTTAATGCCAAAATCTCTTTATATCCGCAAATAGCCATCTGTGAATTTGTATTTTCACATTCAAAGAATAAACTTTCAAGCATATTTTCTGTTATCGTATCGTCGGCATCAATAAAAGTGATGTAATCACCATCAGCATTATCTATACCTGTATTACGCGCTGTACTGACTCCATTATTTTTTTGATGAAATACTTTGATCAAAGGGCTAGTAGTAGCGATTTGATCGCAAAGATCACGCGTTTTTTCTTCAGAACCGTCATCTATAATTAATACTTCAATATTCTTATATGTGCTTTTTAAAATACTATTTACACATCTAGTTAGAGTTGAATATGAATCATAGACGGGTATGATTACACTTATTTTTTTCATTCTAATATTCCTTCATCTGTAGATTATATTTTTTTATATTTAATAAGTTCATATAGAAGTTTATAAGATTTGCTATCAAACGTTACAGCGCATATTATCCACGAAACTATATATATAAAAAACCCAATCATTAATATTAAAAATGACTGTAATGCTGAAGTATCATTTTCTATAAAAATATCATTGAATAAACAAAAAGAGAAAACAGAAATAATAAAAGCAATTATATGACAAATCAAGTCTTTTGTTAATAGCCTTAAACTATATACAGACAGAATAATATCTTTTGCACTGTGTATTTGCAAAACTAGAATAAAGAATTC
Source organism: Bifidobacterium sp. LH_389 (assembly GCF_056357235.1). NCBI lineage: Bacteria > Bacillati > Actinomycetota > Actinomycetes > Bifidobacteriales > Bifidobacteriaceae > Bifidobacterium > Bifidobacterium sp. LH_389. The sequence goes on from NZ_JBKEVR010000018.1 coordinate 17,399, forward strand.
AGCTATAAGTATAGATATAGCTGCTCCTGTAGCTCCGAGGGCGGGATCAAGCAATACATTAAGACATATACTTATTGGCACTCCAATTAGATTTGCTTGTGCCAGTTTTTTTTCACGATCAAAAACTGTTAGGATACAAAGTCCAATAAAATAGCTGAGACAAGAAAACAGGAATGCAATACTAATAATTCTGATTGATAAGGTTGCTTCTATATACTTATCTGAAGAAATAACGATAACAGCTGGTTTTGCATAAACTGCTAGATATAATGAGGCACCGCAACATAAATTTAAAATTATGATGATTGATTTCTTGAGTAAGCTAGAATAATTTGAAATATTATTTTTTGCATAATATGATAATCTTGGAATTAGCACACCAATAATTGCATTAATAACTGTGCCTAGAACACTACGAAGTTTTGATGCAAGTTGATAAAAAGCAACTTCCCGATTTGTTGTTAATATTCCTAATAGCACTGTATCAAATGCATTATAGAATGATGTAGCAATCGACAAAACCGCAAAGGAAAATAACGGTTTTAAATGCTTCCTGAAATTCAGCTTATAAATATTCTTCTTTAAAGGTATCACTTGAAAAAGTCTGATCAAATTTAACAGGTTATTACCTACCATTACTAATGCTAATATAATACCATATATATACCAATCATCTGTTTTTCTGACAAAGAGAAGTGTCGCCACAAGAGAAATGAGCTTGAAAATAACGCTTCTAATAGTAATGTATTGATAATCTTCGACTGCCTGAAAATACCATTCTACACCATACGATAGCAGTAATGTACTTATAAAGAATATCCACATCAAGGGAGCAAGTCTTTTAAATTGTGGTAAAACAAAGATTGCGATAGCAAATAAACTCAGAACACATACTGTAAATATAGTAATGATACCTAATAGTTCACATACAGTTTTTATCAGCCTATTTTTGTTATCACGAACTCGTGCGCATTCCCTAACTCCATATAAGGGGATTCCAACAAGACAAAATGCCGATAACCAAGTTGAGACGCTGTACGCGAAATTTACATCTCCATATCCTTCTACTGATAATGTTCTTGTAACATAAGGTATTGTGATAACATTTACCAACATATTTGATGCTGTAAGCAGAATATTCATTACCGCATTGAACTTCACTGAATGAGTTGCAAACCCATTTTTTGAATGTTTTCCCATTGGGTCTCTCCACTATTTATTAATAGGAGGTTCGTTATTTAAGCCGATAAATGAGAATAGTATAATGCTGTACACCAAACTACTAGGGAATGTATGCGTAAAAATCTGTGATTCAAAAAGAGCAATAAATAATTGCATAATCTGGACTAATATAAAAACTTGATAAAACTTTGTATCTTTATATTTATAGTTCATCAATTGAATTATGGAGATTACAAATACAATTATCATTATTACTGATCCAATAATCCCCGTTGACACAAAAACATAAAGATAATAATTATCTATGAATGTAAACCCACCTTGTAACTTATCTGAACCAAAAACTGAACTTGCAATAAAACCTATTCCCGTCCAGATACGTCCAGATGAAATGAGTTTAGGTAAATTAATCGTAAAATTATAACTTCGATTTGAATCGACAAAAGCCTGCGAGAAATTTATGGCTCTCGAATAATATATATATATGGAAAATATTACTATCGAGCAAATTATAAAAAAGCGTTTAATATTATGTAAATCACCCTGCTTTACTGATGTGAATATTTGATCTAATGATATATAGAGGTATCCTGCTCCTAAAATTAATAAACCAATTATATTTCCCCGAGAGCTAGTGGATAAAAGCATCAGTATTTTAATTGCATCACTAAAAGTCCAGAACAAATTTAAATGCTGATTTGCGGATCTTAATAAACAGGATAAAGCAATACCTAGCAAACAGAAATCGGCACAATTATTTGGATGTGAAAAACCAAAAGCAACCCTATACCGTGACGATGGATCCGAAATAAAAATTGAAGACAAATGTGAAAATATACTAAAGTGATCAAAATTTAATATATATAATATTAAAGCAAGAAGAGATACTGCTAGATATGATACTTTGATTATATCAAACATGCATTTATTAATTATCACATAATATACTATCAAGAACAACAACAATAACCATGTGCAATATTGCCTTACATTATCATTTATAAATGATTGATATCTATTATTGGGAAATATATATCCAAATATAAATATATAGCTTAAGAAAAGGAGAAAAATGTAAAAAACTATGTTTATTCTCGAAAAGCCACGCTTTATTTCTTTATAAAGAAAGTATGAAAACATTCCTACAATATATAATATTACAAATATATTATCGGATATAAACGGGTTCTCCAGATAGCTTTGAAATCGAATCAATAACATCAAAAATGTTATCGATAATCCAAGAGTTATCCCTTTTCTATATTTAATCATGTGTTTCTTTATGCCTTAAATTCTTTTAATGGATCGATAAATTTTAAAGAAGATGTTATACATGCAGGTTGAAGTCAAGAAAATAGTAAATTGAATCTTTTTCGTACTTGAAAAGCTTGTATTATTTTTAATATATTCCAAATTGTCTTTAATTATTTTTTTAAATTTCCTAATTTCTGTTTTCGGACACAACACTCCATTTTTTATATAAAAATCATATACTGTTAGTGCTGCTGATGCATATGCAGCATGTGCGACTACGGCAAGAGATGGATGATTCTTATCGAGATAGAGCATCTGTTCATACGCTGCTTCTAGGAAATCATTATTTATATGCTTACTCTTTGTAATACTATTCTTTCGCTGATAGTAGTTATAACAAGCATCTGACACAAATGCTATGTTTTGCGCACGGTCGAAGAGCTTATACATAATAAAGAAATCTTCACTTAACTTGCCTTCAGGAAAGCGTATACCATCGAACAATTTAGCTTTATAAAGTTTGCTCCAAGCTCCCATATCAAAAAGACGATATGTATTCATTTCCGTGATTGCATGGGAAAAATCGAATACTTGGTCAGGCTCGATATTTGCCTTTGGAACGATCTTTCCATCGTCAAAAACGTAATTTATTCCACATACAGATAGACTACAACCATTACTCACAGCTGCGTTGAGTAGTTTTTCATACATTTCTGGTTCTATGTAGTCATCACTGTCTACAAACCCAAGCCATGCGCCTCGTGCAACATCGATACCCGCATTTCGAGCCGAAGCTAAGCCGCCGTTCTCCTTATGGATTACCCTGATTCGTTCATATTTCTCCGCATACAAGTCGCATATGGAACCCGATTGGTCTGTTGAACCATCATCGACGGCTATAATTTCCAAGTTCTTATATGTCTGTGCGAGAATACTATCCAAACATTTTGCGAGAAAAGGTTCGACATTATATACGGGAACAATAATGCTGATTAAAGGAGTTTGAATCATGATTAGTTCTCTTCCTTGCTGCGATACAGTTCCAGCGTTCGCCGCACCACGTCGTCCCAGTTGTACTTGCCCGTGATATAGCCGGCGGCACCGGCCTGCAATTCCTCCACACGGGATGGGTCCTCAATCAGATCTTCCAGCTTGGCCTTCAGATCGTCCAGATCGCTTTTACGAAACGTAACGCCGTGATCGCCGATCACCTCCGCGCATTCGGGAATGTCTGAGGTGAGACAACAGTTGCCGTAGCTCATGGCCTCCAGCAGGCTCATCGGCATGCCTTCAAGATCGCTCGGCAGCACGTACACGTACGCGTTCGAATACAGTTCCGCGAGCGTTTCCCCCTCCACGAAACCGGTCATGACCACGCGATCATCCAACGCAGCAGCATCTGCAACGGCGCGGTAATAGTCCGACGAATCCGACGAACCGCCGGCGATCACCAGCTTCAAATCCGTATCAATCCCGTGGAACACGTCAACCAGATACTTCACGCCCTTTTCCGGCACAATCCGTCCTAGAAACAGCACGTACCCGTTCTTGCGCAGCCCCCACTTCCGGGTGATCTCCATGGCCGGGGTCGCCTTGGCCCGTTCGATGCCGTTGGGGATTAAACGCGTCTCGCGGTTGTACGTCTCCTTGAAATACCGTTGCACGTTGCGGCTGAGTACGATCACTTCGTCCGCGCACTTTGCCGCCGTCCGCTCGCCGAACTTCAGATACGCCGACGCAAAACGGCCCCACTTCGCACGCTGCCAGTCAAGACCGTGGATCGTCACCACCGTACGGATACCGAACCAGCGCGCCAGACGCAACGGCACGCACGGCCCCTCCGCATGGTAGTGGATCACGTCCGTCTTGGCCTTGATCGCCTTCAGCGTGGCGAAGAACGAGGAGGAGAGCGCCGCCAAGCCCTTCGCGTCGATCGTGCGGACGGGCACCACACGGACGCCCTTATATATATAAGGGGTGTCTGAGGTGTTCGCCTCGTTGTCAAACTCCGCGCCCGCCACGTTGTGGCCCATGCGATTGTAGGCGACGACCTGATTGCCCGCCGCGGCCATGCGGGTGGCGAGCTCCTCCACCACGATCTCGACCCCGCCCTCGCGCGAGGGGATCCTCTTGTGTCCGATGAACGCGATCCTCATGCCGTCACACCTCACCAAGACAGCAGGAGGACCGGTGCAACAAAACTGACATAACGGCCGTTATCGGTTTTTGGAACGACGATTCCAGGCAGATGCTTACTGTCTAGGGAATACTCGTATCCCCTATACCTTATATATGAGGCAGTCAGTCCCTGAACGCCTCTGACGACTGCGCCGACGTAACCCGGATTCAATTTGTAAGTGCAACGCCCGTCTTCGGGTGGCTTGTCCTTGACAGTACCTTGCCGAGCTCGCGGTACCAAACCTCGTTGGGCGTTTCCCAGCCCAGGACTTTCAGCGGGGTGTCGTTGATCTCCTGGACGATGGCCTGCAGGTCCTCGTCCGAAAGGCCGTCGAAGCCGGTCCCCTTGGGCAGGTAGCGGCGGATCCTGCCGTTGCGGTTCTCGTTCGTGCCGCGCTGCC
>NZ_JBKEVR010000019.1:0-21339 GCF_056357235.1 Bifidobacterium sp. LH_389
AGGAGATCAACGACACCCCGCTGAAAGTCCTGGGCTGGGAAACGCCCAACGAGGTTTGGTACCGCGAGCTCGGCAAGGTACTGTCAAGGACAAGCCACCCGAAGACGGGCGTTGCACTTACAAATTGAATCCGGGATTTGTAACGGTGTTACAACAATGATCTACAATTGGCGCGGGAGATGGAACCCGGGGAAGATGGAACCGGGGATCGGCTCGCAGAAGGACAGCCCCGGGGGAGGCGAACTCGGGGAGGCAAACCCGGAAACCAGACACCGGAGAGGAAAACCCGGGAAGATGGAACCGGGGATCGGCTCACGGGAAGGACGGTTCAGGGGGCCAAACCTCGGCGAGACGGGAGGTGCGAAGCGGCTGCGGCAAGACGGGCATCGCGAGCATTCCGTCACGCGTCCGGTCAGGCGTTGCGCGGTATGCCCACCTCGATGAGCTTGGCCACTAGCCGCTCGGGATGCAGCACGTCCTCGTACTCGCATCGCACGATTGCCGTGACGCCCTGCGCGCGAAGATGGTCCTCTCGCCGGCGCTCGGCATGCACGGCGGCCTGAATGGTACGCCGCCCCGCACCCCGCTGCATGACGTACTTCTCCATGCCGTCGTATTCCATGACGATCAGCCTTCCCCCGGACAGTTCCCACGCAAGGTCGGCACGGTACGGGGCATTCGGATTGTCCGGGTTGCGGAACGGACGCTGCACCTGCGGCACGAGAAACCCGTTGACGATGATGAGTGCCCGGACGGTCGATTCGCCGCCGTTCTCGCTGAGCGGATTGGTGTAGCTGCACAGGGGGCGGACGCCTCCGGTATCGAGCTTCAGCTCAGTGCAACGGCTGAGCGTCCGGGAGACGTCGACGCCTCCCCGTGCCGCGGCGTCGAAGATCGGGAGCGCCTGCACGAAGGAGTGGCCGAGCGCGCAGTCGATCAGCGTACGGACCGGTTCGGTCACCCGCAGTCCGTCCGACGTCACCGTGGGAACGTCCCGCATGTACAGGCGGTTGAGACGCGCGCAGTCGCCGGGCTGCCCTGGTCTGCCGCTGGCGATGTCGATGGTGCCGTCGTGGAGGGCGTAGGAATGGTCGTAGCCCAGAACGGTGGCGGCGGTCAGTCCGGCGAAGGTCCAACGAGGATGGAGCAGCGCCAGGGCACGGGCCACGTGCCGCGTTTGCTCGAGCGGATCGATCGCATCCCAATACTCCCTGCGTGCGTAGACGCCGGGATAGGGCATGACGAGCAGGCCTTTCCGGGCGCGCAGTGCAAGGCCCTGACGATCGGCCGGCGTGGGGCCGACCGCGCAGCGCCGTGCGGACTGGGCGTCGTCCAGCAGCCGTTCGATTCGCGGATGAGTGCGCATGGCAACAAGGTAGGCGGGAACGGGCACGGAACGCCAGCCGGACGGGGCCCTGTGCACGGACGTGCCCCCCCGCTGGGCGCATCCCGGGCGTGTCTCGACGGTCGGCGGTGGATGCGCCGCGGCGCCGTGCACGAACGTGGATGGAGATCGGGGCATCGACGGACGGGCCCCTGCGGAAACACGCCGGGTCATGCGCGGATGATAGGCTGAAGTTCCATGGCAAGACAACATGGAAATTCGCAAGAACACGTCACCAAGCACATTTTCGTCACCGGCGGCGTGGTGTCGTCCCTGGGCAAGGGACTGACCGCATCCTCCCTCGGCCGACTCCTGCGCAGCCGCGGCATTCGCGTCCTGCAGCAGAAGCTCGATCCCTACATCAACGTCGATCCGGGCACTATGAACCCCTTCCAGCACGGCGAGGTCTACGTGACCGAGGACGGCGCCGAGACCGATCTGGACATCGGCCACTACGAGCGCTTCCTCGACGTCTTCCTTTCCCAGAAGGCCAACGTCACCACCGGTCAGATCTACCAGTCCGTGCTGCGCAAGGAGCGCGCCGGCGAGTACCTCGGCCAGTGCGTGCAGGTGATCCCGCACATTACCAACGAGATCAAGTCCCGTATGCGTGCCCAGGCCGGCGACGACGTGGACGTGATCATCACCGAGATCGGCGGCACGGTCGGCGACATCGAATCCCAGCCGTTCCTCGAGGCCGCCCGCGAGGTGCGCCGCGATCTGGGCAGCGAGAACTGCATGTTCGTGCATGTCTCCCTCGTGCCGTACATCTCCGCCGCGCATGAGCTGAAGACCAAGCCCACCCAGCACTCGGTCATGATGCTGCGCCAGCTCGGCATCACGCCGGACGCCCTGGTGCTGCGTTCCGACCGCCCGCTCAACAAGGCCATCAAGGACAAGATCTCCCTGATGTGCGATGTGGACGAGGAGGGCGTGGTCAACTGCGTGGACGCCCCGAGCATCTACGACGTGCCGCGCATCCTGTTCAACGAGGGCCTCGACGCGTACGTGGTGCGCGAGCTCGGCCTGCCCTTCCACGACGTGGATTGGGACGAGTGGGCCGATCTGCTCGAACGCGTCCACCACCCCAAGCACGAGGTGAACGTGGCGATCGTGGGCAAGTACATCGACCTGCCGGACGCCTACCTGTCCGTCACCGAGGCCATCAAGGCCGGCGGCTTCGCCAACTGGGCGAAGGTTAACGTCAAGTGGGTCAAGGCGGATACGTGCGAGACCGAGGAGGGTGCCGCCGCGGCGCTCGACCGGATCGACGGCATCGTGGTCCCCGGCGGCTTCGGCATCCGTGGCGTGGACGGCAAGATCGGCGCCCTGAAGTACGCCCGCGAGCACGGTCTGCCCGCGCTCGGCCTGTGCCTGGGCCTGCAGTGCATGGTCATCGAGTATGCGCGCCACGTGCTGGAGCTCGAGGATGCGAACTCCTCCGAGTTCGAGCCGGACTGCGCCAACCCGGTCATCGCCACCATGGAGGAGCAGAAGGAGATCGTGGCCGGCAAGGGCGACATGGGCCATACCATGCGTCTGGGCTCCTACCCGGCCGAGCTCGAGGAGGGCTCGCTCGTGGCGGACCTGTACGGCACCACGCACGTCACCGAGCGTCACCGCCACCGCTACGAGGTCAACGTGGCGTACAAGGACCGCCTGCGTGAGGCGGGCCTGAAGATCTCCGGCCAGAGCCCGGACGGCGAGCTCACCGAGTTCGTCGAGCTGCCGCAGGACGTGCACCCGTTCTACGTGGGCACTCAGGCGCACCCGGAGTTCAAGTCCCGTCCGACCAAGCCGCATCCGCTGTTCGCCGGTCTGGTCAAGGCGGCACTGGACCATCAGTCCGCCCGCTGATCCGTCGCCGGATACGCCCGGCAACGCACCCCGGGCGAACGCCCCGGGTCATCCGCTCCCTCCCCGAATGCGACCGCAACGTGGGAGGGAGCTCTGTTATGTTCGTCACAATGCGACCGCGCGACGGTTTGCCCTCGGCAATATGCGGCGTGATCGGTGGCGCCGGGCGAGGCGTTCTGTTAGGTTTGCGTAGGACCGTGAAAAGAAACTGGAGGCAAAACGCAGGTGAGTGACGAAACAACGCCAAACGCCGCGTCGGACGTGGAGATGAGCCAGTACGTGGCCGACCGTTCCCGCGTCAACGAGGAAAAGATCAAGAAGGATGACGAGATCATCCAGCAGTTCGGCGACTACAACTACGGCTGGCACGATTCCGATGCCGCCGGTGAGGCCGCCAAGAAGGGCATCGACGAGAACGTCGTGCGCGCCATCAGCGCCGACAAGCACGAACCGCAGTGGATGCTCGACATGCGCCTGCGTGGCTACCGGGCCTTCCTCGACAAGCCCATGCCCTCGTGGGGCGTGGATCTGTCCGGCTTCAACGCCGACGACTTCAAGTACTACGTGAAGCCCGTGGACAAGCAGGCCAAGAACTGGGAGGACCTGCCCGACGACATCCGAAAGACGTACGACAGGCTCGGCATCCCCGAGGCGGAGAAGAAGCGCCTCGTCTCCGGCGTGGCCGCGCAGTACGAGTCCGAGGTGATCTACAACTCCATTCAGGACGATCTGGCCAAGCAGGGCGTGATCTTCGTGGACACGGACACGGCCGTGCGCGAATACCCGGATCTGGTGCGCAAGTACTTCGGCACCGTCGTCTCTCCGGAGGACAACAAGTTCGGCGCCCTCAACACCGCGGCATGGTCCGGCGGCTCGTTCGTCTACGTGCCGAAGGGCGTGCACGTGGACATCCCGCTGCAGGCGTACTTCCGCATCAACACGCCGAACATGGGCCAGTTCGAACGCACGCTGATCATCGCGGACGAAGGCTCCTACGTGCACTACGTGGAGGGCTGCACCGCCCCGATCTACTCCACCGACTCGTTGCACGCGGCCATCGTGGAGATCATCGTGGGCAAGCACGCCCGCGTGCGCTACACCACCGTGCAGAACTGGTCGAACAACGTGTACAACCTCGTCACCCAGCGCGCCTATGTGCGCGAGGGCGGCACCATGGAGTGGGTCGACGGCAACATCGGCTCCAAGGCCACCATGAAGTACCCGGCCTGCATCCTCGCCGAGCCGTACGCGAAAGCCAGCACCATGTCCCTCGGCTTCGCCGGCAAGGGGCAGTACCAGGACACGGGCGCGAAGATGATCCACCTCGCCCCGCACACCAGCTCCACGATCGTCGCCAAGTCGATCTCCCGCGGCGGCGGCCGTTCCGCATACCGCGGTCTCGTGAAGATCGTCAAGGGCGCGTACGGCTCGTCCAACTCCACGGTGTGCGACGCGCTGCTCGTGGACGATTTCTCCCGTTCCGATACGTACCCGCACGTGGACGTGCGCGAGGACGACGTCTCCATGGCCCACGAGGCCACGGTGTCCAAGGTCTCCGAGGATCAGCTGTTCTACCTCATGAGCCGAGGGCTCACCGAGGAGGAGGCCATGGGCATGATCGTGCGCGGCTTCGTCGAGCCGATCTCGCGCGAGCTGCCGATGGAGTACGCGCTCGAATTGAACCGTTTGGTCGAACTGCAGATGGAAGGATCGGTGGGCTGATCCATGGCGGACAACAAGGAAATCAACATTCCGGTGGCGGATCCGAACGATCCGTACGCGGTGCCGGCGGCCATGCCGTCGAGCGCCGACCGTGCGCCGCGCTCCTTCGACGTGGCCGCGTTCCCCGTGCCGGCGAAGACCCAGGACGAGTGGCGCTACACGCCGCTGGATCGCATCGATGAATTCTTCGACGTGTTCGCCCCGAGCGGCGAGACCGAGGTCTCCGTCACCATGATCGACGGCTCCGCCCCGGCCGAAGGCGTCACCGTGCGCCGCGTCGACATGGGCGAGGCTCCCTCCGGCACCGTCTCCAAGCCGAACGACCGCGTCTCCGCCGTCGAATGGAACTCCGGAGCCCAGGCCACCGTCGTCGAACTGTCCGGGGAGATCGCCGCGCCCGTGCTCGTCAAGGTGCACGGGGCCGGAGCGGATCTGGACGCGTTGCATCTGGTGATCTCCGCCGCGGACAAGACGCATGCGGACGTGGTCATCGAGCACGACGGCACCGCGCGTCTGGCCGAGGGCGTGGAGATCGTCACCGGACGTGACAGCCACGTGTCCGTCACGTCCATCCAGGAGTGGAACAAGGACGCCAAGCACGTGGGCAACCATCGCATCCACGTGGGCGAAGGCGCTTCGCTGCGCCATTCCGTCGTCACGCTCGGCGGCGACGTGGTGCGCATCCGCATGGATCAGGACTTCGGCGGCGAACAGGGCGAGCTCAACATGCTCGGCATCTACTTCGTGGACCCGGGCGAGCACATCGAGCACCGCACGATGGTCGTCCACAACCATCCCGACTGCAAGTCCCGCGTGGTCTACAAGGGTGCGCTCGACGGCAAGGGCGCCCACTCCACGTGGGTGGGCAACGCGCTGATCGAGCCGACCGCTCCCGGCACCGACTCGTACGAACTCAACCGCAATCTGGTGCTCACCCCGGGCGCCATCGCTGACTCCGAGCCGAACCTCGAGATCGAGAACGGCAACATCATCGGCGCCGGCCATGCCTCCTCCGTGGGCCGCTTCGACGACGAGGAGCTGTTCTACCTCGAATCCCGTGGCATTCCGGAGGCCGAGGCCCGCAAGCTCGTGGTGCGCGGCTTCTTCGGTGAACTCGTCGAGGAGATCGGCATCCCCGCCATCTCCGAGCATCTCATGACCGTGATCGACCGCCGACTGGCCCGTGGCGAAAGCGACGCCATGGCGCAGGTCCTCGAAGACAAGTAAAAGGAGCATTCCACAATGGCAACACTCGAAATCAAGGACCTCCGCGCCCACGTCGAAACCAAGGAGGGCATCAAGGAGATCCTCAAGGGCGTGAACCTGACGGTCCATTCCGGCGAAACGCACGCCATCATGGGCCCCAACGGATCCGGCAAGTCCACGCTCGCCTACACGCTGGCCGGCCACCCCAAGTACATCGTCGACGGCGGCGAAGTGCTGCTCGACGGCGTGAACATCCTCAACCAGACGCCCGACGAGCGCGCCAAGGAAGGCCTGTTCCTCGCCATGCAGTACCCGGTGGAGGTGCCGGGCGTGTCCATGACGAACTTCCTGCGCACCGCCAAGACCGAGGTGGACGGCAAGGCCCCGTCCATCCGCACGTGGACCAAGGAGCTCACCGAGGCGATGAAGCGCCTCAAGATGGACCCGAAGTTCGCCACCCGTTCCGTGAACGAAGGCTTCTCCGGCGGCGAGAAGAAGCGCGCCGAGGTGCTGCAGCTCGAACTGCTCAAGCCCAAGTTCGCCATCCTCGACGAGACCGACTCCGGCCTTGACGTGGACGCCCTGCGCATCGTGTCCGAAGGCGTCAACCGCGCCAAGGAGGCCAACGACTTCGGCATCCTCATGGTCACGCACTACACGCGCATCCTCAAGTACATCAAGCCGGACATCGTCCACGTGTTCGCCGACGGCCACTTCGTCAAGACCGGCGGCCCGGAGCTGGCGGACGAGCTGGAGGAGCACGGCTACGACCAGTACCTGCCGGAAGGTTCCGATTCGGAGTCGGCGCTGGCGTAACGGCTCCAAGGACAGACGATTCGCAAGCGGCGACTACGAAATGTCGGATGAAGCGCAAAGGGGATTGATATGGTGAATTTCGATGAGATTCGGGCGCAGTTCCCGATTCTGGATCAGCAGGTTCATGGTCACCCGCTGGTGTATCTGGATTCGGCGGCCACCTCGCAGAAGCCGCAGTGCGTGATCGACGCGGAGGCGGACTTCTACCGCACCATCAACGCCGGTGTGCACCGCGGCGCCCACGAGCTCGCCGCGCGCAGCACCGAGGCGTTCGAGCAGGCGCGTGCCAAGGTAGCCCGTCTCGTCGGTGCGAACGCGGAGGAAGGCGAGGAGGAGATCGTCGTCACGGGAGGCGCCACCGCGGGCCTCAACCTGCTGGCCACCGCGTTCGGCAACGCTTCGCTGGGCCGTGGAGGACAGGCCGCCAAGCGCTTCGCCCTGAAGCCCGGCGACGAGATCGTCGTCTCCAAGGCCGAGCACCATTCCGTGCTCCTGCCGTTCCAGGAGCTCGCATACCGCACCGGCGCCACGCTCAAGTGGTTCGACCTGACGGAGGACGGCCGCATCCGCACCGATACGGCCGACGAGGTCATCACCGAACGCACCAAGGTGGTGGCCGTCACCCACGTGGCCAACGTGACCGGCGCGATCACCGACATCGCCCCCATCATCCGCCGCGCCCACGAGGTGGGGGCCGTGTTCGTACTCGATGCATGCCAGTCCGTGCCGCACCTGAAGATCGACTTCCACGCCCTCGACGTGGACTTCGCCGCATGGAGCGCGCATAAGATGTACGGTCCCACCGGCGTGGGCTTCCTGTACGGCAGGCGCGAGATGCTCGAAGCCCTGCCGCCGGCGAGCTTCGGCGGCTCCATGGTCGAGCTCGCGTGGATGGACCAGCCCGCGCAGTACATGGCTCCGCCGGCACGCTTCGAGGCCGGCACGCAGCCGGTCGCGCAGGTGGTGGCAGCGGGCGTGGCCGCCGACTGGCTCATGGGCATCGGCATGGAGAACGTCGAGGCGCATGAGCGCACGATCGCCGCGGAGTTGCTCAAGCTGGGAGATCTGGACGGCTTCCGCATCCTCGGCCCCCGTGAGAACGTGGACCGCATCGGCACCGTCGCCTTCGACGTGGCCGGCGTGCACCCGCACGACGTGGGCCAGTACATCGACGCTCAGGGCATCGCCATCCGCGTGGGCCACCACTGCGCGCAGCCGGTGCACCGCCACTTCGGCCTGTACGCCTCCAACCGCGCCTCCACCGGCGTGTACAACACCGTCGGGGACGCGCAGGCGCTCATCGAGGCGGCCAAGGGCGTTCGCAGGTTTTTCGGCGTGGCCTGACGGACGAGCATGATCGACGAGGAAAGGAAAGCATGAGCGATTTCGGCATGAGCGGGGACGACCTCGAACAGATGTATCAGGAGGTCATTCTGGAGGCGGCGCGCGACCCGCACGGCAGGGAACGGTTCGCGCCGGACGCCGCCGTCGAGGGTTCCGCCGCGGCGGACACGGTGATCCGTGCCAGCCACGAATACTGCACGCCGGGCGAATCCCACCAGTTCAACCCCACGTGCGGCGATGAGGCGACCGTGCACGTGGAGGTCTCCGACTCCGAGCCCCGCACCATCAAGCGCTTGGTGTGGGACGGCCACGGCTGCTCCATCTCCCAGGCCAGCCTGTCCGTGATGGTTGACCTGGTGGACGGCAAGACCGTGGACGAGGCCATGGACCTGTTCCGTGACTTCCACGAACTCATGGAATCGCGCGGCAGGGGACTGAACGACGACGCCAAGGAGGAACGGCTCGGCGATGCCGTGGTGTTCCAGGGCGTGTCCAAGTACCCGATGCGCATTAAATGCGCGCTGCTTGGCTGGGAGGGCATGCGTGACTCGGTCGCCAAGGCCCTTGCCTCCCAGACGGCGACGGTCTGACCGATGCATGCGCCTGCCGTGCGCACGGCAGGCCCCGCCCGGCAGGTAATCTGATAGAGACGTTGAATCGACTGGAGCAACAATGAACGACAATCTGGTACCAGAACCCACCCCATCCGTGTTCGATGCGGTCAACGGCGTCCTCAAGGACGAGGAGGCGTCCCGCCGAGTGATGGCCAACCCCAGCCTTGCGGCCGGTTTCCCCGGCGGACACCCTGCGCCCCAGGCCGAGGCCAAGGCGGAGCAGTCCGGCGACCATGCCTGCGGCTGCGGCGGCGATCATGGCAAGTGCGGCTGCCAGCAGGACGAATCCGACCCGGACATCCCGCTCAAGGCCGTGGACGACATCGGCCGCGCCACCGCGCAGGACGTCAAGGAGGCCCTGCATCAGGTCATCGACCCGGAGCTCGGCATCGACGTGATCGACCTCGGTCTGGTGTACGGCATCGAGATCGACGAGCTCGGCCGCGCCATCATCACCATGACCCTGACCACGCCCGCCTGCCCGCTCACCGACCTCATCGAGGACGAATGCGCCAGCGTGCTGGCCGGCCTCGTGGAGGAATTCCGCATCGACTGGACATGGACGCCGCGCTGGACCATGGCCAAGATCACGCCGGAAGGCCGCGAGCAGCTCGCCGCGCTGGGCTTCAACTTCGACGCCATGCCCTACCAGCAGTGAACCGCCGCGATGCCGTTCGCATCGCACGCATCGCAAAGCAAGGAGGAGGGCCACCCCACTGCGGGATGGCCCTCCTCCTGTTTTCCGGGCGTCCGGTTTCGTTGCGGACGGGTGCCGTCAGTCCTCGACGATCGTGCCCTTGGGCACCACGGTGATGCCTTCCGGCGTGACCGTGAAGCCGCGCTCGATGTCATGCTCGGTGTCGATGCCGACGGTCGAGTTCTCGGTGAGCACGACGTTCTTGTCCAGAATCGCCTTGTACACGCGGGCGCGACGGTTGATCGTCACGTTGTCGAACAGCACGGAATCCACGATCTGCGACCACGAGTGGATGCGCACGTTGGGGGAGAGCACCGAGTGGTGCACCTCGCCGCCGGAGACGATCACGCCCGGGGAGACGATCGAGTCGGTGGCATGGCCCAGACGGTCGCGGCCGGCGTGCACGAACTTGGCCGGCGGCAGGTTGCCGGACATGGTGTAGATCGGCCAGTCGAAGTTGTACAGGTTGAACTCCGGCACGTAGGCGATGAGGTCCATGTGCGCGTCGTAGAACTGCTTGATGGTACCCACGTCGCGCCAGTAGGCGTGATCGGTGGCCGTGGCGCCCGGGACTTCGTTCGTGGTGAAGTCGTACACGCCGGCCTCGTGGCGGGCCGCGAAGTACGGGGCGATGTCGCCGCCCATGTCGTGCTTGGTGTCCTGCGCCTTCTCATCCTTGGCCAGGGCGTCGAACAGCGCGTCCGTGTTGGCCACGTAGTTGCCCATGGAGGCGAGGATGGAATTCGGGTCATCCGGCAGGCCCACGGTGTGCTCGGGCTTCTCGTGGAAGTCCTTGATCATGTTCGGGTGGTCCGGATCGACCTCGATCACGCCGAAGGACTTGGACGCCTCGATGGGCTGGCGGATACCGGCCACGGTGAACTCGGCGCCGGAGTCGATGTGGGCCTGCACCATCTGCTCGAAGTCCATGCGGTAGACGTGGTCGGCGCCCACGATCACCACGATGTCCGGCTGGACGTCCTCGATGATGTTGATGGTCTGGTAGATGGCGTCCGCGGAGCCGAGGTACCAGTGCTTGCCGAGGCGCTGCTGCGCCGGCACGGGGGAGACGTAGTTACCCAGCAGCGGAGAGAAACGCCAGACCTGCGAGATGTGACGGTCCAGCGAATGGGACTTGTACTGCGTCAGCACGATGATGTGCTGATAGCCCGAGTTCACCAGATTGCTCAGCGGAAAGTCCACCAGACGGAATACGCCGCCGAACGGCACGGCCGGCTTCGCGCGGTCGCGGGTCAGCGGCATCAGACGCGTCCCCTCGCCGCCGGCCAGAACGATGGACAGAACTTTCGGATTCTTCGCCATCAGACACCTTCCTTTGATTCAGTTGTGCATCGCTTGCGCGATATGGTCACGGTCACACGCCGGCGCATCATCGCATCGGTGTGCTGTCTCATTCATCATTGCATGGATGATTGACCGAGGAGCGAAACCGTGTGTCTTATGCTTTTCGGCGTGTCGCCCAGAAGGCCACGGCGCTGGATGCGGCCACGTTCAGGCTGTCCACGTCATGGCTCATGGGAATCTTGACCGTCAGATCCGCGTTCGCTATGGTACGGCGGGATAAACCGTCGCCTTCGGTTCCGAAAATTAACGCAAGCTTTTCGATGTGATCGCTTTCCGTTTGCCCGTTGTTCAGACGGCGCACCAGCTCATCCATGGAGATCGAGTCGTCCGTCAGGGCCATGGCCACGGTGACGAAGCCGAGCGTGCGCAGGCGCTCCAGTCCGCCGACCGGCCAGGCATGCACGTCGTCGCCGATGCGCGTCCACGGCACCTGGAACACCGTGCCCATCGAGACGCGGGCGGCACGGCGGTAGAGGGGGTCGCCGCAGGAGGGCGTCACCAGCACGGCGTCCACGTCCAGCGCGGCAGCGGAGCGCATGAGCGCGCCCACGTTGGTATGGTCCACGATGTTCTCCATCACGGCCACGCGCGAGGCCCCGGCGCACACGTCCTCCACGCTCGGCAGCGGCCAGCGGCGCATGGCGCTCAGCGCGCCGCGGTGCAGCCGGTAGCCGGTCAGCCCCTTGAGCTGCTCCGGAGTGGCGACGTACACGGGCACGTCCGGTCCCCAATGCTCGTCGATGAACGCGAATTCGCCGGCCATGCCGTGGATCCACGGTTCCTCCACGAGCAGTGAGATCGGCTCTCTGCCGGCGGCGAGGGCGCGGTCGATGACCTTGGGGGATTCGGCGATGAACAGGCCCTTGGCCGGTTCGAGGCGGTTGCGCAGCTGGATCTCGGTGAGATTCGTATAGGCGGCGACGCGGGGGTCGTCGATCGAGTCGATGGTGATGAAGCGCATGCCGCCCTCCTTGCGTGATGCCAACCCGCGCGTGCCGAAAAACAAAAAGACCCTTGGAAAACCAAGGGTCTTATCTGTGCCCGAGACGGGACTTGAACCCGTACGGTCGTTAAAAAATAACCACTAGCACCTCAAGCTAGCGCGTCTACCATTCCGCCACCCGGGCAGGTGTCGTTTGGACAACGAAATGAAAGATTAGCACGGAATCACATGAGTGCAATTTACGGCGTGTCGCGTTGGGACGGAACGGGTGCCGTGTAGCCTTGGGACCATGACGAATCCCCTGTTTCTCTTCGATCCGGCGGCCGAGGGCGTGCCGGTGAATGCCGACGAACTCCATACCGGCTGGACGATCACCCTGCCCGAGGGCGTGCGCCGTCACGCCCTGAAATCCATGCGCATCGGCGTGGGGGAGGAGCTGCAGCTGTCCGACGGGCAAGGCCTCCGGCTCGGCGCGGTGGTGGACGATGCCCAGGCCGGCGCGGTGCACGTCACCTCCGTGGGCCGGGAGCCCCGACCTGTCACCCGGCTCTCGCTGGTGCAGGCGCTCGCCAAGCAGGGGCGCGACGAGGAGGCCGTCGACGCCGCCACGCAGATCGGCGCGGACGAGGTGATCCCCTGGCAGGCGGACCGTTCGATCGTCAAGTGGAAGGCCGGCCGCACCGACCGCAAATGGAGTGCGGTGATCGACGCCGCCACCGAGCAGTCCCGGCGCGCATGGCGGCCCGAACTGGCCGACTGCGTGAACAGCAAGGGCGTGGTGGCGATCTGCCGCAGGGCGTGCGTGCACGGGGACGTGGTCGTGGTGCTCCATCAGGACGCCAACGAAACCTGGGACGGGGTGGAACGGGCCGTGCGGGACCTCACGGACCGGTGCCTGTCCGACGGCCGGCCGCGCAACGTGTATGTGGTCGTCGGGCCGGAGGGCGGCATCGGCGACGACGAGGTGGCCGCGTTCAAGGCCGCCGGCGCCCTGACGTGCGTGCTCGGGCGCAACATCCTCAGGGCGGCCACGGCCGGACCGGTGGCGCTGTCCCTGCTCTCGCGCACGCTGGGACGTTTCTAGCCCTCGGCCTAGCATGGAAGCGAAGCGACAGAATCATGTCCATCATCGAAGGAGCGTCATGAGCGAAGCCAACGACTGCCTGTTCTGCAAGATCATCGCAGGGGAGATCCCGAGCGCCAAGGTGTACGAGGACGACACCACCTATGCGTTCAACGACATCAACCCCAAGGCGAAGGTCCACGTGCTCGTGGTTCCCAAGCAGCACTACGCGAACGTGGCGGAACTCGCCGAGGCGGACCCGGCCGAGCTGGCGCACATCGCCGAGGTGGCCCAGTCCATCGCGAAGAGCAAGTACAACGGCTCGTTCCGACTGGTCTTCAACACCGGCCTCGACGCCGGCCAGACCGTCTTCCACGTGCACGCCCACGTGCTCACCGGCGAAACGCTCGACGAGTAAGGCGATTCGTGGCCACGACGACACGCACCATCACCCTGCCGCCGGAACTCGACCCGGTGGCCGTGCTCGGCCCGGTGGATCAGGTGATCCGCGAGGTGGAGCGCGCATTCCCCGACCTGACCATCATCGTGCGGGGCAACCGCATCGCCATCATGAGCCATTCCAAGGCCACTGAGGCGCAGGCCTCCCAGGCAGAGGACGTGATCGAGACGATCATCGGCGCCGCCTACGACGCGCCCATGGACGCCGACACGGTCCGGCGCATGCTCGACAGGAACGCCTTGCGCAACGACCAGCACATGCGTCCCGACGCCCCGGCGCGCGGCGGACATGACGGGCGGGCGCGCGGACCGCGGTTCCATACCGTGGGGGAGCCGCCGGCCGGCCGTGACCGCCATGCGGGCGCCCGCACTCAGGCTGACGCGGACGTATCCGCCCCGCACGGCGACGACCGTCGCAAGCCCCGCGTGCCCGGCGTGATCACCTACGCGCTCGGCGTGCCCGTGCGCGCCAAGACCGCCGGTCAGGTCGCCTACCTCAACGCGGTCGAATCCCACACCATCACGTTCGCGATCGGCCCCGCCGGCACCGGCAAGACGTACCTCGCCGTGGCCAAGGCGGTCGCCGCGTTCCAGGACCGGCGCATCCGGCGCATCATCCTCACGCGTCCGGCCGTGGAGGCGGGCGAGAATCTGGGCTTCCTGCCCGGTACGCTCAACGAGAAGGTGGACCCGTACCTGCGCCCGCTCTACGACGCCCTGTCCGACATGCTCGGTGCCGACCAGCTGCGCCGGTACATGGACGACGGCACCATCGAGGTCGCCCCACTCGCCTACATGCGCGGCCGTACGCTCAACGACGCGTTCGTGATTCTCGACGAGGCGCAGAACACCACCGAGCAGCAGATGAAGATGTTCCTCACCCGTCTCGGCTTCAACACCAAGATGGTCATCACCGGCGACGTCTCCCAGGTGGACCTCACCGTCACCCGGTCCGGTCTGGCCACCATCGAGGGCATCCTCGGGGGCATCGACGACATTGCGTTCGCGCATCTTGACGCCTCGGACGTGGTGCGTCACAAGCTCGTCGGGCAGATCGTGGAGGCGTACGACCGGCACGCGGCCATCGACGGGGACCACACCCGCGAAGCGAGCCGCGGCAGACGGACCCGGCAGGCGGCCCGGCGTGACGACGGCGACAACAACGGCAACCAGCGCAAGGAACGGGAGGAAGAACGCCGATGAGCGTTGACGTGACCAACGAGACCGTCTGGAGCATCGATCCCAAGACCTTCTCCGATCTGGGCGTATGGGTCATGGACCAGATGCGGGTGAGCACCCAGTCGGACCTGACCATCATGTTCACCGATCCGGAACCGATCGCCGAGCTGCACATGCGCTGGATGAGTCTGGAGGGACCCACCGACGTGATGAGCTTCCCGATGGACGAGCTGCGTCCCGGCGACGGCAAGACCGTCATGGAAGGCGTGCTCGGAGACATCGTCATCTGCCCGTACGTGGCCGCCCAGCAGGCCGCGGCAGCCGGACACTCCGCCATGGAGGAAATGCTGCTGCTCACCATCCACGGCATCCTCCATCTGCTTGGCTACGACCACGTCACCGAAGAGCAGGAACGGCAGATGTTCGGCCTGCAGCGCCAGCTCCTGCTCACCTTCCTCGCCCTGCGCTCCGGCCCGCTGCCCCAGGCCCTGCTGCCCGCCGGCAGCGAGGACCTCATGGCGCAATATGACAAGAGCGGCCGCTAACCTGTAGGGCAACGGACGATCGTCCGCGCGCCCGCACACCGAGCGGGCCTGATGACCACCGCCGACAACTGAATACGAACACCGAAACCCGCGGACCAAATCCCCGCAACCTCTGGGAGTTGACGAACCTCTTGATAGACCTAGACCCATCGTTCCTGTCCCTGATCATCGCGCTGGCGGTCGTCGCCGCGCTGCTGGTGTGGCTGTCCCTGTCCATGGCATCGGCCGAGGGGGCCGTCTCGCGCGTGACGCGGGCCAGCCTCAACAACCTCATGCTCGAGGTGCAGACCGATCCAGAGCTCTCGCAGTTCAACCGCATGAAGCGCATCGAGGCGATCCACCGGGTGCAGCGCTACATCGTGGACCGGCTGGCCACGGCCGGGTCGTGCGCGTTCTTCCGTATCGTGTGCAACGTGATGGACGGCGTGCTCGTCTCCTGCATCGCCGCGCTGCTGGGGGCGCCGCTGTGGGCCGAGGTGCTCGTCGGCTTCGTGTTCGCGCTCGTCGTGGGCGTGGTGTCCGTGCTGCTGCGCCCGCGCATGAGCGGATCCTTCAAGCCGCTGGACGCCATGCTGCGCCACCACCGCATCGTCGGCATCGCCGTGGCGCTCACCCCGTTCGCCCGCATCGGATCCCAGGCCGCCAGCAAGCGCGCGGCGCGCGAGGCCGAGCTCTCCGACGACGAGGAGCTCGAGAAGCTCCAGCGCGAGCAGAGCCGTGCGACGATCGACCGGCTCGTGGAAAGCCGCGAGGTGGATCCCGAGGTCTCCGAGATGCTGCGCAACGTGCTCACCCTGTCGGAGACGCTGACCCGCGAGATCATGGTGCCGCGCACGGACATGATCTGCATCGAGAAGGACCAGACGCTCGCCTCCATGCTCAAGCTGTGCTCGCGCTCCGGATTCTCTCGCGTGCCGGTCATCGGCGAGGACGTGGACGACCTCATCGGCATCGCCTACCTCAAGGACGCGGTGCGCGCCACGGCGTTCAACCCGTCCGCGCTCACCCGCACCGTCGATTCCATCGTGCGCGATCCCCTGCTCGTGCCCGAATCCAAGCCGGTGGACGACCTGTTCCACCAGATGCAGAAGCAGCGTCAGCACGTGGCGATCGTCGTGGACGAATACGGCGGCATCGCGGGTCTGGTCACCATCGAGGACACCATCGAGCAGATCGTGGGCGAACTCGAGGACGAGCACGACCGCACCCAGCACGCCGAGCCCGTCAAGGTGGGCGACCGCAAGTGGAAGCTGCCCGCGCGCACGCCCATCGCCGACCTCGAGGAGATGTTCGAGATCGACATGGACGAGGACGACGTGGACACCGTCTACGGCCTGCTCACCAAGGCGCTCGGCCGCGTGCCGATCGTCGGTGCCTCCGCCGTGACCCGAGGGCTCAGGCTCACCGCCGTCGATTCGGCCGGCCGGCGCAAGAAGGTATCCACCATCCTCGTCGAGCCCGCCGGGTTGAATGAGGATTCCGGCACCGGGCGCGAAGCCCGGCACGACGATGACGGCGGCACCGAGCCGAATACCGACCATGCGAAGGAGAACCATGAGCGCTGACCCGACCCCCATTCCGTACCGTTCCGGCTTCGTGGCCGTGGTGGGACGGCCTAACGTGGGCAAGTCCACGCTCATCAACGCGCTCATCGGCACGCAGATCGCCATCGCCTCCTCCCGTCCCGAGACCACGCGCAAGGCCATCCGCGGCATCCTCACCACCGACCACGCCCAGCTCGTGCTCGTGGACACGCCGGGCATCCACCGCCCGCGCACCCTGCTCGGCCAGCGCCTCAACGACGTGGTGGACGAATCCCTGTCCGAAGTGGACGAGGTGGCCTTCCTGCTGCCCGGCGACCAGAAGATCGGCCCGGGCGACAAGCGCATCCTGTCCCGTCTGCGCTCCGACTTCGCTTCCAAGAACGAGGACGGCACGTGGAAGTGGCGCATCCCGCTGGTGGCCATCGTCACCAAGATCGATACGCTGAGCCGCGACGAGCTGGTCAACAAGCTCATCGAAGTCAACGAATTCGCCGACTTCACGGACATCGTGCCCGTCAGCGCCCTCAAGGACGACAACCTCGCCGAGGTGCGCAACGTGCTCATCGAGCACACGCCCGAAGGCCCGCAGATGTACCCGGACGATCAGGTCAGCGAGGAACGCCCGGCGGACACCATCGCCGAGCTCATCCGCGGGGCCTTCCTGGAAACCCTGGACGACGAGCTGCCGCATTCGCTCGCCGTGGTGGTGGACTCCATCGACTACCCGCAGGACAATGAAACCGGCGCGGCGTACGACGGCAAGGCGCTGGTGAGCGTGTCCATCTACGTGGAGCGCGACTCGCAGAAGCCCATCATCATCGGGCGTGGGGCGTCCAACCTCGTGGCCGTCAAGAAGCGGTTGCGTACGCCGGTCAACCGCATCGTGGGCTGCAAGGCCAAGCTCGACCTGCACGTCAAGGTGGCCAAGGGGTGGCAGTCCGATCCCAAGCAGCTCGAGCGGCTCGGCTTCTAGCCTTTCGCCTCCGTTCCTGCCGGAATTGGCTGCGGGTTGAGACAGAAACAGCCTGTTTCGTGTCTCAACCAGCATCCGTTGTTGAACGCGGTGGCGGTTTGAGACACAAATCCGCGCTGCTGGGTCTCAAACCGCCACCAATTCTCAGAGCGACCATGCACCGAGATTGCGCATGATGCCCTCATCCGTCGGCACGCGATACGTGTGCAGCAGTCGGCGGATTTCCCCGAGCTCGTCCAGCTGCCCGTAATTGAGTCGAAAGATGTCGATTCCCCGGCGTTCAAGACAACGTTGACGTTCGCGCTCCTCGCTCACCACCTGACGGATGTCGCGAGTGCCGGTCATTGCTGGATCGACGTATTTGCCGGTGCCATCGAATTCGCATCCCACTGCGCTGCCGTCGGGCCGGGGCCAGACCATATCGATCCGATGTGTTGCCCTCGGGTCGTTCAGGCAGGGGACGCTGACCTGCAGTTGCGGCATGGCGGCACCGCATTCGTGAAGTGCGCCGCGGCAACGCGATTCGCCGCCGTTTTCGCTCAGTCCGTTCGCCAGTGCGATGAGCTGTGCGGCTTTCCGCCAATTTCGGTCATGGCGGCGTTCCTGTGCGTACGTCTGCATCGACGCCATGTCCGCTTTGCCCAGACGCAGTGCGGAATCCGCGAATTCCATGGCGAAACAGGCTCGGAACATGGACGCGCAATCGTAGACGGTGGTCTCCACGGACGTTACCCGGATGCCATCGATCCGCTGCACTGCAGAGCAATCGTGATTGTGCAGGGGAATGCATGCAATGCCGTTCTGGCAAATGGTACGCCTCGTGCGTGTAACGGCGCGATATATCGTTCCTGAGAGTGCATAGGGGCAATCCAACCCGTGGAGCAACGCAGCCGAAGGGCCGGCGAAGATCCAGTCGGGATGCAGTACGGCCAGTGCGCGTATGACGTGCAATGCTTGATCGTTGGGCGTCAGCGTCTGCCAGTACGCGCGCTCCGCATACAATCCGTTCAATGGGCGGACGACCACGCCCTGAAGTACGCGTCTGGCCAAAGTCCGCCGTGATGCGGCGTCCGGCGGCGTGATGCAGCGACGTTGCTGGCGCGACTGACGGTACAGTGCCTCAATGGATTCAATTTCGGGCATGGAGAGTCCGCCTTCCGTTTGCGGGCATCCCTCGAACCCATATTCACAGTACCCATATGGAGGGTCTGTTGCAAAATTGGCTGCGATTTGAGACAGAATCAACCTGTTTCGTGTCTCGAATCGCAGCCAATTCCAGAATCAGGAAGCGGAGGCTACCGCCGCCTTACTTGCGCTTGGTGTACATCTGCGTGTTGAGCAGCTGCGTGTAGCGGGCGATCACCTTGGGACGGATCACCTTCAGGGAGGCGGTCATCAGACCGTTCTCCTGCGTGAACTCCTCGGGCAGAATGATGAACTTGCGCACGGATTCGGCGCGGGACACGCCCTCGTTCGCCATGTCCACGTACTTCTGCACCTCGGCGCGCACGGCGGCATTCGTCGCGGCCTCGGCCATGGGCATGTTGCGGTCGAGACCCTTGGCCTCAAGCCACGGACGCAGCGTCTCCTCGTCCAGCGTGATGAGCGCGGAAATGAACGGGCGCTTGTCGCCGAGCACCAGCGTCTGGGAGACGATCTCGCAGCGCTGGATGACCTCCTCGATGGGCCCGGGGGACACGTTCTTGCCGCCGGCGGTGATGATGAGGTCCTTCTTGCGGCCGGTGATGTACAGGAAGCCGTCCTCGTCGAGCCGGCCCAGATCGCCGGTGGCGTGCCAGCCGTCCGGCGTGAACGCGGTCTCGGTGGCCTCCTCGTTCTTGTGGTAGCGGTGGAAGACGATCGGGCCGCCCACCTGAATCTCGCCGTCCTCGCCGATGCGCACCTTGAATCCGGGGAAGGCGATGCCCACGGAACCCTGATGGTAGGGTACGCCCACCGGGTTGAACGCGCACGGGGCGGTGGTTTCCGTCAGTCCGTAGCCCTCGTAGACCGGAATGTTGGCGCCGCGGAAGAAGGCCATGAGCTCCGGATCGAGCGGGGCTCCGCCGCAGACGATCCACTTGGCGCGTCCGCCGAGCGCCTGACGCAGCGATTGGTAGACGACCGGGTCGAAGGCCGCGCGCTTGGCCTTGGCCACCACACTGGCCTTGCCCTTCTCGCTGATCTCCGCCATGTAGTCCTGGGCGGCGACGACGGCGGCGGCGAACGCCACGCCCTTGGGACCGTGACCGGCCTTCTGCGAGGCGGCGTTGTACACCTTCTCGAGCACGCGGGGCACGACGATCATCACGGTCGGCCGGGCCACCTGCAGGTCCGCGAGCAGCGTCTTGATGCCGGTGGCGATGTAGATGCGCATGTTCGTGGCCACCACGATGTAGTTGATGGCGCGGGCGAACGTGTGGGCCTGCGGCAGGAACAGGAGGATGGACCCCTTCCTGTCCTTGAGGAGGTCCGGCATGTAGTCGCGCAGGTTGAACGCGTCCGTGCAGTAGTTCTCGTGGGTCATCTCCACGCCCTTGGGGGCGGAGGTGGAGCCGGAAGTGTAGATGATCGAGCACAGGTCGGTCTTGCGCAGGGAGTCGATGCGCGCGTCGAGCTCCTCGTCGCTCACCGAGTCACCGTATGCCGCGATCTCCTCGAGCCCGCCTGTCTCGATGCAGACGACGTGTTCGAGCGACGGGCACGCCTCGATCGCCCCGTTGGCCTTGTCGCGCATGACCGTGTCCTGCACGATGAGCAGACGGGCGTCGGAGTTGTTCACGATGTTGCGGATCTGCTCGGCCGAGTCGGTGTCGTAGATCGTGGCGAGCACGCCGCCGCATGCCATGACCGCGCAGTCGGTGAGGTCCCATTCGTAGGAGGTGCGGCACATGAACGCCACGCCGTCGCCCTTCTTGAGTCCGTAGTGCAGGAGACCCTTGGCCACGCGGCGCGCCTCGGCGAGGAACTCGTTGGCGGTCTTGGTAACCCACTCGTCGCCCACCTTGAACGTGTAGAGCGGGTCGTCGCCCATGCGTTCGGCGCGGTCCTTGTAGATGCTGTAAATCGTGGTGTGGTCGTCCAGCGGCGGGTTGCCGGCGGTTTCGGTGGTCAGCAGGTTGGTGACGGGGTCGATGAACGTCTTCGTCGGGTAGCCGGGGCCCCATTCGTCGGTGTGGGGCAGCGTGATGCCCTCCGCGCGTTCCAGGGCGTTCGCATCGGCAACGTAGTCCGGCTGGTCCCCGGAGTCGTCGCTCACGGGGTGGGCGAAGTCGCCTTCCAGATTGAGCGCCCTGCGGGCGAGCTCGGCGGCCTGTTCCCTGAGCGAATTCATAATTGACACGACTGATCGATCTCCTTCACGCCTGTCGGACGGACGTATGCCCCTGCACTGCGGCGCGCCGCGGCTGCGGCACACTCACACTGCTGGAAAGTGTAGTCGTTCGCGCCCGGCTCGTCACCTTACGCAACCGTAGGTAGGGCGGGGCGGCGGCCCGGATTCAATTTGTAAGTGCAACGCCCGTCTTCGGGTGGCTTGTCCTTGACAGTACCTTGCCGAGCTCGCGGTACCAAACCTCGTTGGGCGTTTCCCAGCCCAGGACTTTCAGCGGGGTGTCGTTGATCTCCT
>NZ_JBKEVR010000020.1:0-20768 GCF_056357235.1 Bifidobacterium sp. LH_389
ACCACCAGCGCCGGCCACGGCCGCACCTCGCCAAGGCCAAAGCGAAGCACGCCCATCACAACCAACCCGGACACGACCACATCAACCCCTCACAAGGTTGACAAAAACATAGGAACACCCCCCCTGTCCCTCTTTGTTCCAAGGCCGATATGCTTCAGGATCGGTACACTTCCCGCCTGTGCATAACGCGGAACACCTCGACGGTGACCACGCCATCGTTCAGAAATGCGAGCACGCGCCAATCTCCGACGCGGTAACGCCACTCCCCCGAACGGTTCGCAGTCAGTCCCTTGCCATGTATGCGCGGATCATCGCAACCATCGATGTTCCTGCGCATCCAGTCGCGAACGCGTTTGCTGTCGGTCGGGTTCATCTTCCGAAGCTGCCTCACGGCTTCCTTGGAATATTCAACCTTCCACGCCATCGAGCATCCGATCTACCTGATCCGCCGTGTACCGTGTACCGTCGTCGTGTGCCATGGCATCACGGAGTGCGGCCAAATCGGCCGAATCCTCCTCATACATGTCCGCTTCAGCGGCGTATCCGTTCACCAGTCCGCGCAGCAGATCGACCAGTGTCGTTCCATGACGTTCCGCGGTGCGCTCCGCCTTCTCGAAAACGATCGGGTCGAAATCAACGGCAGTCATGCGAGCCTCCTTCGTCACAGTGAAGTCTACCGCACTGCATGCAGCTCGCGCCAGAGCCGATGACAAGGCATCTCACGCGGCGGGCAGACGAACGATCCAGCGGAACGTTCGTAGCCGTGCACGCGCACTGGCGTGCACGACGCAGAACACAGCCTGCCCGACGCTCATGCGGCGGGCAGACAACTCGGCCCGAAGATGATCTTGATCTCCGCGAACAGGGACGTGTCGCGCTTGACGCGGAACCGGTCGCCGAACGTGAGCACCTGCGCCCCTCCCCGATCGTCCATGACGGCCAGCTTGACCTCGCACACGCCGGGATGGTTTTGCAGCACCTGCCCGAGCTGGGTCATGTTGTCGCGGGCCAGCGCCACCTGCGGCAGCGTGATGACGAGCGGGCGTTCGTCCGCCGCCTCGAGCGTGGGCACCTGCATCTCCGTGGCCCGCAGGGAGACGGTTTCGTCGCGCTGCTCCACCTGCCCGCGGATCTGCACCACGGTGTCCACAGCCATCTCCGTGGCCGCCGCCTCGTACACTTTGCCGAAGAACATGCACTGGATGGAGCTTTCCATGTCCTCGATGGTCACGATGGCCCACGGATTGCCCTTCTTGGATACGCGCCGCTCCACGTTGGTGATGAGCCCGGCGAGCGTGACCTGCTGGCCGTCGGGCATGGTCCGCGCCCGGTCGATGAGGTGTGCGATGGACATCTCGCGCAGGCTCGCCAGCACCGACTGCATGCCGGAGAGCGGATGGTCGGACACGTACAGGCCCAACATCTCGCGCTCGAAGTTGAGCTTGGTCTTCTTGTCCCACTCCTCGATGTCCGGCACGCTGACCGCCACGTCGCCCATCGCCGTGGCGTCGGTGGAGCCGTCGTCGTCCGCAAACAGGTCGAACTGGCCCTCCGCCTGCTTGCGCTTGATGCTCACCACGGATTCGATGGCCGCCTCGTGGATGGTGAACAGGGCGCGGCGATTCGGGTCGATCGAGTCGAATGCGCCGGCCTTGATGAGCGATTCGACGAGCCTGCGGTTGAGCGCGGTGATCGGCACGCGGCGGATGAAGTCCATGAAGTTCACGTACTTGCCGCGCGGCCCCTCGCGCTCGGCGATGATGTCCGCCACGGCCTTCTCGCCCACGTTGCGGATCGCCCCCAGACCGAAGCGCACCACGTCCCCGACTGCCGCGTACTCGAACCGCGACTCGTTGACGTCCGGCGAGAGCACCTGGATGCCCATGCGCCGCGCCTCGCCCAGGTACAGGGCCGTCTTGTCCTTGTTGTCTCGGGTGCCCTGCAGCAGGGCCGCCATGAACTCCACCGGGTAGTGGGTCTTGAGGTACGCGGTCCAGTAGGAGATCAGCCCGTATGCGGCCGAATGCGCCTTGTTGAACGCGTAGCCGGAGAACGGCACCAGAATCTCCCAGATGGCGTTGGCCGCCTCCTCGGAATAGCCGTGCTCCTTCATGCCGGCGAAGAACGGCACCTTCTCCTTGGCCAGCACCTCCGGCTTCTTCTTGCCCATGGCTCGGCGCAGCACGTCGGCCTTGCCCAGCGAGTAGCCGGCCAGGATGCGCGCGGCGGACTGCACCTGCTCCTGATAGATGATCAGACCGTACGTCTCGTCGAGCACCTGCTTGAGCGGCTCGTCGAGCTCGGGATGGATCGGCTCGATCTTCTGCTGCCCGTTCTTGCGCTTGGCGTAGTTGAGGTGCGATTCCATCGACATCGGGCCCGGACGGTACAGGGCGATCAGTGCGGAGATGTCGTTGAAGTTGTCCGGCTTGAGCATCTTGAGCAGGGAGCGCATGCCATCGGAATCGAGCTGGAACACACCCAGCGTGTCGCCGCGCGAGAGCAGTTCGTAGGTGGCCTTGTCGTCCAGGGGGATCTTCGTGTAGTCGATCGCCTCCTTGCCGTTGTGCTTGATGTTCTCCAGCGTGTCGTGGATGACCGTCAAGTTGGAAAGCCCGAGGAAGTCCATCTTGACCAGTCCCAGCGTTTCGCACGTATGGTATTCGAACGTGGTGGTGATCGTGCCGTCGGTGCGTTCCAGCAGGGGCGAGGTGTCTGTGATGGGTGCGCTACCCATGATCGTCGCACACGCGTGCACGCCGGTCTGGCGGATCAGACCCTCGATGGTCTTCGCCTTGTCGATGATCTGATGGGCGTCCCGGTCGGACTCGTACAGTTCGCGGAACTCGCGAGCCTCGGCGTAGCGTTTGGACGTAGGGTCGAAGATCTCGCCCAGAGAGGCATCCTTGCCGTTCTTGCTCGGCGGCAGGGCCTTGGTGACGCGGTCGCCCATGGAGAACTCGTAGCCCATGATGCGCGCCGAGTCCTTGAGGGCCTGCTTGGTCTTGATCACGCCGTAGATCACGCACTGGGCCACCTTGTCGGTGCCGTACTTCTCGCCGCAGTAGCCGATCACGTCGAGGCGGCCCTCCGGGTCGAAGTCCACGTCGATATCCGGCAGGGAGACGCGCTCGGGATTGAGGAACCGCTCGAAGATCAGGCCGTGCTCCAGCGGATCGAGCTCGGTGATGCCCATCGCGTACGCCACCATGGAGCCTGCGGCCGAACCGCGTCCGGGGCCGACCATGATCCCGTGGTCCTTGGCCCACTGGATGTAGTCGGCCACCACGAGGAAGTAGCCGCAGAACTGCATCTGGCAGATCACGCCGCACTCGTAGTCGGCCTGCTTGAGCACCTTGGCGGGCGGGTTGCCGTCGTAACGCCGTTCCAGCCCCTCCTCCACCTTCTTGAGGAACAGCGAGGTCTCGTCCCAGCCTTCCGGGCAGGCGAACTGCGGCATGAACGCGCCGTCCTCGTGGTCGTCGAACATCACGTTGCAGCGTTCCGCGATCTCGATCGTGTTGTCGCATGCCTCGGGAAACTCACGGAACAGTTCGCGCATCTCCTCGGCCGTCTTGATGTAGTAGCCGGTGCCGTCGAACTTGAAGCGGTCGGGGTTGTCCAGCCGTTCGCCGGAGTTGATGCACAGCATCGCGTCCTGCGCCTCCGCGTCCTCGGCCTCCACGTAGTGGGAGTCGTTCGTGGCGAGCAGCGGGGCGTTGAGCTTCCTGGCGATCTCGAGCAGGCCGGGCACATTGCGCCGCTCGATCTCAAGGTTGTGGTCCATGAGCTCGATGAAGAAGTTGTCCCTGCCGAAGATGTCCTGCAGTTCGCCGGCGGCGCGCAGGGCCTCGTCGAACTGGCCCAGCGCGAGCCTGGTCTGGATGATGCCGGACGGGCAGCCGGAGCCGCAGATCACACCTTCGTGGTACGTGGACAGCACGTCCTTGTCCATACGCGGGTAGCGCATCACGCGGCCTTCGAGGTTGGCCACGGAGCTGGCCTTGAGCAGGTTGACCAGTCCCTTGTCGTTCTCCGCCCACAGGGTGAGGTGGGTGATGTAGCCGCCGCCGGAGACGTCGTCGCGCCGCTGGGCCTCGGTGCCCCAGTGCACGCGTGACTTGTCCTGGCGGGCGGTCTCCGGGGTCACGTACGCCTCGATGCCGATGATCGGCTTGACGCCGTTGGCCACGCAGTTGGTGTACATCTCGTACGCGCCGTGCATGTTGCCATGGTCGGTGATGCCCACGGCCGGCATACCCAGTTCCGCCACCTTCTTGGCGAGGTTCGGGATCTTCGAGGCGCCGTCGAGCAACGAGTAGTGCGTGTGGTTGTGCAGGTGCACGAAGTTCCCGGAATCAGTCATGGGGTCCACCATACCGCTAGGCCTCGGCGGGCCGGCCGGCCTTTCGCGCAACGCCAACGCACCCCGAACCAAATGCGCTCCGAGCCATTAGGATAGGCGTTGGCAATGGCAACCGTTCGCGAATCCAAAAGGAGTGTTATGGGTGACGTGGTGACCGAGAAGGACAAGGAATACGAAGCCGAGGAGGCCAGAAACGCCCCGGGCGACAACCAGCCGATGAAGGACCGGGTGAACAACCGCTCGCTGCGCCCGCTCGGTTCCGCGTTCCAGGACTTCATGAAGACCGGCTGGGACGCCTCCGAGCCGGACGTGGAGCGTCTGGAGTCCGCGAAGTTCATTCCCGCGCGCATCGCCGCGCTGGGTGCCGCGTTCCCCGGCGAGCGCATCGTGATCCCGGCCGGCCAGCCGAAGGTCCGCAACAACGACTGCGATTACATGTTCCGTCCGGACACCGCCTTCGCGTACTACACGGGTCTGGGCATGGACTATGAGGCGGGCGCCGTGCTGGTGCTCAACCCGGTCGACCCGGACTCCCCCGAGGCCAAGGCCGGCCGCACGCACGTGGCCGAGCTGTTCGTGGCCCCGCGCGCGGACTACCACACCGCCGACTTCTTCATGAACGCCCATTACGGCGAGTACTGGGTGGGCCCGCGCGCCGGCCTCAAGGAGCTGGCCGCCATGACTGGCCTCGAGACGCATGACATCGCGCAGCTGTCCGACGCGCTCGGCAAGGACGTGGGCGCGGAGGCCAGCGCGGTCCGCGTGCGCGTGGTGCGCGACACCGACCCGCAGGTCACCGCCATGGTGGAGGGCATGCGCGAAGCCAACGGCTTCCCCGATCCGGACGCCAACGCCGCCGCGGACGACAAGCTCAAGGAAGCCACCTCCGAGGCCCGCATGGTCAAGGACGCCTACGAGGTGGGCGAGATGCGCAAGGCGATCGCCGCCACCAAGCAGGGATTCGACCGTCTGCTGGAGAACCTGCCGGGCGCGCTGGACAAGCCGCGTTCCGAGCGCATTCTCGAGGGCGCGTTCAACGCCGTGTCCCGCGAGGTGGGCAACGCTGTGGGCTACGATTCGATCGTCGCCTCCGGCGCGCACGCCCCGATCCTGCACTGGATGCGCAACACCGGCGTGGTGCGCCGCGGCGACATGCTGCTTGTGGACGCCGGCGTGGAGGTCGATTCCCTGTACACCGCGGACATCACCCGCACGTTCCCGACCGACGGCAGGTTCACCGACTTCCAGAAGCGCCTGTACGAGGCCGTGCTCGACTCCCAGCAGGCCGGCTTCGAGGCCGCGAAGGTGGGCGCCACGTATTCGGACATCCACCACGCCTGCATGCGCGTGATCGCCGAGCGCCTGCACGAGTGGGGTCTGCTGCCGGTGAGCGTGGAGGAGTCGCTCTCCCCGGAGGGCCAGCAGCACCGCCGTTGGCTCGCCTGCGGCGTGGCGCACCATCTGGGTCTGGACGTGCACGACTGCGCGCAGGCCCGCTTCGAGGCCTATCAGGGGGCGAAGATCCGCCCGGGCATGATCTTCACCATCGAGCCCGGCCTGTACTTCCGCGACAACGACCTGCTCATCCCGCCGGAGTACCGCGGCATCGGCATTCGCATCGAGGACGATGTGCTCATGACCGAGCACGGCCCCGAATGGCTGTCCGCCGGCATTCCGAAGCAGCCCGCCGACGTGGAGGCGTGGATGGCCGACTGCGCGGCCAAGGCCCGCTGACCAAGAGGGGCTTCTCTCCGACGCGAGGGAAGCCCCTTTTCGCAAAAGACCGCCTGCAAGGTCGGTCGGAAAGGAACAGGAAAGGAACCATTATGCCAACCCCTGAATTCGTCCTCGAACTACGTAAGAAAATAGGCCAAGCCGAGCCGTAAAGGCGAAAGCCCGGTGGGCTTTCGATAGGCGAGGTGAGCGGTCGCCAAGACCGCGAAGGATCATGGCCACAAGTCGGAAAGGAACCATTATGCCAACCCCTGAATTCGTCCTCGAACTACGTAAGAAAATAGGCCAAGCCGAGCCGTAAAGGCGAAAGCCCGGTGGGCTTTCGACAGGCGAGGTGAGCGGTCGCCAAGACCGCGAAGGATCATGGCCACAAGTCGGAAAGGAACCATTATGCCAACCCCTGAATTCGTCCTCGAACTACGTAAGAAAATAGGCCATGATCTGCTCTGGCTCACCGGCGTGACCGGCTACGTGCGCGACGGAGAGGGCCGCGTGTTGCTCGGCCGCCGCTCCGACACCGGCGAGTGGGCGCTGATCTACGGCATCAACGAGCCCGGCGAGCAGCCGGCGGATACCGTGGTGCGCGAGATCAAGGAGGAGACCGGCGTGGATGCGCAGGTCACGGACCTCGTGGCGGTCGTCTCCTCGGACCGCGTGATCACGTACGCGAACGGCGACAACACCATGTACATGGACCATTCGTTCCTGTGCGAGCTCAGGGACGGCGGCAACGCGCAGCCGTTCGTGGGCGACGAGGAAAGTCTGTCCGTGGGCTGGTTCTCCCCCGACGATCTTCCCTCTCCGCTCGCGGCCAGCACGGTGGAGCGCATGGCGATCTTCCGCCGCTATCTGGAGAACAAGGCACGCGGCGACGCGCATGCGATCTTTGTGACCGAGGGGCGCATGGTCTGACGGCGAGCCGCTATGCGATGTAGGCGAGCGGGTTGTCGATGAATCGGCGCAGTCCCACCGCCGCCGCCCCACGCAGGGCCGGGCGGTCGCCCACGGGCGGCATGACCACCTGCATGGCGAGTTCCCGCCCGGCGAGCACCTGACCGGCCACGGCGGTGGTGAGCCGCGCGGTCAGATCGTTGCCGAACTGCTGCCAGAACCCGCCCAGGATCACGGTCTGCGCGTCCATGAGGTTGATGGTCGAGGAGATGGCCGAGCCGAGCGCCTCGACGGCCCGGTCGATGGCGGCCACCGCGGCCCGGTCCCCGTTGCGCCAGCGCTCGTACAGTTCGATGGCCGCCCCGGACCTTGCCGCCTCGGCCCCGGTCGCGATGCCCGCGGCTTCCACCATCGCCCGGCGTCCCGCGTACGCCTCGAGGCATCCGCGTCTGCCGCAGCGGCATGCGGGTCCGTCCAGACAGACGGACAGGTGGCCGATCTCCCCGCCGAACCCATGGTCGCCGGTCACCACGCGGCCGTCGCGCACCAGTGCTCCGCCGATGCCCACATCGGTGGAGACATACAGGAACGAGCCGCGCGCATCCACGGGTGAGGGCCGATCTTCACGGCAGGTGGCGTAGCCGGGAATCTGGGCGATTGCCGCCATGTTGGCTTCGTTGCCGGCAATCACGTTGAGTCGGCCGGTCAGATCGAACTCCTGCAGGTCCACCATGTCCCAGTCGAGGTTGGGTGCGGACAGCAGCCGCTGGTCATCGGTAACGAGTCCGGGCAGGGCCAGTCCGGTGCCGACCACGCGGTAGCCCAGTGTCCCGAGCTCGCGTTCGGTGGGACCGACGAGCGCGTCGAGCCGGTCGAAGGTCTCCTCGGGGCTGCATCCGTTGAGGTTGGCGGGCTCCCATTCCTGGGCCACCACCCTGCCGGTCAGGTCGAGCACGATGTACCCGTAGCCGTCGGTGTTGATCTGTAGGCCTATGCCGGCCCATGTGCCCGGTGCGATGGTCAGCGGCGTGGACGGTCTGCCGTAGGGGCTCTGCATGGCCGGGTCGCCTTCCTCCACCACGTGGGCGTCGATGAGCATGGATGCGAGCAGCGACATGGTGGCCTTGGTCAGTCCCGTGGCCTTGGCGAGCTCGGCGCGGCTCAGGGGCGAGTCGGATTGCAGGAGGGTGTCCAGCACCACGGACAGATTGTGGTTGCGCAGATCCTCCTGGTTGATGCGGCGTAGCGCGGCCATGGCCCCTCCCTTTGTCCATTTGGTTCGTTTCGTGCGGCGGCGCCGGTGTCGGCGGTGACACGCGGCTTGGTTCACTCGTTTCATGATAACGCGGTTTTCATGCTATAGTGACATTAGTTTATTCATCTAACATTTTGTCTGGCATGGTGCGCGCATTGCAGCGCGGCGGCAACGGCAACCAACGCAAGGAGGATGGCATGGCACGAGTACTGGTGGCGGGTGTGGATACCTCGACCCAATCGACCAAGGTGCGCGTCACCGACGCACTCACCGGAGAAACCGTGCGTTTCGGGCAGGCCAAGCACCCGGACGGCACCAGCGTGGACCCGAACGCATGGTGGGACGCCTTCCGGGCCGCGGCCGAACAGGCCGGCGGGCTGGACGACGTGAGCGCACTGGCCGTCGGCGGCCAGCAGCACGGCATGGTGCTGCTAGACCGCGCCGGCAGCGTGGTCCGCGACGCCCTGCTGTGGAACGACACGCGTTCCGCCCCGCAGGCCGCCGCGCTGATCGACTCGCTGGGCGCCGCCCCCGCCACGGCCGACGAAGCCGCTGCGGGCGTTGTGGACGGCACCGACGAGACCGCACGCAAGCTTCGCGGCAAGCAGCGCTGGGTGCGCGCGGTCGGCTCCTCCCCCGTCGCCTCCTACACACTCACCAAGGTGGCATGGACCGCCGAAGCCGAGCCGGAGAACGCCCGGCGCATCGCCGCGATCGCCCTGCCGCACGACTGGCTGAGCTGGCGCATCGCCGGGTTCGGCCCGGTCGAGGACGGCTCCGACGCCCGCTTGGACGCTCTGTTCACCGACCGTTCGGACGCCTCCGGCACCAGCTACTTCGACGCCGCCCGGAACGCCTACCGCCGCGACCTGCTGGCACTGGCCCTCGCCCCCGCCTACGGCGGCACCGGCTCCGTGGACTCGTACGGCACGGTCACCGCCCCCACCGAGGCCATCGCGGCCGCGGACCGCATCACGCTGCCCGCCGTGCTCGGCCCCCGCGAGGCGGCACCGGTCAAGGCCGATCCGGCGATCGCCGGCAAGGACGTGCCCGGCGGCTGCATCCTAGCCCCCGGCGGCGGCGACAACGCCATGGCCTCCCTGGGCCTCGGCATGGCCGTGGGCGACGTGTCGATCTCGCTGGGCACCTCCGGCGTGGCCGCCGCGATCGCGGAAAACCCCACCTACGACATGACCGGCGCTATCTCCGGATTCGCCGACTGCACCGGCCACTTCCTGCCGCTCGCCTGCACGATCAACGGCTCGCGCATCTCCGACGCCGCCCGTGCCGCACTGGGCGTGGACTACGACGAACTGGCCGCGCTGGCCGCGCAGTCCGAACCGGGCGCCGGCGGCATCACGCTCGTACCGTACTTCGACGGGGAGCGCACGCCGAACCGCCCGGACGCCACCGCCTCGCTCCACGGGATGACGCTGGCGAACACCACCAAGGCGAACATCGCCCGCGCATTCGTGGAGGGGCTGCTGTGCTCGCAGCGCGACTGTCTTGAGCTGGTGAAGCACCTCGGCGTGGACGTCAGGCGACTGCTGCTCATCGGCGGTGGCGCCAAGTCCACGGCCGTCCGCGCCTACGGGCCGGGCATTCTGGGGCAGAGCATCGATCTGCCGGCAACCGACGAATACGTGGCGATCGGCGCCGCCCGCCAGGCCGCATGGGTGTACTCCGGCGAGGCCGAGCCGCCAGCATGGCCGCTGACCATCGAGGAGACCCTCACCGGCGAACCGACGCCCGACGTGTACGCACAGTATGTGAAGTACCGCGGCTGAGCCGCATCCCGCTCGGCCGGGGCGGGGACACCACCGAACGCCACCCGCCCATGGCCGGCCGCATATTATCCCGTCATTCCCCAATCACATCACCGTTCAACGAAGAACAGGAGCCACCATGACCACCTTCGAAGCATCCGCCGCCATGACCGAACCCGGCGCCGGCCGCACCTCCGATCTCGCCTCCGCAGCTGAACGTCCGGGCACCGATGCGCACGGAACGCCCGTCGCGTTCCGTGCCACCGCATGCACCCTCGCCATCGTGCTGCTGCTGGCGACCATCATCGTGCTGGACGTCGCATGGCTCGCCATGAGCGCCGGAGCCGTGTTCGGTTCGTGCCTCACGGTGGCGTTGCTCGTCGCCGGGTATGGTTTCCGGTTCACACGTTGACGGCGCGTCCATCGTGTGAACTGCAAAACCTCACGCTTTCTTTCATGAACGAACATGGGGATCGCCGGAATTCCGGCGATCCCCATCGTCATATGAACATCCCGTCCGGTTCACACGATGAACGGCGATTCATCGCGTGAACCGGATTTACAGCTCCCGGTACTCAAAACCGGTGAATCGGGCCGGCGCGCGGTATCCGGAGAGGTCCACGCAGGCCAATCCCACGAACGCGCCGGTGAAGAACGCGCCCGTACGCCCCAGCACGTAGTCGTCGGACAGCTTGGCGGCGTCGTACTCGCCCGGCAGCGCGATCCACGTCTCATGGTCGAAGGACACCTCGTACACGTAGCTCGAGGTCCGCACACGCGTACGCAGCCAGACGCCCGCAGCATCGTCCGGCACCGGCACGGCGGCGCCGCCAAGGTCGGTGCAGTCGCCGAAGTCGTTCTGCGCGGCACCCACCACGCGGCATCCGCGCCGCTCGTCCCAGGTCACGTACGCCCAGCTCCACGAGCCGTCGCAGTAATAGTTCGTCAGGCCTGCCATCTGCATGTAGTTGGCCGGGTCGAACTCCACGCGCACCTCGGCGTCGAAGTCGAACGCCTGCCAGCGGCGGGCCACGAGGGACAGGTCGAACAGGTTGCACAGCGAACCCTGACCGTACAGGGTGAGCGCCCCACCGCCGATGGAGCCCATGACCGGCGAGAACGGTACGCGCAGCGTATTCCAGTCGGGGCCGAGCGTGTCCGCGTCGAAGTCGTCGCGCCGGCTGTGATCCGCCGGCGTCTCGGGAACATCGGGATTCGCGGGGGCATCCTTGGGTGCCAGCACCACGCGCGTACCGCCGTGCCCGCCCACGATGCGCGGCCATCCGTCGACCCACTCCACCTTCTGGATGGACGTCTCACGCCCGAGCGTGCACCAGCCGCGGCACCCGTTGAACGATTCGTCGTCGTGCCGCCATGGCCGCCCGCACAGCGAGGCGTAGTACCACTCCCCCGAGGGAGTGTCCACCAGCGAGCCGTGCCCCTGCTTCTGCAGGTAGGTGCGCGGGGTGTCGAAGTTGGTGATGAACGGGTTGACCGGGCTGGCCTCGAAGCTCAGCGCGTCGAGCGTGCGCGAGCGGGCCACGGATTCCTGATGCTCGTAGGAGGTGCCGCCCTCCGCACAGAACAGGTAGTACCAGCCGTTGATCTTGTAGAGATGCGGCCCCTCCACCACCTTGACGTCGGTGCCCTGCCAGATGGTGCGCATCGTTTCGGGCTTCAGGCGCATGGTGGCCGTGTCGAATTCGGTCAGGGTGATGCCGTTGAAGCGGTGGTGGCCGCCGCGGAAGTCCCAGGTCTGTTGCACGAGGTATTTGCGCCCGTCGTCGTCATGGAACAGCGAGGAGTCGAAGCCCACGCCGTTGATGCGGATCGGATCGGACCATTCGCCGTGAATGTCCTCGGTGGTCACGAGATAGTTGGTACAGTCCTTGAACGCGCCGGTGACGACCTTCACGTCCGTGTAGACGAGCCAGAATCTGCCGTCCGCGTAGGACAGGTCCGGCGCCCAGATGCCGCCGGAGGAGGGATTGCCGCGCATGTCGAGCTGCGAGGTGCGCGTCAGGGCGCAGCCTACGTAGTTCCAGTGCGCAAGGTCCTTCGACTCGTGGATGCGCACGCCCGGCCACCATTCGAAGGTGGAGTTGGCCAAATAGTACGTGTCCCCAACGCGGATCATGGACGGGTCCGGGTGGAAGCCCGGCAGGACGGGGTTGTGGATCTGCATGGATGAGCTCCTTTGCTGCAAAGTGGGAATAACGGGAAAAATATGGTCAGGCGATGAGGCCAAGTGCAAGGGGAATCAGCACGCCGAGCGCGCCGCCGATCAGCGGGCCGACGAACGCAACCCACGCGTAGCCCCAGTCGGAGTCGCCCTTGCCCTTGATGGGCAGGACGAAGTGGGCGAGACGGGGAGAAAAGTCACGGGCGGGGTTCAGCGCCGCGCCGGAGACGCCGCCCAGACCCATGACGAGCACGGTGATCACGAGCGCGACGCCGAGCGGCCCGACCTCGGTGGGCGTGCCGCCGTTGACGAGCACCCAGCACACCAGCACAAACGTGGCGATGATCTCGGAGACCACGTTCCACAGCGGCGACTTGATGGGCGCCTTGGTGCAGAAGATGGTGAGCTTGGAGTCCGTGGGCGCCGGTTCGTCAAAGTGTTTGCGGATGGACGCCCAGCCAAGGCACGCGCCGACGAAGCAGCCAATGAACTGCGCGACGATGTAGACGACGATCGCCGCCGCGGTGACCGGCACGCCGCCGTCGTCCAGTGGCTTGCCGTTCAGGGTGACGCTCGGATCGAACTGGTGAAGCAGCGCGCGCGCGAGCGTGATGATGGGGTTGAGATGAGCGCCCGAAGGCCATCCGACGTACACGGCGATATAGACCGCCAGACCCCAGCCGAGTGACGCATTGATCCAATCACCACCGAACGCGCCTGTCTTCGGTAACACACGGCTGCCGCACACCATGACCGCCACGGTGATCATCATGCAGCTTCCGAGGAGTTCAGATCCAAACACCGTCCATAGACTCATGTTGTAACTTCCGCTTTCTTGTTGTGTCCGTGAGTCCCGAACGTTCAAGCGTCCGGGACTCGTCAATTGTCTGCCGACGTGGCTGCGGCAGCTCAGTCCAGTTCCTTGTAGTCGAAGTAATCGAATTCGGCGGTTTCGCCGTAGCCCGAATAGTCCACGGCGGCGAGTCCCACGAACGCGCCGGTGAAGTAGCCGTCGAGCTTCTCGAACACGTAGTCGTCGGAGAGAATCTTCGCGTCGAGCGTGACGGGGATGGGGGTCCACCGCTCGCCGTCGAACGAGTACTCGTACGTGTAGGTGGAGGTCCGCACGCGGGTGCGCAACCATACGTCGCAGCCATCCGGCACGGCGATGGCGTTGTCCTTGAGGAACGACGTGTAGGCGTTGCGATCGGACTGCGCCACTTCGATCACGCGCGTGCGGCGCCTCTCGTCCCAGGTCACGAACGCCCAGCTCCAGTTGGCGTCGCTGTAGTAGTTCGTGAGCCCGGCCATGGCCTGGTAGGTGTGCGGGTCGAAGCGCACGCGAGTTTCGGCGTCGAAGTCGAACGCCTGCCAGCGACGGGCCACGAGGGACAGATCGAACAGGTTGTGCAGCGAGCCCTGGCCGATGAGCCTGAGCGATCCACCGCCCACGGAGCCCATGACCGGCGAGAACGGCACGCGCAGCGTGTTCCAGTCATGGCCGAGCGTGTCCGCCTCGAACTCGTCGTGCTGACTGCGGCCCGCGGGTGCGGCGGGGACGTCCGTCTCGGTACCGGGCGCATCCGCCGGCGCGGGCACGTCGAGCAGTCCGCCGTGCCCGCCCACGATGTGCGGCCAGCCGTCGGCGTCCCACTCCACCTTCTGGATGGACGTTTCGCGCCCGAGCGTGCACCAGCCGCGCGGCCCCACCACGGATTCGGTCTCGTGGTGCCAGGGACGCCCGCACAGCGAGGCGTAGTACCACTCCCCCGCGGGCGTGGACACCAGCGAGCCGTGGCCCTGCTTCTGCAGCGGGGAGCGCGGGGTGTCGTAGTTGCCGAGGAACGGTTCGTCGCCGGGCATGGTCTCGAAGCTCAGCGCGTCGAGCGTGCGCGAACGGGCCACGGTTTCCTGATGGAGGAACGTGGTGCCGCCTTCGGCGCAGAACAGGTAGTACCAGCCGTCGATCTTGTAGATGTGCGGCCCTTCGGTGAGCTTCACGTCGGTGCCGGCCCAGATGGTGCGCGCGGTTTCGGGTTTCAGGCGCATGGTCTCGGTGTCGAGCTCGGTCAGGGTGATGCCATCGAACCGGTGATGGTATTCGCGGTGGTCCCAGGTCTGCTGCACGAGGTACTTGCGTCCGTCGTCGTCATGGAACAGCGAGGCATCGAAGCCTACGTAGTTGAGCTTGACGGGGTCGGCCCACGGCCCGTGGATGCTGTCGGACCACGTGAGGTAGTTGGTGCCGTCCTTGAAGATGCCGGTCACCATCTTCATGTCCGAGTAGACGAGCCAGAACTTGCCGTCCGCGTAGGACAGGTCCGGCGCCCACACGCCGCCGGAGGACGGGTCGCCGCGCAGATCGGCCTGACGGGTTTCGGTCAGCGCGTAGCCGGTGAACGTCCAGTGCGCGAGGTCCTTCGACTCGTGGATGCGCACGCCCGGCCACCACTCGAAGGTGGAACTGGCGATGTAGTAGGTGTCCCCCACGCGGATCATGGACGGGT
This sequence comes from Bifidobacterium sp. LH_389, assembly GCF_056357235.1. NCBI lineage: Bacteria > Bacillati > Actinomycetota > Actinomycetes > Bifidobacteriales > Bifidobacteriaceae > Bifidobacterium > Bifidobacterium sp. LH_389. Next base: position 14,702 of record NZ_JBKEVR010000020.1, read on the forward strand.
CCGGGTGGAAGCCCGGAAGAACGGGGTTGTGGATCTGCATCGTTGCTGGTCTCCTCTGGTGTCTGTGTCTATGTCTGTATGGTCGCGCACGCGTAGGCTCACGCGTAGATGGTGCGGCCGTGCTCGTCGGGGATGCCGCTCATGCGGTGGAAGTAGGTGTTGACTTGGTCGCGCCATGCGATGGCGTTCTCCCGCTGGCGTTGGAGGCGTTCGGCCACGTTGGCCCAGTCGGTCTCGTCGATCGCACCGCGCACGGAATTCCATGCTTCGATGTATTCGTCCACCGCGGCGGCACCGGCGAAGTGCGTGTCGTAGATGTGCTGGATGACGCTCTTGCCGCTCCTGAGCACGTGGGAGTAGGGCACGTGGTGGAAGAACAGGAGCAGTTCGTCCGGGCAGGTCTCGAGGCTCTCGTACATGGCCGCGTTGGCAGGACGGTACTGGGCGGTGTACCCGGAGCCAGTGGCCACCGTGCGGTCCACGCCCACGCCGTCGCGGTCGGCGAAGTGGTAGGTGCCCCAGCGGTCGTATTCGTAGCCGTTGACGGAGACGCCGTAGTGCACGCCGGGCACCACCATGAAGCCCACGCCGAGGGGTGCGCAGTAGTTCTCGTAGGTGCGGTTCGAGTCGAGCATGATGCCGCGGATCACCGCGGTGGCCGCCTCGCCGGTCCCGGGGAAGGTCATGGCGAGCCATTCGTCGAGGATCGTCTCAGCGGTGGCCTCGCCGTCCCAGCACATGCGGCCGAAGCCGTACAGGTTGGCCTGGGCGAGCTTGTTGCCGGTCCAGTTGGCGTCCATGCCCACGTTGGCCACGCCCGCGTAGCCGCAGCGGCGCGGATCGGGGCTCAGCTTCGGCACGATCGCCTTGACGCGGCCGTCGCCGCCGGTGAGTTCCTCGGGCGCCTTGGTGTCGAAGTTCGTCATTGCCAGCCACTGCGGCAGTACGTAGTTCACGTCGATCTGGTGGCCCAAATATTCGGCGGTGATCTGGAACTCGACCATGAGGTTGGTGTGCTCGAGCGTGCCAATGAGCGGGGTGAGCGGCTCGCGCACCTGGAAGTCCATGGGCCCGAACTTCACCTGAAGCACGACGTTGTCCGCGAACTGGCCGTCGAGCGGCATGAAGTTCTCGAACGCAGCCTTGGCGCGGTCGGTGCTGCGGTCGCGCCAGTCCTGCAGGCAGTTGTATACGAAGGCGCGCCAGATCACGATGCCGCCGTGGCGTCCCATCGGCTCGGCGAGCATGTTCGCGCCGTCCTTGTGGTCGCGGCCGTACTGCATGGGCCCGGGTTCGCCTTCCGCGTCGGCCTTGACGAGGAAACCGCCGAAGTCGGGGATGGCCTCGTAGATGCCGTCGATGATCTGCGCCCACCAGACGCGCACGGCCGGGTCGAGCGGGTCCGCGGTGGCCAGTCCTCCGAGCTTCTTGGGGGCCGCGAAGTTGATGGCGAGGAACAGCTTGATGCCGAATCCGGAGAAGATGCGCGCGATCTGCGCCACGCGGCCGAGCAGCGGCTGGACCATGAGTTCGGCGGCGCGTCCGCGCACGTTGACGTTGTTGAGCGCCAGGGCGTTGATACCCACGGAGGCGAGCATGCGAGCGTAGGCCTCGATGCGCGCCATGTCCCCGCGGAACGGGTCGGCGCCGGGACGCGCCGGGAAGTACCGGTAGTCGATGTGCTCGTTGGAGTCGAGGTCGCCGAAGAAGATCGATTCGCCGGCGTATCCGCGTTCCACGGAACCGTCCACCTGATCCCAGTGGTCGATCATGCGCAGGGACTGCTGCGGGGCGGATGCGTAGTCGGCGCAGCTCTGCCCGGCGGCGGTGCGGCGTACCCACGCGTACAGGCCGTAGAGCACGGCTGCGGCGGTGTTGCCTTCGATGACGGTGTGCGTTCCGTCCGCGCGGATGCGGAAGGCGTCGTCGCAGGCGAATTCGGTGCGCCCGATCGACAGGATCACGTCCGCCTTCTGCCGGTCGCCCACGAGCGGACGGCCGAACGTTTCGACGATCTCCCGGCGCAGGCGCAGCGAGACGGCGGTCTCCCCGCCCGCGTTGTCCACGTAAAAGACATGGGTTCCGGCCGTGGCCCTGATGACCGGTTCGGTGAGCCACATTGCGTCAGCCATTGGCAAGCCTTTCCTTTGGAATGCATGCATGCATACCCGTCCGTTCGCCGCGTTCGGATGCCGCGCCGCCTTGCGCGCCCCGAAACACGTCTGAATATTTTCGATTTATATTTCGTAATTTTATGATCGATCGTCCGCAATGTCAATCGCCAAGCGCCAGCGCGTCGCCCAGCCTGTGAACATGCAAACCCAAGGAATCGCGGCAATCCGAGCCGCATCGACGACCCCCGCCGTCCATCTTCACGGAAACGGAAAGTCCCCATCCCATCGTTCTGAAAGTTTCGATATACTGAAGTAAAACCTGAATCATCACGCAAAGGGGCTTTCCCATGGCAATCCAACGCGAAGCGAAGATGGCGGACATCGCCAGGGAGGCGGGCGTCTCCATCGCCACGGTCTCCAAGGTCGTCAACGGGCGCAGCGATGTCGCCGCGAAGACTCGCGCCAAGGTGGAGTCCCTGCTGCGCAAGTACGACTACCGCAAGCCATTGGTCAGGAACGCCACGAGCAACTGCATCGAGGTGATCCTGGAGCGCATCGACAGCGTCTGGACGCTCGAGATCCTGCAGGGCGTGGGCGACGCCGCCCGGCGTCACGGCCTGAGCGTTACCCTCACCCTTACCGGGGAGGGCGACGGCGAGCGTGACGGCGGGGGCCACGATTGGATCCAGGGCACGCTGGAGCGCCGACCCGTCGGTGTGGTGTTCGTACTGCTGGACGGCACCGAGCAGGACAGGCGCCTTCTCGACTCGCGCAAGATCCCCTCCGTGACCGTCGATTCGCGCGGGGATGCAGCCCCGGACAGCGTCTCCATACGCGCGGACAACTGGACCGGCGGCACCTTGGCGGCCAAGCATCTGATCGCGCTGGGCCACACGCGCATCGGCGTGGTGACCGGCCCGGAGAACATGACCTGCTCGCGCGCCCGCTTCGACGGCTTCAGTTCCACGCTCGCCGCGGCGGGCATCGAACTCGACCCGTCGCTGGTGCTCGCCGGCGAGTACACCGTCGAATCCGGGCAGGAGCGGGCGCGCGCCCTGCTGGATCGCCTGGACCGTCCCACCGCCATCTTCGTCGGGGACGACCTGCAGGCCATGGGCCTGTACGAGACCGCCCGACAGCTCGGGCTCGCCATCCCGGACGACGTATCCGTGATCGGCTTCGACGACATCCGCACCTCGCAGTACCTCGGTCCGGCCCTGACCACCGTCGCCCAGCCGATCCAGCGCATGGCGCAGGAGGCCGTCGAGCTGGTGCTCGCACTCGGCGACGGCGGAGAGGTGCCGAGCGAGACGGTGATGCCGACCAAGCTCATAGTGCGAAGCAGCACCGCGTCTCCCCTCCGCTGAGCGACGGCGATCGCGCATCGCCGAACGTTCCGAGCCGCACGGATCCGCAGCGGCAACGCGGGACAGCCCCGGACTCCCTTGCGGGAATCCGGGGCCGTCCCCAGGCGGACCACGTGCGACTTACGTCGGCCGCACACTCACTGCGCCTGATCGATCTCCGACTGCAGCTCGGCGATGAACTCGTCGGCCGCCTTGTCCACAGTGGACCGCTCGAAGACGACGTCCTGCAGCTTGCGCAGAAGCAGGTTCGCGGAGCCGCCGCCGCCGGCCGGGGTCGGATCCGGGGTGTCGCCGGAAATCTCGGCCATCTGGTCGACGTAGTCGTACAGCTGCTTGTCAAGCGCGGACGCATTGGAGGAGAGTTCGGCGCGGATCTTGTTGTTGGCCGGGATGCCACGGTCGGTGCCGAACTCCTTGCCGGTCTCCTCGTCGTTGATGAGGAAGTCGATGAGCTTGGCCGCCTCGGCCGGGTGCTCGGTCTTGGAGGAGATGGCCCAGTACATGCCGACCTTCATGTAGTAGTAGTCGGAGGTACCACCCTCGGTGACGGGCATCGGCAGGAGCTTGACGTTTTCGGTGTTCAGCGCCTTGGAGTACTGAGCCAGCTGGGAGGTCAGAGCGCCGGAGCCGAAGGAGAACGCCTGGGTGCCCTTGGCCATGTCGGTATCCTGGATGTTGGAGTTGACGGCGGAGAACTGCTCGCTCCACTTGTCGGTGCTGCCGGCGATCGGGTTGGAGCCGTGGGTCCAGTCGTACGCCTTCTGCATGTACTCCTTGAGCAGCTCCTTGTCCACGGAGACCTTGTTGCCTTCGAACATGGTGCGCTTGCCGTGCTGGCGCTGCCACAGCTGGTAGTCGTAGCCGCCGAAGGTGGGCTGCGTGCCGGTGTACTTGCCACCGGACTTCTCGACGACCTGCTTGCACAGATCCTCGAACTCCTCCCAAGTCCACTTGGAGGTGTCCGGCAGCTCGATGCCCAGCTCGTCGAGGATGTCCATGTTGGCGATCACACCGATCAGCGTGACGCTGACCTCGGCCGCGTACTGGGTGCCGTCGATCTGGCCGGCCTTCTTGTTGGCCTCGTTGAGGTTGCTCAGGTCGAGGTAGTCGGAGACCTTGCTCATATCATAGAAAGCACCCTGGGATGCGTAGGAGGAGAAGTAGCTCTCGTCCATCTGCATCACGTCGGGGGCGTCGCCGCCGGCGATGGAGGTGGAGAGCTTGTCCCAATAGCCACCCCAATCAGAATAAATGGTCTGGACGTGGATGTTCGGGTTCGCCTTTTCGAAGCGATCCACGGCCGCCTCGGTGAGCTTGACGCGGCCGTCGGAGCCCCACCAGTTGAGCGTAATGGTCACGTCGCCTTCGCTGAGCTTGGCCTCGGCCTCGCCATCATTTCCGCCTGCGCCGCAGCCGGAAAGCGACATGGCGATCGCAGCGGTCGCCGCCAGCGCCGCAACTCCATGCTTCTTGAATGTCATTCTTGACCCTTTCCTTGTGTGCACCCGCGGGGCTGCCTTGCCCCGCGGCCGCTGTTCCTTTGCCGTTAGAGGGAACGTGGATCGATGATGTACGGAAGTGCGAAACTTTCGTTTTCTTTATCGATGGTTTTATACTAAGTTAAACAGTCTAACTTGTCAAATCCCGAAGATTGCGACACGCCAGAAGTCCTTCTCCCTCTGCGTCAGATCGGTCAAAACCGTTGCAATCTGCCGGATTTCGGCTATGTATCGACCAGTACTTCCATTTCGCATGCATCAGGCGGCCATACGCGCCGAAACTTTCGAACAGCTACGGTCACAGCGGAACAACATCGCACACGCTCGGGCAGGACATCCTCCACGGACGGCACCAACCGATATGCTGAAGAAACTACAAAGCCCGACGACGGTCGTCGGGAAGGAAGGGGCAACATGATCGACTTCAGCGTCGCTTCGTTCACCAAGGTGGACAACGCCGATCCCGGAGATGCCGATGCGCTGCTCGACGGGCTGCTGCTCGACGGCGAAACGGTCCACGCCGCGTTTAAAGGGGCGAAAAACTTCTGGGCAGTGTTCACCGATCGGCGCATCATCGCCGTGACCGCACAGGGCATCACCGGCAAGAGGCGGGATTACACGACCCTGCCGTATTCGGGCATCCGTCTGGCCAGCGTCGACACGGCCAACGGTTTCGACGCGGATGCAAGAATGGATCTGTGGTTCGGTGATCCGGGAATCAACGCCCAGGCCGGACTGGCCATGCCGTGCAGGATCCATCTGGAATTCGTATCCGGCGTTGACGTGCGCGGTCTCGAGCGGTTCGTCGTCGGCAGGATGCTGTAACGCTTCGGCGCGCCCGGGAATCCGGCCGGCCGTTGCCCTGCGGTTTTCCGCCGTTCGGCAACACAAGTGCGGGCAACACAAAGGGGCGTCCCCTCCCTGCGAAGGAAGGAGACGCCCTGAAGTCGGTCCGCTTGGTGTTTACTTGCCGCCGGTGGTGGCGATGCCTTCGACGAGGTATTTCTGGCCGAAGCAGAACACGATGAACAACGGGATGATCGACAGCACGCTCATCGCGAACATCGGACCATAGGAGGACTGGGAC
>NZ_JBKEVR010000021.1:0-20742 GCF_056357235.1 Bifidobacterium sp. LH_389
CGCCACCCACGACTGCGTGAGCCCCAAACCGAACACGTTCATGAACCGGTTGAACAGACCGTCCGCACCGAACACCATCTTCCACAACACCGCGATAGCAACCGAACCACCCATCATCGAAGGCAGATAGAACGCCGAACGGTAGAACGTGAGCCCCCGCATGCCACGATCCAGCACCACCGCCAGGGCGAGCGCGGCCAGCAGCTGGAGCGGGACCGAGACGATCACGTACGTGAACGTCACCTGCAGGGAATGCAGATACCTGGTGTCCTTCATCAGGTTCGCGAAATTCTGCACCCCGATGAACCTCGGGCTCGTGAGCATGTTGTACTTCGTGAACGACAGATACACCGACACGACCATCGGCAACAACGACAGGCACACCGCGCCCACGATCCACGGGGCAAGGAACGCGTACGCGGGCCTGTTGTCCGTATACGAATCATGCTTCCCCCGGTTCCTCACCAACGACGCAAACTCAGCAGCATAACTCATGCCACCACACCTCCTTTGGAGATCGTCACGCAGGCGGTCATTGCCGGCACGAGCGATCGTTCAGCCTGACGAATGATGAGGCCATCACTCATCGCGGTTCCTTTCCCGAAATTTTTAGAACACGCACCGCTTGGTCAACAATGGCCAGAGACGTCGCCGTCTCAGCGGTTGTGCGTTCCGATGACGAGAACCACTATAACGCTTTCGAAGCAATTAGTCAAATAATTTCACTAACTGTTTCGTAAGTTTCGAAGCAGCGATTCGTATCACCTTACTGGCAACTCAGCCGATCACCGGACGCGACAACGCCGGTTTCGCGGACATCGTCATCACGCCTGCAGCCGACTTCGCTGCATCACGGTTTCAGTATGTCCCCCACCTGCGACGCCCCGACATTCCGTTGCCATGAGTTGCTGCAGATTCGTTCACTGAGTGAACTTACAGCGGTGCCCGGCGGCCATCACTGCCCGCCGGGCACCCGTCAACCCTTGTGCCGCCTATCGTTCGGCAATGTTCGCCACTTCCAGCTCAACCTCGAACGGGGAGGCCAGCAATCCTTCGCGGCTGCGCAGCACGGGCCGCGGCGAATCGCCCCATGCGTAGCGGATGCGCGAATCCTCGCCGAACCGGCGGTCGCACGGCAGCGGAATCGTCACGGTGGATGGGCTCGATACGTATCCGTCCATCGGGCGCCACACCGATCGGCCATCCGCCCCCGCATCGAGCACCTCGAACGTGAGCGCCGTCCCGTCGGTGGCCAGCCCGCCGCCGCAATGCGCGAACCGCAGCGTGATCGCACCCTGGGAAAGCCATGCCCGGGAGACGATCGGTCCCATGGCCTCGTGGTCGGCCCCGTACGCCAGCACCTCGGCCGCCCGAGCGAACCGCGTGCCGACCGTGTCCTTGTCCAGCGGATGCAGGTCGTTGTCCTCCCCCGCGCCCAGCAATACGACCATCGCGGTATTGCCCACCGCCAGAGCCTTGCGCTGCTCGTCACGCAACTTCGCCCAGCCGCGCGCCTCGAAGGCGATGTTCGGCAGCTGCGCATAGAGGAACGGCAGGTTCGGCTCTCCGAAAGTTTCGCGCCAGCATTGGATCAACGCCGCCATCTTGTCGGCGTAGCGGATCGGCGTGCGCGACGCGTTCGACTCCCCTTGGTACCACAGCACGCCCTTGACGCCGTACCGGCCGATCGGCGCAATCATGCCGTTGTAGCAGGAAGCGGCGTAGCGGGACAGGAACGTCTGCGCGGGTGCCTCCGGGGTGCGCGCGGCCACGGCGTACCGCCACGGACCCATGGCGTCCACGTCAATCACGTCCGCGTCGTTGCCGCACACGATCCGATGCCGCTTGCCGAAGCGGAACCCGCCGCCCTGATTCGTATCGATGCGCAGGCGGAACGCGATGGTCGTGCGCGCGGCCAGCCGCGGAATGACGTAGTTACGCGGCGGGTACTTGTACCCCGTACTCCCCACGAGCTCGCCGTTGACGTAGCAGTCGTCGGCATCGGTCAGCGTACCGAAGAACATGCGTGCGCTGCGGCCCACGAGCCGCTCCGGCACGTCGATCGTCTTGCGGAACCACACCACGGCCGCCCCGCTCAGCGCCGGGTGCGGAGCATACGCGTCCGCGAGCGCCAGTTCGTCCCACGCCGAATCGTCGAAGTCCTTGCCGCCCCAGCCTTCGGCGAGTCCGCGGTCCATGGCGTTCACGGCAGTCTCGTACCGGGCGAAGTCGGCCTCGTACCGCTCCGCGATCCCCCGGACGTAGTCGTCGTTGCGCCACCGGTCGTGGTCCGGGGGCAGCAGGCCGAGCCGATCGACCCACTCCTCGGCGGTCCATGTTTCGATGACCGTTCCGCCGATCGCCGTCTGCAGCAGGCCGATCGGCACGTCGGCCCGTTCTCGCAGCCGCTTGGCGAAGAAATAGCCGACTCCGGACACGGGTGCATAGTCGTCGCGCCCCTCCACCAGCCATGACCCGCCGTCAATCGTGCGCCGCGGTCCGTGGAAATCCTCGGCTTCGGGCACGATGAAGCACCGCACGTTCCCGTCTCGCGCCTGCGCCAGTTCATCCGGGTAGCGTTCGTAGAGCCGACCCATCCACAGCTGCATGTTCGACTGGCCGCCGAGCACCCACACGTCGCCGTAGAGCACGTCGTTCGCGATCACCTTCCCGTCGCCGTCACCGCCGCCATTGCCATCGCAGTCGGAGTCGATGTCGGCATCGGTCCGTGCCACAAGCGTGTACGGCCCGCCGGCCGGGTGGGGCGGCAGCGTGGCCTGCCATGTGCCGTCGGACTCCGCCACGGCGGTCGCTTCCACTCCGTCGATCGTCACGCGCACGTGCGCTCCGGCTGCGGCTTCGCCCCACACGCGGATCGGCTTGTCGCGCTGGAGAACGGCTCCGCTGCCGAACAGCGGGGAGAAACGCAACGTGCTGCGACGCGATGCACCGGATGCACCGGATGCACCGGCCGCGTCAGCGGGGACGATCCTTGTGGTCATATCAGTCATGGCAGTTCCTTTCCCAGCGTCCGCCTTGGCCACCCTGCTCACAGGTCGGCACGCTGATCCGTCAGTTCGATCGTAGCGCGCAGCGGGGCCACGCCGGTCAGCGCCACGGACCGGTCGTCCGGCTGGCTGACGCCCACGGCGATGTCGAACCGCTTGCCGTCGCAAATCCGTTCGCCGCGCCCGTCCACCACGGTGGACGCATCGGGATCCAACGCGAATGCAACGCGTTTCGTCTCCCCGGGGGCCAGCGCCACGCGGCGGAATCCGGCAAGCTGCCCGTTGCGCGGTGCCAGAGGGGATTCGAGGTTGCGCACGTACGCCTGCACCACCTGTTCCTCGCTGCACGCGCCGGTGTTCGTCACGTCGATCGCCACACGGATGCGGGCCGGAGCGCGATCGGGATCGCCATCGCCGTCCGGTGCCTCTTCCGCATCCGTAGCCTCCCCCACGGCAACGGACAGCCCGCCGAGCGCCGTATCCGCATACGTGAGCCCGAATCCGAACGGGTACAGCGCCTCCCCGGTCATGTACCGGTACGTGCGCCCGGCCATGGCGTAATCCTCGAAGTCCGGCAGCGCGGAGCAGTCCCTGTAGAACGTGACGGGCAGTTTGCCGGAGGGCGCAGCCTTGCCAAACAGTACGTCCGCCACGGCGTCGCCGCCCTGGCCGCCCGGGTACCACACCTGCATGATGGCCTTCAGGTTCGGATGGTCCTCCAACCCGTCAAGGCTCAGCGCGCTGCCGGCGGCGAGCAGCACGATCACCGGCCTGCCCGTCTCGAGCAGCCGTTCGAGCAGATGGCGCTGGCGTCCGGGCAAACTCAGGTCCGCCTTGTCCCCCGCGCCCATGGAGTTGCCGGCATCCCCCTGCTCGCCTTCGATGGTCGGGTCGAGGCCCATCACGGCAATGACCACGTCCGCATGCTCGGCGTTGATCACCGCCTCGGATTCGCGCTCGTTCTCGCGAGACAGTCCGGATTCCGCGTGCGTGCCGGTGAGCGAGCATCCCAGACCGGAGTACACGCGCACGCCGTCCCCGCAGGCGCGTTCGATGCCTTCGAGAATGGTGGATTTATGGCTCGGCCGGCCGAAGTAGTTGCCCAGGATGGCCGGCACGGAGTCGGCGTTCGGACCGGTGACCGCGATGGCGTTGAGCTTCGCCATGTCGAGCGGCAGGATGCCGTCGTTCTTGAGCAGTACGAACGTCTTGGGGGCGATCGCGCGGTTGTAGGCCCGGTGGGCGGCCGAATCGTTGCGCTCGTAGCCTATGGCATTCCATTCGCAGTCGGGGGCGAACATGCCGAGCCGCACGCGCGTGGCGTACAGGCGTTCCACCGCCGCGGTCACCTCCGCCTCGCCCACCAGCCCGCGGTCCACGGCCTCGCGCACCGCACCCGAACAGCGGCCTGCGCACAGGTCCAGTCCGGCCTTGAGCGCTTCCGCCATGGTTTCGGCCGCATCCGCCGTGTACCGGTGATGCTCGTGCACGTCCTCCAATGCCATGAAGTCGGAGACCACGTGCCCCCGGAAGTCCCACTGCCCGTGCAGCCGCCGGACCAGCAGGTCGCGGTTCACGGAGCACGGCTGCCCGTTCACGGCGTTGTAGGCGGTCATGACGGCCTCCACGTCGGCTTCCTCCACGGCCGCACGGAATGCGGGCAGATACGTTTCGGCCATGTCCTTGGCCGATGCGACCGCATTGAACTCGTGCCGCTTGGCCTCGGGGCCGGAATGCACGGCGAAGTGCTTGGCCGTGGCCGCCAGCTTGAGGTATCTCCCCTTGCCCTGCAGCCCGCGGATGAACGCCACGCCGAGCCGCGAGGTGAGGTACGGATCCTCGCCGTACGTCTCCTGGCCGCGTCCCCACCGCGGATCGCGGAAGATGTTCACGTTGGGCGACCAGTACGTCAGCCCCTTGTAGATGTCGCGGTCGCCGTGCGCCGCGTACTCGTTGTACTTGGCGCGCCCCTCTTCGGCGATCACGCCCGCGACCCGTTCGAGCTCGTCCGGGTCGAACATGGCCGCCAGCCCGATCGCCTGCGGAAACACCGTGGCCACGCCGGCGCGCGCCACGCCGTGCAGACCCTCGTTCCAGTAGTTGTACGCGGGGATGCCGAGCCGTTCGATCGCCGGCGCGTCAAAGTTGAGCTGTCCGATCTTCTCGTCCAGACTCATGCGGGAGACGATGGCACGCGCCTCGGCGAGGGCTTCCTCATGGGTGATGCGTACCGTTGCCGGCCGGTTCGCCGCGGCGGGCCGATCTCCTGCGGCGGACTGATTGTCTGCAGCGGTCCCATCGGACGGAATCGACGGGAGTTGGAATGCGTGTGGGTTGGGCATGGCATCCTCCATTGGATGTGCAGGTTCGGACCATACGCGGTTCCGCCCGATCGGAACGGCTCTGTTTCCACCGGAACGGATACGCGAAATGCGCCCGGCCGCAGGATGAACGACGACCGGACGCACTCGATAGGAAAAAGGAAGGAAAGAAAAGTAACGGAATGCCGCCGGCTACCGCGCCGGACGGCGAACCGCAAGGACGGCAATCCATTGGATCGCCGGTCCCGCGGCTCGTCGCCCGGCCGGTCAGGCAAGCAGCCCTTCGGACCGTCAGCGCACTTCGGCCAGCAACCGCAATTACTGACCGCTACGCGGACCCAATGCCTCCTCGGGATCCGTAGTGGATCCCTCGGCACTGGCCGGCTGACGGTCCACCGGGCCGTCAGCGCACTTCGGCCAGTGCATCCACGATGTAGTTGTTGATCGTGGCCTTCACGGACTCGAGGTGATCGGACTTGGTGGCGGCGATGAGCTCGGACTGCGGCTTGTCCAGCGAGTAGGCCTCGAGCTCGGCCAGCGAGGTGGTGCCCTCGTCGATCTTCTTACCAATGCCCTCGTTGTAGGAGCTGTAGCGCTCGTCCATGAGGTTCTGGATGAAGCCGTCCTCGTTCATCTTGGCGGCGGCCAGCAGACCGGCCGCGTAGGTGTCCATGCCGGCGATGTGGGAACGGAACAGGTCCTCCTCGTAGAAGGAGGTGCGGCGCGGCTTGGCGTCGAAGTTCAGGCCGCCGTGCGGGCCGATGGAGCCGGCCTGCAGGACCTCCCACATCACGGCGACGGTCTCGTACAGGTCGGTCGGGAACTCGTCCATGTCCCAGCCAATGAGCTTGTCGCCCTGGTTTGCGTCGAGGGAGCCGAGGAAGCCGGCCTCGCGGGCCACGCGGATCTCGTGCTGGTAGGTGTGGCCGGCCAGGTTGGCGTGGTTGCCTTCGAGGTTCAGCTTGAACACGTCGGTCAGGTCGTGGGCGCGCAGGAACTCGATGGCGGTGGCCGCATCGAAGTCGTACTGGTGCAGCGTCGGCTCCTTCGGCTTCGGCTCGATGAGGAACTGGGCGTCGAAGCCGATCTCCTTGGCGTAGTCGGCGCACATGTGGAAGAACTTGGCGATGTGGTCGGTCTCGCGCTTCATCTCGGTGTTCCACAGGTTCTCGTAGCCTTCGCGGCCGCCCCAGAACACGTAGTTCTCGGCGCCGAGACGCTTGCCGATCTCCAGGCTCTTCTTGAGCTGGCCACCGGCGTAGGCGTAGATGTCCGCGAACGGGGAGGTTGCGGCGCCGGACACGAAGCGGGGGTTGGTGAACAGGGAGGAGGTGTTCCACAGCAGCTTGACGCCGGTGGCCTTCATATTCTCCTCGATCTTGTCCACGACCTTGTCGAGGTTGGCGTTGGTCTCGCGCAGGGTGTCGCCTTCGGGGGCGATGTCGCGGTCGTGGAAGCAGAAGTACTCGACACCGAGCTTGGTGAACAGCTCGAAGGCGTAGTCGACCTTGGCCAGCGCCTGATCCATCGGATCGGTGTACTTGTAGTACGGACGGTGCGCAGTGCCGGTGCCGAACGGATCGACCAGCTCCTGGTTGAAGGTGTGCCACCAGGCGACGCCGAAGCGCAGCCAGTCCTTCATCTTCTTGCCGGCGACGACCTTGTCGGCATCGTAGTAGTGGAAGGCGAATCCTTCCTTGGGGCCCTTTTCGCGGCCGACGTACTCGATCTTGTCAACATCCCACAGACCCATGGGTTGCTCCTTTGCTGGTGACTGACGTGCTGTCTATTGCCCCGGCGAACCGTTGCCCGCCGCGTTGATTAGATAGTAAAACGAACACACTATCTTTGTCAAATCAAAAAACTTATTTGCTTTCCCATGCGTGTCCGCGCGTGTCGCCTTCTGCCGAGCGCACGGACAATGAGCAGCCGCGGCGCTCGGTTCACGCGCGTCAATGCTCTCCACTCCAGCCTTGCGCGGACCAGTGCCGCCACGACGGGCTGCGCATGGCAGATCCACGGGCCGGATCCGCGCCGCACTGCCGAAACTGTTCACGGCCGATGTTGTGGTGCTCGATCATCGAGCGTCATGTTGCACGATCGGTCCAACCTGTGCGGCCAAATTCGCAGGTTGGACCGATCATGCGATTTTCGACCCCGAAAACGGCCGTTTTTTCGCGCGATCGGTCCAAGCTGCAAAAACACGGGCATAGGTTGGACCGATCATGCGCATTCGGCCACGGACGGTACCGAACAGTCATCGACGACCGTCCGATCCGCTACTCCCGCTCGCCCGATGCGCGGGCCGCACATTCCCCGCCACCGAAAACAACTGGCCGACGCACCTCCTGTCGCAAGGCCGGACACCGGTTGTCAGCACCACAACGGCTCCCATGAGCCCGGGCGATGGCCGCACGACATCCACGAAAGCATGTGGCGCATCATCAATCCCTCGGCGCCTCCGATTCGTCGCATTCGCCGTCACCTCTGTTCTCGCTCGCCACAGCTTCCTTGCTCCCGTTGCGATACGGCAGTAAACGTCCCTTCGCACAGTAGATTCGCTCAATCTGTGCGTGCACACGACCAGACTGAGCGAATCCATTGCGGTATGGCGGCCGACGGCCCCTCAACGCAAAGAATCCGCTCAATCTGCGCTCTGCAAGGGCACAGATTGAGCGGATTCACTGTCTGGGACCGGGGCTATCCCGCTACGAGCGAGCGGGACCGCGTCCGGCGGTCAGGAGCGACGGCGCAGTGCGAACGCACCGCCCACCGCAGCGAGCACGATCGCGGCGATGGCCACCACGGTCACGCTGGCACCCGTACGGGCCAGATTGCTCTGCTGCTTGCCGGCGTTCTGCTTGTTGTTCTGCTGGCCGGTCTGCTGGTTCTGGTTACCGGTCTGCTGGCCATTGTTACCGTTCTGACCGTTCTGACCATTCTGACCGTTCTGACCGTTCTGGCCATTCTGACCGTTCTGACCCGGTTCCCCGGGCTCTCCCGGCTTACCAGGCTGCCCCGGCTCGCCAGGCTCGCCAGGCTCTCCCGGCTTACCAGGCTCACCAGGCTCACCGGTTTCGACCTTCTTCAGTCCGGCCTGCGCCTTGGTCAGCGCATCCGTGGCGGCATCCACCTGCTGCTGGGTGGCCTGCTGGTCGGCCAGCACGGCCTTCGCATCCTTGAGCGCCGCAGCGAACACGGACCAGGTCTCCGCCGTGTAGTCGGATTCCTTGAGCGCGGACGCGGCGTCCACGGCGGCCTGCAGCTTGCTGCGGTCCACCTTCGTTCCGGGCTGATCGGGCTTCTTGTCGCCGGCTGCCACGGTGATCGGCAGGGTCACCACGGTGCCGTCGGTCTCGCCGGTCACCACGAGCGTGGCGGTACCGGCGGCCAGCGAATCGGGCACGGTCACGGTGAGCTCGGCGGTGTCGCCGTCCTTCACCTCGGCCGAGCCGACTTCCGTGTCACCGATCTTCACGGTGAGCTTGGTCTCCGCAGGCACGCCCAGTGAGGCGAGCGTGAGCTTGGAGAAGCTCAGCGTGAACGAGGTGCCGGCCTTCACGGCGGTGTCCGCGGCGGGCACGCCGGTCACGGCCACCGCACGGCGATCGTAGCGGGGCTTGAGCGGCGAGTTGGCGCCGATGTACTCGATCCACGCGTCGCGGTCCACCAGACCGGTGTCCTTGGTGTCCTTGCCGGCAGCGAACACGCGGAAGTTGTCGCCGCCCTGGAGCAGGAAGCTGAAGGAGCCGATGCGGTAGTCGCGGTTCGGGTCGAGCGGTTCGCCGTTCACGGTCACCGAGGTGATGTGGTGGCCCTGCTCGGCGTTCGGATCATACGTGTAGCTCACGTTGTGGGACAGGCCGAGCTGCAGGTACGGGCGGGACGGGACGTTGCCGTCGGCGTCGAGCTGCCACTGCTGTTCCAGAGCTTCCTTGAACTGCGCGCCGGTGAGCGTGGTGGTCCACAGGTTGTTGAGGAACGGGAGCACGGCGTTGGCCTGCGCGTAGGTGATGGAACCGTCGGCGGCCAGCGAGCAGGCGTCGTTGGCGCCGGTGCGGCACAGTTCGGCCCTCAGGCCGCCCGGGTTCACCACGCCGATCTCGGCGCCGCCGCGGTCCGCGGAGGACAGGGATGCGAGCAGCGAGTCGGCCACGAGGTTGCCCAGCGTGGATTCGGAGGCACGGTCGTCACGCTTGCCGTCCTTGAAGGCGGTGGTGATGTCCGCGGCCACGGAACCGACCTTGACCTGACCCTTCTCGTCGGCCACCTTGAGCGCGTCGTCCACGATGGTCTTGACCTTGGCGACGGTCTCGTCCTTGGCGGCGAGCTCGGCATCGAAGTCGGCCTTGTCGGTGCCCTCCGGCGCGGTGAGGGACGCCACGTTGCCGGACTTCTGGTAGGTCACCTCGTCGGTGTCCTTGTTGTAGTCGAGCACCACCTGACCCACGTTGGCGGCGTAGCTGCCGGTCTGGATGACCGGGCGGCCGTCGTGGGCGGGGTCGGTGTACGAGTACTTCATGTGGGTGTGCGCGGTGAAGATCACGTCCACGGCCGGGTCGGTCTGGTCCACGATCTTGGTGAACACCGGGCTGGCGGCCTTCTGCTCGTCGAGCGTGGGCTTGCCGGTTTCGTCGTCCTCGTTGGAGGCGGCGCCCTCGTGGTATTCGGCCACGATCACGTCGGCCTCGCCGTTGGACTCGTTGCCGTCGGTGAGCTGCTTGGCCACGCGGTTGACGGCCTCGACCGGGTCACCGAAGTCGATGTCCTTGATGCCGCCGGGCGAGACGAGCGTGCTGGTTTCCTGGGTGACCGCGCCGATCACGCCCACCTTCACGCCATCCACGTCCTGGATGCTGTATTCGGGCAGGGCCGGGGTCTGGGTGCCCTTCTTGTACACGTTCGCGCCGAGGTAGTCCCACTGCGCGTTGCGCTTGCCGTCCTTGCCGATCACGCGGTCGGTCAGATCGGCGTAGCCTTGATCGAACTCGTGGTTGCCCACGGCCGAGGCCTTGACGCCGAGTGCGTTGAGCACGTCGATGGTGGGCTGGTCACGCTGCACGGAGGAGTTGAACAGCGAGGCGCCGATGTTGTCGCCGGCGGACAGCAGCAGCGAGGAGTTCGGGTATTCGCCCTTCAGCTGCTGGATGGTCGCGGCGAACGGCACGGTCAGTCCGGTGTCGATGCGTCCGTGGAAGTCGTTGAAGTTGAGCAGGTTGATGGTGGTGTCGGTCTTCTGCGCGGCCTGGGCCTCGATGTAGCCCTGGCGCAGCGAGTGGCCGTCGGTCACGGCGTCGTCCGCCCAGAAGACGGGCTTGTAGGTCTTGCCGGCCTCGCCGCCTTCAACGCTCTTGGCTTCCGCATCGGGGGTGATGGCGAAGCCCTCGGAGTTGCCGGAGGCGATTTCAGTCGGCGTGGCGGTGAGCTTGGTGAGGGCGAGCGTGCCGTCGTCCTGGAACTCGTAGGTGGCGAGCAGGGCCTTGGTGGGCTTCTCCTCGGCGCCGATGGTGTTGTCGCCCTCGGCGAGCAGCTGCTCGTGCTCAGCGTCCCACACCAGATCGCGCGGGCCGGAGTAGCCGGCGTTCGCGGCGGCCTGCGGCAGCGGGAACTGGGAGACGGGGAACACGAGGTCCTTGCCTTCCACGGTTTCGAGGGCGAACGCGTAGATCGCGTTGGTCTTCTCGAGCGCCACGAAGAACAGGCCGCCGTAGTCGTTGCCGAAGCCGTCCGGGTTGTACTCGGTCACGTGGTCCGGGTAGAGGTTCACCTTGAAGTGCTTGGCGGTCAGGACGCTGTCGGGAATGAACGTCACGCCTTCCACGCCAAGGTTCGCATCGTCGCCCTCTTCGAGCTGCACGCCGAACTGGCTCAGCGCGTTCACGAGGTTCCACTCGTGGGCGGCGGTGAGGTCCTGGGCGCCATCGCCGTTCACGTCGCTGGTCGCGGCGGTCACGTCGTAGCTGAGGATGGAGGGGCGGGGCACATTCTTGTTCTCGTTGTCGCGCTCGGCGCCAATGAACACGCCCTTGGCCGGATCGGCCACGCCGTTCTCGCCGGGGATGAGTGCGATGCCCTCGGAGTCCACGCCGCCCTTGCCGTCCTTGAAGTGCAGCTGCTTGCCGCCCTTGGTCTGGCCGTCCTTGACGAAGCTCCAGCCGTCGTTCGGATCCTGCTGCCACTTGCCGTCAAGGTAGACGAACTTGTTGATGGAGCCAGCGCCCTTCGGACCGGTGATGCCGAGCGTGGGGTTGAGGTCGTTGTCCGCGGCCCACAGGGTGCCGGGCTGGCCGTCCTTGCCGGGCTGGTACGCCAGACCGGAGAGGTTGCCGTCGGTGTGTTCGCCGGTGGCCTGGCCCGCGCCGAACTCGTCGGTGCCGTCGATGGCGGTCACCGTGTCGAGCCCCGGCCATGCGGCCACGTCGAGCTTGTCACCGGGCTGGTCGGGGTCGGTGGGGGTGTCGCCTTCCTTGACCATGCCGTCGGCGTCGGAGTTGGCCACGTACACGGCGTTCTTGTCGTCGCCGGACCATGCGAACTGGAGGACCAGCTTGCCGGTGGCGTCATACACGCGCACCTTGTCTTCCTTGCCCAGACCGATGCTGGCGAGCTTGTCGAGGTTGAACTCGACCTCGCCGCCCGCCTTGAGCACGGTGCCCGCGGGAACGGTGTAGGTGTGGTCGGCGGAGTCCTTGTCGTCGCGCAGCTTCCAGCCGTCAAGCGTCACGTCGGCGGCGTTCTTGGAGCCGAGGGTCACGGTGTCGGTGCCCACGTCGATGCGCTTGAGGAACACGGCGGTGGCTTCGTCCTTGATGATGTTCTCGGTCGGTTCCGGGGCGGGCGCGGCGGCCGCGTTGATGCCCACGATCACCGGGTCGTGGTCGGAGGCGCGGAACTGGTCGTCACGGTACAGGTTCTTCGCGTTGTAGTTGTAGCGCGAGTACTCGAGCGCCACGGACTCCACGGAGTTGATGTTCCAGATATCCGCGCCGGAGACGGTCTTCAACGCGGCCTCGTTGGCGAAGATGTGGTCGAGCGAGCCGACGCCGCCGTTGCTGTTGCCCTGCTCGTCCTTCACGGTGTACGAGTAGGTGTACTTGCCGGTCTTCTCGCTCACCTGTTCGCTCAGGTCGGTGTAGCCGGCGGCCACGATCTTCTGGATCGGCTTCTCGGCGTAGTAGGCGTTGAAGTCGCCCACGAGGAAGGTCTTGTCGAGCTTGAGCTCGGCCTTCACCGAGTCGGTGAACTTGAGCAGCGCGTCGGCCTGGGCCTGGCGGGTGTAGTTGGCGTTGCCGGAGCCGTCGCCCGGATCCTGGTTCTGCTCATTGCTGGCGGAGCCCTTGGACTTGAAGTGGTTGGCCACCACAAGGAAGCCGTCGGAGTCGGCGGCGTCCTTGGCCTTAAAGGCCTGCGCGTCGGGCTGGCGGCCGTGCTCGTAGCCGTTCTTGCCGTTGAAGGCGTCGGAGTCGGTGAGGATGTGGGTTTCGCCCACGGTCGCCACCTTGGCGGGCTTGTAGATGAAGGCCGTGCGGATCACGTCCTCCACATCGAGCTCGGGCAGCACGCTCGGGCTGGGCACGTAGGCCCAGGTACCGGCGCCGGCTGCGGCGTTGAGCGCGTCCACGAGCGTGGAGAGCGCGTAGTCGCGGCGGTTACCCTTGAAGTCGCTCGGCACCACGCTGGCGGCCTTGGCGGAGTTCTCGATCTCCTCGAGCGAGACCACGTCGGCGTCCAGACCGTTGATCGCCTTGACGATCTTGGCGCGCTGGCGCTCCATGTTCTCCTTGTTCCAGGCGCCGCGCACGTCGCAGTTCTTCGCGGTCACCGGGTTGCCGTCACGGTCGTTGTAGGCGTTGCTCGGGGCGCAGCCGGTCTCGTCGGCGGTGGTGGAGAAGTAGTTGAGCACGTTGAAGGTGGCCAGACGGATGTCACCGCCCACGGCCTTGAGGTCCGGGGCGTCGGTGCGGGTGCTGGCGAAGGTGGCCGGCTGCACGTCGGCGGCGTTGTCGCCGGTCAGGCGGGTGGTCGGCTGGAACTTCCACGCGTTGTTGCGGTAGTCGAGCACGACCGGCTTGGTGAACGTGACCTTCTCGCCCACGCGCACCGGGTTGTCGTTGCTCAGGTACGGCAGCGGCACGTCGGCGTTCTCCGTGTACTTGGTGTCCAGGAAGTTACGGCTGGAGCCGTCGTCCAGCACCACGCTCTCCGCCTCGAGGCGATCGAGCTCGGCCTGATAGGCGGCGCCGGTCTTGGAATCGCCCTTGAGGCCCTTGACGGTGGGGTTGAGGAACGGGGTGGCCGCGGCGGCCAGTCCGATCTCGCCGTACTTGTTGGTGTTGTACACGTCGGAGACGGTGTAGTCGCCCTGCGGGGCCACGAGCATGCTCTCGAGGCTTTCGCGCTGGGCGTCGGTCTTCGGGAACGCCACGGCGGCGGGCTGCGGCGCCTGCGCCTTGTCGGCGAGCTTCTCAACGGACTTGGCGGAGATCTCGGTGAGGCCGTTGTACTCGCTCACCTTGCCGCTGACCTGCACGTAGTCGCCGATGTTGAGGGACTTGACGTTCTTGGAGTCGTAGACGAACAGACCGTCGGACGCGGTATGCGCGGCGAGGTCAATCGTGCCGCCGGTGGCCGGGGTCTGGATGGTGTAGCCGTTGAAGCCGCCGTCCGGGTAGGCGGCGGTGACCACGCCCTTGGTGGTCACGGTCTTGCCGTCGCACGGGCTGGCGTCGGTGGTGCCCTGAATCTGGGCGATGGTTGCCTCTCCGGTGGGGCAGGTTGCAGCTGCTGCGATGGGCGCGGCGGGAGCCTGCGCGGACGGCGAGTCGGCAAACGCCGCCGTCGCCGGGATCGCACCGAGCGGCACGATGAGCGCGGCCGAGAGCAGTACGCCCTCGAGTCGTTGCGAAATGCGTGGCATGAAATTCCCCTCTTGCTTCCTTGTCACGGGGCGCCTGATGGATATGGCATCCCCTCTTCCCCATCCACGCTAGGGAAGTGAAGCGAACGCCCACGGACGGGACCGTGAACGCCGGGAAAACTCATGGCAAATTCGGGCGAGCCGCCCCTTGCCGCACATCACCGTCGCTGCCGGACGGCAACGGTTCCGGACGCCTGCCCTACCGCCCGTGGACGGCACCCACCACGGCACGCACCCATTCGCGGTCGATGCGCTCGATGACCGGATCGTCGCCGCTGCCGCCCGGGCCGCCGTCGGAGGCCACGATGATGCGCGCGGACAGGTGAATGGACGGCACGCCCGTCTCGAGTACGGGCCGCACGAGGTCGGGGGTGATGTGTCCGCAGGCCATGACGTCGATGCCGCCGGCTGCATGGCCGACCAGCTCGCGTAACCGCCCCAGACCGTCCTCGACGCGCGAGGCCCCACCCGACGTGAGCACGCGCGTGTAGCCGATATCCCGCAGGATATCCAACGAGCCGAACGGGTCGTTCACCATGTCGAACGCACGGTTGAACGTAACGGATACGTGCCTGCCGCACCGCTCCCCCTCGTCGATGGCCGCCTCGTAGATCCGCTTGGCGAAGGCCACGTCGAGGTTGCCGTACTTGTCCAGCGCGCCCACCACCACACCGGACGCCCCGGCGAGGATGGAGGACCGCACGTCGGCAAGCATGACGCGCTTCTCGCCGTCGTCGTATACGTAGTTGCCGCCGCGCGAGCGGATGCGGGCCTGCACGCCGAGCCGCACGCCCACGTGGGAGCACAGCTGGATGAGGCCGAAGCTGGGGGTGATGCCGCCGGTGGCACCCATGGCGGTGCACAGTTCGACGCGGTCGGCACCCTCCTCCCGAGCGATCTTCGCCCCATCGACGTCCTGTACGATCACTTCCACGCGGGGCGCCGATCCGTTGCGCTGCGCCTGGGTGTCACTCCAACGATCCGTGGTATTCATCTTCGTCTCCATCTCGTTCCTCATTGAACAACCGTGTGTCGAGTGTACACAGATTGCGGCGAAGAGGTTCGACCACGACCGTTTTTCGGCGTGCCGAAGCCGCGACACGCCGATGAAATCGGTTTCGTCAACCGATTTGCCAACCAGAATTAACCGGGTTAATATATAAACCAAGTTCAGATTCAATGACGAGCGAACGGCAAGGAGGCGTCACGATGAACACAACGGCAACCCCGCACACCAACACCGTAGCGGCCCTTTCCGAAACCAACCGCTCCAACATCCTGCAGCATCTGTACCACCACGGCGTCAGCTCCCGCGCCCAGATCGCCCAGGCTCTGGGGCTCACTCCCGCGGCCATCACCAAGATCACCGCCCGACTCATCGAGGCCGGCGTGATCGAGGAGGCCGGCGACATGGAGGGCCGCAAGAACCGCCGGTCGATCGGACTGAAACTCGACGTCGAGCGCTTCCATGTGGTCGGCGTCAAGTTCGCCCGCTCCCTGGTGCAGATCGGCGTGTTCGACCTCGCAGGCACGCCGCTGAGCACCGAAACGCTGCCCACCGTCCGCGACGACACCATCGCCGGCACCATCGCGGACATCCATGTCCGCGTGCAGCGACTCATCGCCGCCGACCGCGCGATCGTGGCCGTCGGCATGGCCGTCCCCGGCCCCTACCTGCGCAACGTGGGTCGGATCGCGGTGGTCTCCGGCATGCAGGGCTGGCGCAAAGTCAACTTCCTTGAGGAGTTCCGGAACGCCTTCCCCGTGCCGGTGTTTATCGAGCACGACGCCCGCGCGGGCGTGCTCGCCCACAGCCTGTTCGACCCGGATTGCCCTTTCGAGGACGACCTCGCCTACTACCTCATCGGCGAAGGCGTGGGTCTGGGCGTCATCGAAGGCGGGCAGCTCGTCAACGGGGCGATCGGCGCGGCCACGGAGATCGGCCACATCAGCATCGACGTGAACGGCCGCCGCTGCGACTGCGGCAACTACGGCTGTCTGGAGCGCTACTGCTCCGCGAGCGCCATCCACGCCATGCTCGTGGACGACGGTACCGTGGTGCCCGACGCCGAAGAACTGACCCACGCCGAGGCCTGCAACCGTCTGTTCGCCGCAGCCGACGGCGGCGATACGCGCGCGGAGTCCATGGTCCGCGAGATCGGACGGTACGTGGGCTACGGCTGCGTCATCATCTTCAACGCCTTCAACCCCCGTCGCATCATCATCGGAGACATCATCTCCGGCGGCGGGCGGATCCTGCTCGACGAGGTGCGCAGCGTCGTTGCCGAGCGGGCCATCCCGGAGATCGTGAACAGCACCGCGATCACGCTCTCCGGCCTCACGGCGGACGCCACGCTGGCCGGATCGGCAGCCGTGGCCGTGACGCAGTTCCTTGACCATCCCTCCATATTCTTTGACGTCGCCTAACCGCGGCGCCGCACAACATCGCAACCATCCACCACCAATGAAAGGAAACCCCATGTCCAAGCCCATCGTTCTGTCCCTCGGCGAAATCCTGTGGGACATGCTTCCCTCCGGCAAGCGCGCCGGCGGCGCCCCGGTGAACTTCGCATACCATGCGAAGATGAACGGCGCCGACGGCTGGGCCATCAGCGCCGTCGGCGAGGACGCGCTCGGCGACGAGCTGCTCGTCGAGGCGGAAAAGGCCGGCATCCACACCATCATCCAGCGCAATGCGTGGCCCACCTCCACCGTCGAGGTGGCACTGAAGAACGGCATCCCGGAGTACACCATCGTCAAGGGCGTCGCCTGGGACCACCTGCTGCTCACCCGCCAGCTCATCGAGGTGGTGGAGCAGGCCGACGCCGTGTGCTTCGGCACCCTGGCCCTGCGCTCCCCCGAGACCCACGACACCATCATCGAGCTGCTCAAGCACACCAAGCCGGGCGCGATGAAGTTCTTCGACATCAACCTCAGGGGCGACCACTACTCCAAGGATCTCATCGCGGAGCTGCTGGGCTTCGCCACCGTGTTCAAGATCAACGACGCCGAGCTGCTGCTCCTGCGCGACATGTTCGACATCCGCGGCACCTCCGACGACGAAGCCTGCCGTTGGTTCATGAACGAGTACGGTCTGGACTACATCATCCTGACCGGCGGCTCCACCTTCTCCACCATCATCGCCCGCAACGGCGAGTCCTCCACCCTGTCCACCCCGCACGTCGAGGTGGTGGACACCGTGGGTGCCGGCGACTCCTTCTCCGGCACGTTCACCGCACGCACGCTGCTCGGCGATTCGCTGGCCGAGGCCCACAAGGCCGCCGTGAACACCGCCGCCTTCGTGTGCACGCAGAACGGCGCATGGCCCGAGTACCCGGAGCAGATTCCGGACTACCTGGCCGCCGCGGGCGAGTGAGCCGGCCCCGCATCCTTCCCCGGGTTTCCTGACAACGCGGGGGCGATCGCGCCGTAGCGCAGCAGCACGGTAGCGCCGATCGCTCCCGCCCCATCCCACCACAACTCCGCCCTCACCTCCGGCTCCGCGCAACGACGGCATGGACGCCCGCACGAATCGGACCGACCGAGGACAGGGCGTACGGCATTCCCACCCCCACCGCAACGGCAATCGTTCCACCGATCACGTCGGCGCACACGCGTCGGAAGAACGCTGGCCGAACGTCAAACGATACACATTCATCAATCGATTTAACCAATCGGTCGCCAATCAACCATCCCTTCACCCATAGAAAGGAACACCGCCATGTCCATCCGCGACACGGTCACCGGCGTCCAGCACGTCGGCATCCCCACCACCGATCTGGAAGGCACCATCGCCTACTACGAGAAGCTCGGCTTCGAATGCCTGGGCATCTACCCCAACGGCAATGACCGCTGCACCTTCCTGCGCCTCAACAACCTCACGCTCGAAGTGTGGACCATGGACCCCACCCCCATGGAGAACGGTGCGATCAACCACTTCGCGCTGGATTCCACGGACATCGAAGCCTCGTTCGAGGAGGCCGTCAAGCTCGGTCTAAACCTCGTGGAGGGCTCCATCCAGCACATCGACACCTTCTGGGACAACGGCATCCGCTACTTCAACGTGCTCGGCCCGAACCACGAGGTCATCGAGTTCTGCCAGATCATGTAGTGCCGTTCCCGGCCTCGCATCCGCTCAGCCATCAACTTCAGTCACCATGTTGTCATCATGTTCAAAGGGGAAACAATGAATAACGCAGCAACCGCCAAGCAGCCGTGGGTGGAAAGCCCCGACGGCTACCTCGACCGCACGCCGGTCCTCCAGTTCGCCATGACCTCGGTGCTCTTCGCCTTCTGGGCGATCGCCTCGAGCCTCAACGACGTGCTCATCACCCAGTTCAAGGCCGTGTTCGAACTGACGGACATGCAGACCGCCTTCGTGCAGTCCGCCTTCTACGCCGGGTACTTCATCATCGCCATTCCCGCCTCGCTGTTCATCAAGAAGACCAGCTACAAGGTGGGCATCATGACCGGTCTGGCGTTCTTCGCGCTCGGCTGCTTCATCTTCTTCCCGGCCTCGCGTCTGGTCACCTACGAGGTGTTCCTGTTCGCCATCTTCGTGGAGGCGATCGGCCTGAGCTTCCTGGAGACCTCCGCGGACACGTACGCCACCCTGCTCGGCCCGAAGCGCCTGAGCACGCTGCGTCTCAACGTGGCCCAGACCATGAACGCGCTCGGCCTGCTCACCGGCATTCTGCTCGGCAAGTATCTGGTGTTCCAGGATTCCAACCTGCACACCGAGATGCAGCGTCTGCGCGCCACCGACCCGCAGGCCGCCATCGACTTCGGTTCCGAGCAGCTGAGCCGCACGCTGCAGCCGTACATGGTGGTCATGGCCATCATGCTGCTGTTCATCGTGCTGTTCGCCGTGGTGAAGTTCCCCAAGTGCCGTCCGCAGACCAAGGAGGGCGCGGTGGCCAAGGCGAAGCTGGGCGAGACCATGACCTACCTGTTCCACAACGGCCGCTTCTGGCAGGGCATCCTCGTGCAGTTCATCTACATCGGCGCGCAGACCGGCATCTGGTCGTTCACCATCCGTCTGGCACTCAACATCTCGGAGGAGATCGGCGCCCCGATTTCCGACCGCGATGCGGCGAACTACATGATCGTCAGCTACATCATCTTCTTCGCCGGCCGTATCTCCGCCAGCTACCTGCTCTCGAAGTTCCGCGAGACCCGCGTGCTCGCCGTGTACATGATCGTCGGCTGCGCGGTGCTCGTCGGCACCGCCTTCGTGCCGGGCATGGCCGCGGTCTGGCTGGCCGTGATCGTCAGCCTGTTCCTCGGACCGGGCTGGCCGACCATCTACTCGCGTACGCTCAAGACCGTGGAGGACCGTCGTCACACGGAGACCGCCGGCGCGATCATCGTGATGGCCCTCGTGGGCGGCGCGATCCTGCCGATGGCGCAGGGTGCACTCTCCGACGCGACCACCATGCAGTTCTCCTTCATCCTGCCGGCCGTCGAGCTGCTCATCGTGGGCCTGTACTTCCTCTCCGAGTTCAAGCGGGACAAGTACACGCCCAAGCAGCTCAAGGAAATGGCCGAGCTGGCGGCGGACGAAGCAGAGGCGGCGTAGCCGACGCACCATCGGGACCGCAGCAGCGCAGCGGGGCTTCCCACGCAGTCCGGCCGGACTCCTTCCGGGCTTTGGCAAGCATCTGACTGCAAGGTCCCGATTGCAAGGTCCCGTACGACCTTCCGAATACGCCTGTGGGCCTTTCGAGAATAATGGCATTCCCGAAAGGCCCACAGGCGCTTTGCGTCATTGCAACGATGTCTGATTCGGACAAGTCCTGTGCGTTCTGGCGACCCACACTCGGTCCAACCTGTGCGCCCCCGACTCGCAGACTGGAAAGTTTGACCGCTTGTGAACGTTTCAGAACGGCCGGAAAGCGGTCAAACTTTCCAGTCTGCGACATTCCGGCCGCGCTATGCGGCGTACGAGCCGTTCAGGCCCGGATGCGCCTTCACCCCGGACGCCACCGACACCGCGGGATCCAGACGCGGGATCAACGTCGCCTGGAACGCGTGATACACATCCGACTTGCCCGGCCACACCGTACCGACCACCCGGTTGCGCTCATCCAACTGATGGAACCACGAACCCAGCCCGTGATCGATCACGCAATCGTCCGCATACCCCCAGAACCGCGCATACCAATCCCCGTACACGCCCCGGCCCGTCACCCTGGCCAGCGTCGCCGACGCATCGATCCCCTCCGCCAGCGTCCAATGCATCCGATCCGTCACCACCGGCACGCCATGCCAGTCCGTCGTATACGCCAACCCCGGCAGGCCACCCTCGCACGACGCCCACCCATCCGACACCGCCCGGTCGAACAAGCGCTCCGCCACGGACACCAGGCGATCCCGCTCCGAAGCCTCCAGCCCCGCGGACAGCGCGTACTGCACGATCAGGCGCGACCACTCGATCCCGTGACCCGGCGTCGCCCCGTACGGCTTGAACTGGTCCGCCCTGCTGTCCGCGTTGTAC
>NZ_JBKEVR010000022.1:0-20087 GCF_056357235.1 Bifidobacterium sp. LH_389
GTCCTGGGCTGGGAAACGCCCAACGAGGTTTGGTACCGCGAGCTCGGCAAGGTACTGTCAAGGACAAGCCACCCGAAGACGGGCGTTGCACTTACAAATTGAATCCGGGGCGACACGCCGACCGGAGGGCGGGTGCTATGGTGGAAGCCATGACGTATCTCATGTGTTGCTGTTGTCGCTGACCGACGCCCCAAGGGCGAGCGGCTGACAACGCATAACTTGAGATAGGATTCCTTCGCGACATTCTCGCAGATTTCCGAATTGAACCGTGAGAGCGGTGGCGTCCCCCACGGTCGGGGATGAGGGGAAGGGCGCGGGCGCAAATCGGCGCGACCGGCGCAGTCCAATCCGCCGCAGCAGCAGCCCGGCATTCCGAGAACTTCCCGAAATCGCAGAGCGACGGCCCGGCACGATGACCCGGCATAAATGCCCCGAAGGAACGTCCCGTTTCAGTCAGCGCTCAGCCGCAAAGCCCGATCGATCCCATCCCCATTCCAGAGCTTTTCGGACATACGCATCGAACCAATCATCGAAGGAAACGAGACATCATGACCATCCACAACAACGTCACCGAACTCATCGGAAATACCCCGCTCGTCAGGCTCAACCACGTCACCGAGGGCGTGAAGGCCACCGTCGCCGTCAAGATCGAATACCTCAACCCCGGCGGTTCCTCCAAGGACCGCATCGCCGAACTCATCATCGATGCGGCCGAGCGCTCCGGCCAGCTCAAGCCCGGCGGCGTGATCGTGGAGCCTACCAGCGGCAACACGGGCGTGGGCCTCGCGCTCGTGGCCCAGCAGCGCGGCTACCGCACCATCTTCACCCTGCCGGACAAGGTCTCCGAATCCAAGCGTGCGGTGCTGAGGGCCTACGGGGCGGAGGTCATCGTCACGCCCACCGACGCCGGCCCCGGCGATCCGCGCTCCTACTACGACGTGTCCGACCGTCTCGCCCGCGAGATCCCCGGCGCGTTCAAGCCCAACCAGTACGACAACCCCAACGGGCCGCTCAGCCACTACCGCACCACCGGTCCCGAGGTGTGGGAGGCCACGGACCACAAGGTCACGCACTTCGTGGCCGGCATCGGCACCGGCGGAACCATCTCCGGCACCGGCAGGTTCCTCAAGGAGGCGTCCGACGGGGCCGTCAAGGTGATCGGCGCTGACCCGGAGGGCTCCATCTACTCCGCGCCCAGCAAGGAGGACGTGCACCAGTACAAGATCGAAGGCGTGGGCGAGGACTTCTACCCCAAGGCGTTCGACCGGGACATCACCGACGACATCGTCAAGGTGAACGACGCCGAGGCCTTCGAGATGACCCGCCGCCTCGCCGCCGAGGAGGGACTGCTGGTGGGCGGCTCGTCCGGCATGGCCGTGGCCGCCGCGCTCAAGTACGCGCGCGCCAACGATCTGGACGCCGACCAGCTCGTGGTGGTCCTGCTGCCCGACTCCGGCCGCGGCTACCTCGAGAAGATCTTCGACGACGACTGGATGCGCGCCAACGGCTTCGGCGACGTGGTGGACCGCACCAGCAGGCCTTCACTTGCCGAACAATACCTGTGACGTCCGATAATCCGTTATCAGCAACGTCGATACCGACACGCGACGCGGGATGGTCCCGCCGTCATACCCTCGAAACCATCGCACACCGAAAGGAAACCAACCATCATGTCCGCCGAGTACAACGCCAAGTTCGCCGCCACCGACATCGCCACCCGTGCCATCCACGCCGGACAGGAGCCCGATCCCACCACCGGTGCCGTGGTCACGCCGATCTACGCCACCTCCACGTTCAAGCAGGACGGCGTGCTGGGCCTCAGGGGCGGCCATGACTACTCGCGCTCCATCAACCCCACCCGCACCAGCTTCGACGAGCAGCTCGCCGCCGTCGAGGGCGCGAAGCACGCGCTCTCCTTCGCCTCCGGCCTTGCCGCGATCGACGTGCTGCTGCGCTCCACTCTGAAGCCCGGCGACAGCGTCCTGCTCGGCAACGACGTGTACGGCGGCACCTACCGACTGCTCGCCAAGGTGTTCGTGCCGTGGGGCATCGGCCTCGATGTGGTCGACATCACCGACCCCAGGGCCGTCGAGGAGGCGCTCGCCGCCAAGCACTACGAGTACGTGTGGGTGGAGACCCCGTCCAACCCGCTGCTCAACATCACTGACATCGCGGCGACCGCCGCCGTCGCGCACCGGTACGGCACCAAGGTCGTCGTCGACAACACGTTCGCCTCGCCCGCGCTCCAGCATCCGCTCGACGACGGCGCGGACGTGGTGGTCTACTCGACCACCAAGTACATCGGCGGCCATTCCGACGTGGTGGGCGGCGCCGTGGTGCTCAACGACGAGGAGACGCGGGACAAGGTTGCCTTCCTGCAGAACGCGGCCGGTGCCGTGCCCTCCCCGTTCGACTCCTGGCTGGACATCAGGGGGCTCAAGACCCTTGACCTGCGCGTCAAGCGCCATTCCGCCAATGCACTCAAGGTTGCGCAGTGGCTCGAATCCCAGCCGTCCGATGTGATCGAACGCGTCTGGTACCCGGGCCTCGAATCCCACCCCGGCCATGACATCGCCGCCCGCCAGATGCACGGCGGCTTTGGAGGCATCGTCTCCGTGCAGCTCGCGGCCGGCGCCGAGGCGGCCAAGCGGTTCGTCGACCGCACCGAGATCTTCACGCTCGCCGAATCGCTCGGCGGCGTCGAAAGCCTCATCGAGGTGCCCGCCGCCATGACCCACGCCTCCGTGGCCGGCACCACCCTGCAGGTGCCTGCGAACCTCATCCGCATCTCGGTCGGCATTGAGAGCGTCGACGACCTCATCGCCGATCTCAAGCAGGCGCTCGCCGCCATCTGAACGCGGGCTTGGTCGCCCGATCGTGGCAAAAGTTGCATATCCGCGCGCATCCGATGTCCGAACCGACGTACATGCGCGCGGATATGCAACTTTTGCCCGGGCTAGGCGCGCCAGCCGGGGTAGAGTGGAACGCATGACAGACAATGCGGCGGCGCTGGCGGCGCTCAAACAGTACTTCGGCTACGATTCGTTCCGGCCCGGGCAGACGGGCATCGTCGAGGCGCTGCTCGCCGGGCGGGACGTGCTGGGCGTCATGCCCACCGGCGCCGGCAAGTCCGTGTGCTACCAGATTCCGGCCATGCTGCTGGACGGCGTGACCGTGGTCGTCTCGCCGCTCATCTCCCTGATGCGCGATCAGGTGGACGGCCTCAACGACGCCGGCATCCCGGCCGCGTACATCAACACCACGCAGACGCCGGACGAGCAGGGCATGGTGCTCTCCCAGGCCGCCCACGGTGAGGTGCGGCTGCTGTACGTGGCCCCCGAGCGCTTGGAAACCGACCGGTTCCGCGCCTTCGCCGCGCGCACGCCCATCGCGCTGGTGGCCGTGGACGAGGCGCACTGCGTCTCCCAGTGGGGTCAGGACTTCCGCTCGAGCTATCTCGGCATCGGTGAGTTCATCGCCTCGTTGCCCGTGCGCCCGGTGGTGGGAGCCTTCACGGCCACCGCCACCGAACGTGTTCGACGTGACATCGTGGCCATGCTGGGGCTGCGTGACCCGGCCGTCACCGTGACCGGATTCGACCGCGACAACCTGTACTTCGATGTGATCAAGCTGGAAACCAAGCGCAAGGCCAACTGGGTGGCCCGCTACGTGGCCGACCATCCGGACGAGTCGGGCATCGTGTACTGCGCCACGCGCAAGGAGACCGAAGCGCTCGCGGACACGCTCAACCGCGCGGTTCCGGCCCTGCGCGGGGCTGCGGGTGCGGGCGGTGGCTCCGGGGCCGGATCGGGTTCGCCGGTCGCCGTCGCCTACCACGGCGGCATGAGCGCGGAGGTGCGTGGCAAGGCGCAGCGCGACTTCGTCACGGACGCCGTGCCGGTGGTGGTGGCCACCAACGCGTTCGGCATGGGCATCGACAAGTCGAACGTTCGATACGTGATCCACCACAACATGCCCGAGTCAATCGAAGCCTACTATCAGGAGGCCGGGCGCGCCGGGCGAGACGGGCTGCCGAGTCGTTGCACGCTGCTGTGGAATGAGTCGGACATCGTCACCCGCCGGCGTCTGCTGGACACCGACTACGAGAACGACCGGCTCACCCCCGAGGAACAGGAGACCGTGCGCATGTCCAAGCGCAGGCTGCTGGACGGCATGATCGGCTACTGCCGTACCGCCGACTGCCTGCACACGTACATCACGCGCTACTTCGGCGAGTCCGCGCCGGCCGCGCCCTCCGCGGGCGACGGGGGCGACGGGGGCGGCAGGAGCGCCGGAAACGCCAAGTGCAAGGGTGGCTGCACGAACTGCGACAGCACCTTCGCAACCCTCGACGTGACGGACGTGGCCCGGGCCATCAGCCGCTGCGTGCATGACGTGATGTTCGACTACGACGGCGCGGGACGCCCCACGCGCACGCCCGTGCGGCAGGGACTCGGCAGCGGCAAGATCGTGGCCGTGCTGCGCGGTTCCAAGGCACAGGACGTGCTGAACCGCGGCCTCGGTCGCTGCCCGAGCTACGGCAGGCTGGCTGAAACCCCGGAGGCCCGCGTGCGCGACGTGCTCAGCCAGATGGCCACCGACGGGTTCCTGTCCATTTCCGAAGGCCGGATGCCGATCGTCGGCTTCGGACCGCGCGCGGCGGAAACCGTGGCCCCGGAGTTTCACTACGAGATCAAACGGATCGAACGGTCGCGGACTGCGGCCTCCGGGCGGGTGAGCGGCGGAATCGGCGGCGCAGGTTCGACCGGTTCCGCCGGCGCAGTCGATACGGCCGGTGCGGCACTGGGCTACGGCGGCGACGAGCCGAGCGACGACGACGAGGCGCTGTTCCGCAAACTGCGCGAACTCAGGCTCGAGATCGCGCGTGAGGCCGGCAAGCCGCCGTATATCGTGTTCAACGACAAGGCCCTGCGCGACATGGTCCGCCGGCGTCCCACCACGCCCGAGGCGTTTCTGGAGGTCAACGGCGTGGGGGAGAGCAAGCTCAGGCTCTACGGGCAACGGTTCATGGAGGTCATCGCCGCGGAGGCGTGAATCGCGGCCGTGCAATCGCTATCGGATATTCTGATAGCCAAGGCGCGGCGGCCGGCCCTGCGGACGTGGCGGAGCGGAGTAGCATGGGCCTCGGTACTGCGATTTTCCATGAATGGAGGAATCATGGCGGAGAACACCGAGAACACCGCTGCCGGCGCGCGGCCCGTGCCGGAGAGCTTCCAGCTCGACCACACCAAGGTGAAGGCGCCGTACGTGCGTTACATCGACACCGAGAAGGGACCCCACGGCGATGTGATCTCCAACTATGACCTGCGCTTGGTGCAACCGAACGAGAACGCCATCCCGACCGGTGGCCTGCACACCATCGAGCACACCATCGCCGTGCTGCTGCGCGAACGCATCCCGGGCTACATCGACTGCTCGCCGTTCGGCTGCCGCACCGGCTTCCACCTGCTCACCTGGGGCGAGCACTCCACCGAGGACGTGGCCCGTGCGCTCAAGGAGTCGCTCGAGTTCATCGCCTATCAGGCTACGTGGGACGACGTCCCCGCCACCACGATCGAAAGCTGCGGCAACTACCGCGACCACAGCCTGTTCACCGCCAAGGAGTGGTGCAAGGACATTCTCGCCAAGGGCATCAGCTCCGACCCGTTCGAGCGCAAGGTGGTCTGAGCGCTACAGCGCCATCTCGCCGCGATCGCCGCGTCCGTTGCCGCCCGAACTTTTTTGATCCGAACGGGCGGCGTTTCTCGGCTGGGAGCGGAACGTCTTTCGGGCGGGCGTTCCGGTGCGTGACAATGTTGGTGACGCGGCCGGATTGCGGTGCGTCGCAACGATTGGTTCCGTACGCGGAAAGGATGATGACATGACCGATCAGCGTGTGAAAGTGGGCGCGAGCGACCTCGAGGTGTATCCGCTGGCCCTGGGCGGCAACACGTTCGGATGGACGAGCGACGAGGCGACCAGCCGCGCGGTGCTCGACGCTTACACGGAGGCGGGCGGCAACTTCATCGACACAGCGGACATGTACTCGGCGTGGGCGCCGGGCAACGCGGGCGGCGAGTCGGAGATCATTCTGGGCCGCTGGCTGGCCGTGCGCGGCAACCGCGACCGCGTGGTGATCGCCACGAAGGTGAGCGAGCACCCGCAGTACAAGGGTCTTTCCCACGCGAACGTGCTGGCCGCGGCCGACGAGTCGCTGCTGCGTCTGGGCGTGGACGTGATCGACCTGTACTACGCGCACTTCGACGACGCATCCACCCCGTTGGAGGAGACCGCCGCCGCGTTCGACGAGCTGGTGAAGGCCGGCAAGATCCGTGCGATCGGCCTGTCCAACTACACGGCCGAGCGCATCGAGGAGTGGTTCCGCATCGCTCGCGAGCACGGGTACGCGCTGCCGGTGGCGCTGGAGCCGCACTACAATCTGGTCCACCGCGGCGACTACGAGCGCACGCTCGCGCCCGTCGCCGCGCGGGAGAACCTCGCCGTGTTCCCGTACTTCTCGCTGGCCGCCGGATTCCTGACCGGCAAGTACCGCTCCGCCGCGGATGCCGAGGGCAAGGCGCGTCAGGGCATGGTTGCCGACTACCTGACCGCCGACGGCTTCGCACTGGTCGATGCGCTGGACGCCGTGGCCAAGGCGCACGGCACGGCGATTGCCACGGTCGCGCTGGCATGGCTGCGCCACCGCCCGCAGGTGGCCGGTCCGATCGCCTCGGCCCGCACGCCCGAGCAGCTGCCGGCGCTCCTCGCCTCCGCCGCGCTCGACCTGACCGCGGACGAGGTGGCCGCGCTGGACAAGGCGTCCGAGCCGTTCGCCAAGTAGCGCGGGCGCTGTTCGGTCCCGTTTAGCCCGTCCTTTTCAGCCGTGTGCGGCGCGGCGATGCGCGTGATCGTGTCGGCGGATTCGTTGACGCGATCACCGCATCGCCTTCATCGTCCTCTTTGTGGACTTTGCCATGAGTGGCAAGTGCATTGTTGGGGCGTCGAAATGGTGAGAGCCTCCAATTGATGGTATTCTTGCAAGTGAACGAATGACCGTTCGCCGCTCACCTCCATTGGCATTGAAGGCTGATGCCAATGTCTGACAGCAGCCTATTGATGCATAGACGCATGTAGGTAAGGACTACCAATGAAGAAGGCCATTTCATCGTTACGGCTTGCGGTTCTCTTGCTTTATGTACTGGTGGCCTATATTGCTATTGCAATGACTGAGCGATTGTTTGAGGATTGGGATAGCCTCCTTTTCGTTAAGCCATTGGCACTGTCGATAGTATTAAGCTCGCTCTTCTTCCTGCTGCTCATATCCGAAATGGCAATTCCTCTGTTGGGGAGCAAGCCGCAATCCGAAATGGCGAGCAGGAACATTCGCATCATACTGATTCTGCTGGTTATTTTTACCGTCTCGTTGGTCGGCCAGTTCATAGCCTTCTATGCCCTTACCGGCCTGATGCATATAACGATTTTTGCCATTGTGCTATGCGTCTGTTGGGCAAATATCAGTGCCATTGTTCTCCTCGGCCATGATGTTGACTTCAGCTGCAAGCTGTTGCGGAGGCGGCGCTAATCAGCAGTCGCGGTTCGAGACGCGGAAACGGGTGATATTGCCCCACGTCCCATCCCGATCGGGAACGGGCGGCGTTTCGGGACTCAGCACGCCACGGCGCGGCTCGACAGACGGTGTGGTACGTTGACGTGAGTCGATTTACGTCAAGTTCCGTCGTCGGAGGGTTCGGCATGCAGTTCAAGTCCAACGCACCCAGCGCGTCCGGTGTATCCGGCAAATCCGCACGCGAGTTCCGCAAGGCCACCAAGGCCGATCTTCCGGCGATTCTGGCGATCTACGCGCGCGCCCGCAGGCTCATGGCCGCCAACGGCAACCCGACGCAGTGGGGCAAGACGTTCCCGCGCGAGTCCGTGATCCGCGACGACATCAAATGCGGCCGCTGCACGCTGCTCGTGGACCATCTGGGCGGCACCGGGGAGGATGCGCCGGCCGGATTCGGAACGGTCAAAACGGCCGCGCGCACGCTCAGGGTTTCCACGCCGGGAGATCCGTTGGGGTATCGGTCCGAGAAGGCTGCCGCATCCGATGACGGTTCCGGTGAAGTCGGTTCCGGTGAGGTCGGCGCCGCTGCGGTCGGCGGCCCAAAATCCGGCGCCGGCTCGAAGGCTCGCGGCACCGAACGCATCCTCGCCGTGTTCGCCGTCTGCCCGGGGGAGGATCCGACCTACAAGACCATCGATGGCGCATGGCTGGACGACGACCGGTATGTGACCATCCATCGCGTCGCCTCCGCAGGGCTGATCAAGGGCGCGGCGCACCTCATCTTCGGCTGGGTGCTCAGCCACTACGACAACGTGCGCGTGGACACCCACCCCAACAACAGGGCCATGCAGCACGTGCTTGCCACCAACGGCTTCACCCGCTGCGGCACCATCCAGCTCATCGACCGTCCCACGGACACGCTGCGCATCGCGTTCCAGCGTCACAACCGCAAGTCGGCGTGACTGGCATGACTGGGGCGGACGTGTGATACGAAAACTGCCATCTGACGTCCCCAAATGTACGTTTCCGTATCCGTCGATACGAAAACGTACATTTGCCCGTTCCTGGCGTACGTTCCCGTATCGCGCGATATGAGAACGTACATCTGCCGTCCGCACGTGTACGTTTCCGTATCACTCAGGCACCTCAGGATAGATATGCGGATATGCGAAGGTCCCGGCTCGGTTCATTCGATCCGGGCCGGGACCTTTCATTGCGATCGAGCGGTCAGACCGTGGCCTGTGCGGCGTTGAGCTTGGAACGCTTGCGGCTGTAGGCGAAGTACACCACCAGACCGATGCCGAACCAGATGGCGAACCGCACCCAGGTCTCCCAGTTGAGGCCGGCGATGAGCACGAAGCAGAACACGATCGCGCAGATCGGCGTGAACGGCACGAGCGGGGCACGGAAGCCGCGGTGGGCGTTGGGCTGGGTGTGGCGCATCCACAGGATGCCGGCGGACACGATGATGAACGCGGACAGCGTGCCGATGTTCACCAGCTCGAACAGGATGTTGATGTTGATGAAGCCGCCGGCGAATGCGGTGAGCAGGCCGAAGAACCACGTGCCCTTGAACGGCGTGCGGTACTTGGGGTGCACCTCGCCGAAGAACTTCGGGAACAGGCCGTCGCGGCTCATGGCGTAGCAGATGCGCGACTGGCCGTACAGCTGTACGAGCATCACCGTGGTCATGCCCACGAGCGCGCCCAGGTTCACGATGAACGCCAGCCAGTTCATGCCCGTGGCGAGGATCACGCCGGCCACCGGCGCGTCGATGAAGTTCGCGAACTGCTGGTAGGGTACCACGCCGGTCATGATGAGCGTCATGATCACGTAGAACACCGTGGAGATGGCCAGCGACAGCAGGATGCCGCGCGGCAGGGTCTTGTTCGGGTTCACGGTCTCCTCGGCGGAGGAGGAGACGGCGTCGAAGCCGATGAAGCTGAAGAACACGATGGACGCGGCCGGCACGATGCCGTACGGCTGCGTGGAGCCGGGCTGGAACGTGTAGATGCCGTACGGGGAGAACGGCTTCCAGTTGGCCGGGTTGACGTACCAGACCGTGCACACGATGAACAGGACGATGATCACGAGCTTGATCATCACCATCACGTCGTTGGTGCGCTTGGTCTGGTTGATGCCGATGGACAGCACCCAGGTGATGACGAGCACGATCACGAAGCCGGGCAGGTTGAAGTACGTGGTGACGCCCGGCGTGGTGCCGTACGCGGCGGTGAGCTCCACGGGCAGGTGCAGTCCGAAGCCCTCGAGCAGCTTGTTGAAGTAGCCGGACCATCCGGCGGACACGGTGGCCGCCTGCAGTGCGTACTCGAGGATGAGGTCCCAGCCGATCACGAACGCGATGAGTTCGCCGAATGCCAAGTAGGAGTAAGAGTATGCGGAGCCGGACACGGGGGCCATGGAGGCGAATTCGGCGTAGCACAGGCCGGCGAACCCGCAGCAGACGGCGGCCAGAAGGAACGAGACCGACAGCGCCGGGCCGGCGGTGAGCGCGCCCTTGCCGGTCAGTACGAAGATGCCGGTGCCGATGATGGCGCCGATGCCGAGCATCGTGAGGTCGAACGTGCGCATGGTGCGCTTGAGCGGGGTGGATTCAGCGACCAGCTGATCCACCGATTTCTTGCGAAAAAGATCCATGGTCTTCTCTCAAATTACGGTATGGATATGGGCTGGACCGGACGGAGTTCCGGGACCTCGGCACGCCTTAAACGCCGGGAATCAGAATGCCGCGCGCGTTGCAACGACGCGCTGTGCGTACATGTGGAGCAAGTCTAGGCCCGCACCCGGACATGCGCAATCCCGCACGCCCGCAGCCGCAAAATCGCAAACTGGAAGGATTGTGCGTTTTGCGCGGCGTTGTGAGCGCTCACAACCGGTCATTCTTTCCAGTCTGTGCCGCGAGGCGCGCAGGCTGGAAAGAATGACCGGTGCCGGACGGCGGGACTGGCCCGGGCGGGATGGAATGCGACGCGAGGGGGCGTGTCTGTGCAAAATGCGGCAATGCAAACGTCATAGCGGCGCGCCACAATGGAGCCCATGAGTTTGAACGCAGCACCCCAGTGGGTTTTTTCAAGTGAACAGGGACAGGCCAACTACAAGGCGGCATGCAGGCGGTACCCCGCGCAATGCATCGTGGACCTCAAGGCGCTGCGCGACAACATGGCCCGGCTCGTGGAGATCTGCGGCGGACCGGAATCCGGCACCGCGGTGATGGGCGTGGTCAAGGCCGACGCCTACGGCCACGGTCTCATCCCCGCCGCGCTCGCAGCCCTCGCCGGCGGGGCCACTTGGCTCGGCACCGCGCAGGCGCACGAGGCACTCGCCCTACGCGCGGCCGGCATCGGCCCGGACCGTTGCCATATCCTCACGTGGATGTACTCGGGGCTCGAAGTGCCGTTCGACGAGCTCATCGCCGCGGACGTGGACGTGTCCGTCGGCTCCCTGCCCGGCATCGCGCGCGTGGCCGAGGCGGCGCGGCGCGTGGGCAAGCCGGCCCGCGTGCACGTCAAGTGCG
This sequence comes from Bifidobacterium sp. LH_389, assembly GCF_056357235.1. NCBI lineage: Bacteria > Bacillati > Actinomycetota > Actinomycetes > Bifidobacteriales > Bifidobacteriaceae > Bifidobacterium > Bifidobacterium sp. LH_389. Next base: position 11,100 of record NZ_JBKEVR010000022.1, read on the forward strand.
ACACCGGCTTCGGCCGCAACGGCTTCACGCCCGCAGCCTTCGACGAGGCCATCAAGGCGTTGCGTGAGGAGCAGTCGCTCGGCCTCATCCAGATCATCGGCCAGTGGAGCCACCTCGCCGTGGCGGACGCCCCCGACGTCCCCGAATTCGTGAAGTCCACGGATGGCCAGATCGCCGTGTTCGAGGAGTTCACCGAGCGCATGCGTACGGCCGGCATCGCCCCGCAGATCCGCCACCTCGCCAACACGGCCGCCACCCTCACCCGTCCCAAGATCCACTACGAACTCACCCGCCCCGGCATCGGCCTGTACGGCTACGAGCCCGACCCGGCCATGGGCACCCCGCAGCGCTACCACCTCAAGCCCGCCATGACTCTGCAGGCCCAGCTCGGCACGGTCAAGGACGTGGAGGCCGGCCACGGCATCTCCTACGGACGCACCTACCTGACCCCGCAGAACACGTCCACCGCCATCGTGCCGCTCGGCTACGCGGACGGCATCCACCGCTCCGCCTCCGGCTTCGACATGCAGGGCGCCAAGCACGTGGAGAAGCTCGGCGGTCCCGTACGCATCATGACCAAGCAGGGGCCCAAGCTGGAACGCGTCTCCGGGCGCGTGTGCATGGACCAGTTCATCCTCGACCTGCACGGTTCCGCGGCCGCGATGGGTGTTCAGGAGGGCGACACGGTCGTGCTCTTCGGCCCGGGCCGTGGCGAAGCCGTGTGCGAGCCCACCGCCGACGACTGGGCGCGCGCGGCGGAGACCATCAGCTACGAGATCTTCACCTGCCTGCGCAACCGCATCCCGCGCCTCTACCTCAACGCCGCGGAGGTGCTGCCCCCCGAGGACCTCGCTCTGCTCGACCCGAGCACGATCCTGTAGCGGCGGGCCATGGACATCACGGGGAGCGAGCGCGAAACCGGCACGGAGCGCATACCGGCGGGGGAGGGCTACACGGCCTTCGATGAGGAGCGCTGGGCCCCCGAGCCGCCCAAATCCAAGACGCGTACGGCCTTCGAACGGGATCGGGCTAGGCTCATCCACTCGTCCGCCCTGCGCAGGCTCGGCGCCAAAAGCCAGATCCTCGTGGCCGGCACCGACGACTTCGCCCGCACCCGGCTCACCCATACGCTCGAGGTGGCGCAGATCGGGCGGCAGATCGGCAAGCTGCTCGGCTGCGACCCGGACGTGGTGGACTGTGCATGCCTCGCCCACGATCTGGGGCACCCGCCGTTCGGACACAACGGGGAGCGTGCGCTCGCGGACATTGCCGACGGGATCGGAGGATTCGAGGGCAACGCGCAGACCCTGCGCATCCTCACCCGGCTCGAACCCAAGGTGTTCCATCCGGACGGACGGCGTTCGGCGGGCGTGAACCTGACCCGCGCCTCGCTGGACGCCGCCGTCAAATACCCGTGGACGCTCGCCGAGGCGGGCAAGCACCCCAAGGGGGAGCGCAGCCGGAAGTTCTGCGTCTACCCGGACGACGAGGACGTGTTCCGCTGGCTCAAGATCGGCGCCCCCGAGGCCACCAAGCCCATGGAGTGCCAGATCATGGACCTCGCGGACGACATCGCCTACTCGGTGCATGACGTGGAGGATTCCATCGCCACCGGTGCGTTCAACCCGATCACGCTGGCCGACCCGCAGATCCTCGACCGGATCATCGAACAGACCCGAGCGTGGTACGGGGCGCGCTGGGACCCGGACCTGCTGCTCGCCGCATTCCTGCGTCTGCAGAAGCTGCACATGTTCCCCGCGCATTTCAACGGTTCGAGGCAGGCGCTCGCGCAGCTGAAGAACATCACGTCCGACCTGATCGGCCGGTTCGCGTGGAGCGTGGAGACCGCCACGCGCGAGGCGTACGGGCCCGGCCCGCTCACCCGGTACTCGGCGAACGTGGTGATTCCCGAGGAGACGAACTACGAGATCGTGGCGCTCAAGGGCATAGCCGTGTACTTCGTGATGGCGCCGCGCGAACGAGAGCCGTTCCATCAGGAGGAGCTCAGCATCGTCGAGGACTTGGTGGACGTGATCATGCGCGATTCACCGCGGCCTTCGGATGCCTTGGAGAGTCAGTTCCTGGCCGACTGGAACGAATGCTCCAACGACGACGAGCGCCTGAGGGTGGCGGTGGATCAGGTGGCGAGCCTGACGGACGGCAGCGCGCTGGCGTTGCATTCCATCCTGTGCGGGTGAGGCGACTGTGCGGGTGATGCGACGGATGGCTGCGGATGACGGAGCGGACCGGGGAGGGATGCCGGCGATGCCCGGTGCGTGATGTCCGGTATCCTGCTGTGTCCGGCGTTGCCGAGTGCTGTGGCGTCCCTGCCGTCCGTCACCTTCACGGAGAGGGAAGAACGGGGGTTGAGGGGAGCTTGCACTCGGAACTACAATGGGGCTATGAGCACTGAAATCAATGAAGATGCGGTCGATCCCATCGACCCCGATGCCCCCCTTGCCGAACAGATCGCCGAAGTGGACAAGCTGGAAGCCCAGACGCCCACCAAAGCGCGCATGGATGCCGCCGAACGAGCCGAACATGCCGACGCCGAGCGCCATAAGCACCACGGCGACCCCACGAACGGCGTGTACAGCGGCCTCGACACCATCAGCATGGGCGGTCACTGAAAAATCTGGTTCACGCGATGTTTTGACGAGCAACGTGTGAACCGGGGCCCGTGTTGCATTCGGCTGCCCCAAGGCGGCCGGTTTGCCTGAAAGGACGCCGTTGCGCGGCCCCGGAGGCATGTGCGGCCTTGTGCGTTTCCGTGCGGTTGCCGGTTCACAAGATTTTCGCGCGTTCATCGCGTGAACCGGCAGGCGCGCGCCGGGGGATGACGTGCCGCTACTGTAGTGTGCTATGGCTGGAATGATTCTCAAGGAAGACGTGGAAAAGGTGCGCGCCGCCGCGGACCTGTACGACATCGTATCCGCATCCGTAGCACTCAAGCCATCCGGCACCGGCACCTATGTGGGCCTGTGCCCGTTCCATGACGAAAAGACCGGCAGCTTCAACGTGCGTCCGTCGCTGGGCGTATGGCACTGCTTCGGCTGCGGACTCGGCGGGGACGTGTTCAAGTTCGTCGAGCAGCAGGAGAACATCGACTTCCGCGAGGCCGTGGAGCTGCTCGCGGACCGGTATCACATCGAACTTCATTATGAGCAGAACGGGCAGGGCGCATCCCGCGACGCCCATGCCGGCTCGAAGCGCGCCCGGCTGCTCGAGGCGAACGAGGAGGCCCAGCGCTTCTTCGTCTCGCAGATCATGAGCAAGGAGGCGCTCGCCGCGCGCAAGCTGCTGGGCGGCCGCAACTTCAGCCAGGCCGACTGCGAGCGCTTCGGCTGCGGCTACGCGCCCCAGGGCTGGGACAATCTGGTCCGGCACCTCGCATCCAAGGGCTTCACGCAGAAGGAAATGCTGGACGCGGGACTGGCCAGGCAGGGACAGCGCGGCATCTACGACTATTTCCGCGGGCGGGTCACGTGGCCCATCCGCGATTCGACCGGGCGCACGCTCGGCTTCGGCGCGCGCAAGCTGTACGAGGATGACACCATCGCCGCCAAGTACATCAACACGCCGGACACGCAGCTCTACCGCAAGACGCAGGTGCTGTACGGCATCGATCTGGCCAAGGCGGCGATCGTCAAGAAGCGTCAGGTGGTGATCGTGGAGGGCTACACGGATGTGATGGCCATGCATCTGGCGGGCATCGACACGGCCGTGGCCACCTGCGGCACGGCGTTCGGAGCCGAGCATGCGAAGATCGTGCGCCGGCTCATCGCCGACGATTCGCTGGGGGCGATCCAGCTCATAGGCCCGCGCAAGGTGAATGGGCAGACGCTGAGCTCGCGCGTGGTGTTCACGTTCGACGGCGACGCGGCCGGGCAGAAGGCCGCGCTGCACGCGTTCGGGCTGGACTCGGCTTTCCTGACGCAGACGTTCGTGGCCGTGGCGGACAGCAACCTCGACCCGTGCGACCTGAGGATTCAGCGCGGCGATCAGGCGGTGCGAGCGCTCATCGAAAGCGCGCGGCCGCTGTACGATTTCGTGATCGAAACGGCGATCGACCGGTTCGACACGCAGTTCACCACCGGGCGGTTGGGGGCCGTGCACGCGGTGGCGCCGGTGATCGCGCAGATCCGCGACCGCTCGCTGCTGGACGTGTACACGCGCAAGGCGGCGAGACGCGTGGGCGTGGATCTGGACATTCTGCAGCGCGAGGTGGCGGCGGCCCGGCGTGCGGCGAACGTGCGCGACGAGGATGCCTATGCTTCCCGGCGGCGCGGCGGATTCGGCGGGTTCGCCGGCGCCGGTGCGAGGGGCGAAGGCGAGGCTGAGCTGGAGCGCGAGCGGCGCGGCGAGAACCCGTACGCCGACCCGGCCGTCCGCAAGAACCTGGAACGCGCGGACGCCAAGAACCAGACGTATTACAGAATCGACGACGCGGTGTTCATCTGCGAGCAGCAGTTCATGGCCACGCTCATTCAGGTGCCGCGCGCGCTGGACCGGAACCTGTTCGGACAGCTGACGGTGGACAGCTTCACCGTGCCCGTGTTCCACGCGCTGTTCCAGGCGTTCGAGGCGGCGGGCGGCCTGCCTGCGACCGGTACCCCGCAGGGTCTGTGGATGCATGCGCTTTCCAAGGCGGGAGGGCCGATGCTCGAGCAGGTGATCAACGAGCTGGCCGTCATGCCGCTGCCGTTGCCGCCGTCGCCGGCCGCGCAGAGCGAAACGGGTGCGCAGGGCCAGAACGGGCAGGCCGGCCCATCCGATCCTTCCGGTGCCGCGGCCGTGCAGCTCAAGGCGCCCACCCCGGCGGAAACGAAGTACGCCACCGAGCTGCTGGTGCGGCTGATCGACATGGACTACATGCGACGCATCGCCGCCGCCCGCCGCCGCATGGCCCAGCTGCCCGACGGCGAGGAGAAGTTCGGTCTGCTCGGCCGCATCGCCAAGCTCGAGGCCGCCCGCAAGGACCTCCAGTCGCAGGTCTACAACAACAACGTGGGGTAGCGGAGGGGAGTGTTGTGCGCGACCGGCTGGCACCCGCATACAATGGCTGTATTGGCAGCTTTGCAGCGACAGATTGGAGGGGCCATGTCTACCATGACGTTGAACATTCCCGATGTGGATACGGCGCGGTATGTCGATGCGGCTAACGCCGCGCGCGCGGCGGGCATCGACCTTGATGAGTATCTGCGTCATGTGATTGATACGTTCGCCCAGCGCGACGACATCAAGGGCAGAATCGCACATGCGCTGCCAACCGATACCGTGCTGCGTACGGATGCCGATTTCGACGCGTTTGAGCGCGAGGTGCTGGGCGATGCTTGATGTTGCCTATTCCATTTGGCCAAGGCTGATCTCAAACGGCTTGCGCGATATCGGCGCGACTGTGCTGCGGAGGTTCTGCGCATTGTCCGTGAGGAATTGCGTGTGGATGGCAGGGTGTCCGATGCCTATACACCGCATGTCTTGAACAATCCAAATGGACATTACTCCGGTATATATGGAGTTTCACGCGTTTGATGACGTGCTTGTGCTGTATTATCCGCCGTTTCCGCATGGTTTCGTTAGAATCCAACGCGTTTGCACGCATGCCGAGCTTCAAGATGGTGTGTTCGGAGTTGAGTGGCCTCGTTCCTGATATGCCGCTGCACGTGCAGGTTGTGCGCGGGGTTGCGGGTTTGCCGGCGGACGTGGATGGCTTGTGGTCATGTGTCCGCTACAGATACCATGGAGTCATGGCCGCGGCCTAGGAGGGGCCGTGCCCGGTGCGACGAGGAGGTTACATCATGGACGGCGGGACAGGGAGCGGCAGGCTCAATTTCACCAGACTCAACGGCATCGTGTACTGGGCGTCTGTGTTGATCGAGGCGGTCTGCTGGATCGGTGCGGCGGCGTGCGCGGTCATGCTGGTGCTTACCGTCATGGCGGGCGGCGTCGCGGACCGCATGCCGAACGGCGGATACGGCCATGAAACCGGGCAGGGCTCGTTCGGCGTCGGCGTAGGAGACACGGTCGGCGGCTTCACGTTTACGCTGCCGGATCTAGCCACGGACAGCCGTTACCAGTCGCAGTTGCAGAGCATCGACTGCATGCCGGCGACGAATACGATCAACGGCATGGATGCGTACCAGTACCGGACCATGCTCCGGGAGCAGGCCGAGGCGCGCGCGGCCAACCCGGCGGCGTTGCTCACGCTGATCGTCCTGCAGACCGGCTGCGCGGTTGCGATGGCGTTCGTGATGCGCAACATCCGCCGCGTGAGTCAGTGCATACAGACGAGACTGGATCGCACCGACCTGTTTGGCCCGTTCGACGCGGGGCTCGTCGCCCCGCTGAATCGCATCGGGCGGCTGTTGATTGCGATACCGGTGATTGCAGGGGCGGGATCGCTGCTGGCGCTGGTGCTTTCGTCGCTTACCGGCCGGTCGAATCTGGCCATCACGCCGCGATTGAGCGACATCGGCATGTATCTCATGGTGGGCGCGCTGACGCTGCTCATCGCGCACGTGTTCGACCGTGGCGCCGCCCATGCGGCGTGACGCGTACTGAAAATGCATTGTGACATGCGAAAACCGCTGCCCGCGGCTCCGGCGTTGCGTCGGAACCGCGGGCAGCGGTGTCATGAGAGGGAAATGAAGCGAAGTGCGGAATCGACGATCGGGCAGCCTCAGGCGATCTGGCGCAGCAGGGCGGGCAGCTCGGCCATGGTGTCGATCACCGCGTCGGCGCCGGCGGCCACGAACGCGTTGCGGGCGGCGCTGCGGGCGGCATCCTGGTCGGCGGGCAGCAGGGCGTCGAACTCGTCCTGGCTCAGGGCCATCTGGGAGCTGCCCTCGGTCACGCCCACGGTGAAGACGCCGGCGTTCTTGCCTTCGCGGATGTCGGAGAGCGTGTCGCCTACCTTGACGGCCTTGCGCACGTCGGTCACGCCGAGGGTCTTGAGGTTCGCGAAGACCATGTACGGGTAGGGGCGGCCGAAGCCGTCGGTGCCGTCCGGGCTGATCCAGAAGTCGGGCGCGTAGCCCTGCTCGGCGGCCTTGGGTACCACGATCTCCATCATTTTGTCCGTGTAGCCGGTGGTGGAGCCGATCTTGAGACCCATCTCGCGCAGGGTGGCGACGGCGTCCACCACGCCCGGCTTGGGAGTGGCGAACTGGTCGAGGATGGACAGCAGCTTCGGCTCGAAGTGCGCGTACACCTTGTCCGCGTCGGCCTCGGTGGGGGCGGCGCCGTGGGCGTCCTCCCAGGCGCGGGCGATGCGATCCATGTGCAGCATGGTCTCGATGTGGTCGTGCTTGAGCATGCCCATGGGCTTGCGGGTCTCGTCCATGGTCGGCTCGATGCCGAACTCGCGGAACGCCTCCTGGAAGGCGCGGACGGGGGCGAAGCAGCCATAGTCCACGGTGGTGCCGGCCCAATCGAAGATGACGGTCTCGAAGCGCGTGTTGGTCATGATGCTTCCTTTCTGACGCTTTTCTGACGTTGCTGACGTTTCCGGCGGCTCAGGCGGTGAGCTTGACGGATGCGGGGGCGGCGGCCTTGATCGGGGCACCGGCGGCATCCATGGCGGCGATCGCCTCGGGGACGGAGTCGGAACCGGTGGCGGGCTCGAGCAGGCCGCGCTCGCCCATGTACATGGCCAGCAGCTCGGTCACCTTTTCGATGTCGTCGGTGTAGATCTCGCCGATGTTGCCCAGGCGGAAGGTCTCCTCGTCGGTGAGCTTGCCCGGGTAGATCGCGTAGCCGCGCTCCTTGATGAACTCGTACATGTCGTGGAAGTCGAACGCGGTGCCCTCCGGGTAGAGGAACGTGGTGATGATCGGGCCCTGGTGGTCGTGCAGGAACAGGCGGAAGCCGAGCGCCTTCATGCGGGCGATGAGCAGCTCGTTGTTGAGCGTGTAGCGGGCGGAGCGGGCCGGGATTCCGCCCTCGGCGAACATCTCGTCCAGTGCCTTGGAGAAGGCGAGCACCACGTGGGTGGGGGAGGTGAAGCGCCACTTGCCGTTGGCCTTCTCGAGGGTGTTCCACTGGTCCCACAGGTCCAGGGACAGGCTGCGCGCCTTGCCCTTGGAGGCCTCGAGCTTGGCCTTGTTGCAGATGATGAAGCTGAAGCCGGGCACGCCCTGGATGCACTTGTTGGCGGAGGAGACGAGGAAGTCGATGCCCCAGTCGGCCACCGGGATGTCCACGCCGCCGAAGGAGCTCATGGCGTCCACCATGAAGGTCTTGCCGTGAGCCTTGGCCACGCGGGCCACGGCTTCGATGTCGTTGAGCAGGCCGGAGGTGGTCTCGGAGTGGATCATCGAGACGTGGGTGATGGACGGGTCGGCCTCGAGGTATTCCTCGACCTTGGCGGCGTCCGGGATGCGGTCGTACGGTTCGGCGTACTGGGTGAAGGCGATGCCGGCGTGACGGCAGATGTCCGCCTGACGGTCGCCGTACGCGCCGTTGGTGCACAGCAGGACCTTCTCGTCCTTGCCGATCACGGAGGTGAGCACGCTTTCCACGCCGAAGGTTCCGGAGCCCTGCATGAGCACGACGGTGTAGTCGTCCGCGCTGCAGTGGGCGAGCTCGAGGAGCTGGCGGCGGATCTTCTGGGTGATCTGCTGGTAGTCCTCGTCCCACGTGCAGTGGTCGAACAGCATCTCCTCCTTGACCGTGCGGGTGGTGGTCAGCGGGCCGGGGGTGAGGAGCTTGTACTCGGTGTTCATCGGTGCTTCCTTTCTTGGATGGCGGTGGCCGAAAGGGCTGTGGGGGTCGTTTCCGGTCGCCGATTGTAATAAACTATGAAGTTTTGTGTAAATCTACGTAGTTATTGGAGCGCAGACGGAGTGTTGTTTGTAGTTGATGTAGGGGGGTGTTCCTATGTTTTTGTCAACCTTGTGAGGGGTTGATGTGGTCGTGTCCGGGTTGGTTGTGATGGGCGTGCTTCGCTTTGGCCTTGGCGAGGTGCGGCCGTGGCCGGCGCTGGTGGTT
>NZ_JBKEVR010000023.1:0-19292 GCF_056357235.1 Bifidobacterium sp. LH_389
ACCACCAGCGCCGGCCACGGCCGCACCTCGCCAAGGCCAAAGCGAAGCACGCCCATCACAACCAACCCGGACACGACCACATCAACCCCTCACAAGGTTGACAAAAACATAGGAACACCCCCCCCGATAGCCGCCGGCAAAGAACCGTTCAGCCCACCACGCAGCGTGGCGCGCCCGCATATATTTTCGATTCGTGTGGCGGTTTTACGGCGCCACCCTAAGTATCAACCGTACCATTGTGGCCAAATGCTAACGGCGGTACTAGGCACCCGCACCGAAAACCACCACACGAATCGGAAATATCATCCGCATGCCGGCCCGGAAATACCCGCAACATCCTCACACAGCGTAGCTTGGCATCGATTGTGCCTCGTACCGCCGAAAAATACGCCGTCCGTACACATGGCCACGTCATGGAGATCGTCCGCCGCCCATGGCGCACCGATCGGTAAACCGCTAAGACTTGAACATCCCCGGTCCGAGGCGAAGTCACCTGCAGCCAACAGCAGCTGCCAGATCTGCACGACCGGCAATGACATTTCCCTCTCAGGACGAGGATCCAAGCCGCTGACTCACCACGGCGGTCACGCCGTCCGCGCGCATGGTCACGCCGTACAGGGCGTCCGCAATGCTCATGGTGCGCTGCTGATGCGTGATGATGATGAGCTGGGCGTGCTCGCGCAGGGCGTTGAACGCGCCGATGAGCCGGGTGAGGTTCACATCATCCAGAGCGGCTTCCACCTCGTCCATCACGTAGAACGGGCTGGGGCGCGCGGTGAAGATGGCGAACAGCAGGGCCAGTGCAGTGAGGGACCGCTCCCCGCCGGACAGCAGGCTCAACTGCTTGACGCGCTTGCCGGCCGGGCTGGCCTCCACGAGCACGCCGGTGGTGAGCAGGTCGTCCGGGTCCTCGAGTCGGAGTCGGCCGCGCCCACCGGGGAACAGCATGGCGAACATGCGCTCGAAGGCTGCGGCCGTGTCCTCGAAGGCCGAGCGGAACACTTCGACCATGGTGGAGTCCAGATCCTTGATGAGCCCCATGAGGTCGTCGCGCGACTGCACCACGTCGTTGCGCTGGTCGTTCAGGTACTGGTTGCGGGTCTGCAGCGCGTCGTATTCCTCGGTGGCCAGCGGGTTCACTTTGCCGAGCGCGGTCAGGTCCTTGCGTGCCTTGTCCAGACGTTTGCGTTGTTCGGCGCGATCGTATGGCACGGTTCGGTATGCGGGTTCGGCGGAGTCTCCGTCCCCGACTCCCTCGGATTCAGCTTCAGGATCGCCCGCCGTTCCCGCATCGTCCAGCGGCATGGGCCGTCCCTGCTCGTCGAGCACCGGCACCGGCCGGTCGGGACCATACTGCGCGATGAGATCGTTCACGTCCATGCCCAGATCGTCCGCGATCTTCTGCGTGATCTGCCCCACCTGTCCGGCTACGCGCTCCCGGTCCACGTCCAATGCGTGCTCCCGCGCGGTCAGATCGTTCACCTGCGGGTCGATGCGGTCACGCTCGGCGCGCAACGCCTTGAGCTCGCGCGTCTTGCTTGACGCCTCGGCCTGCAGGGCGTCTCGCCGGGCGGTCGCATCCGCAATGTACCGGCCAATGAGTTCGGCTATGTCGCTCGCATCCGCAGCGATGCCCTGCGCATGCTCGGCCTGCTCCCGCCGCTTGGCATTGAGCCGTTCGATGCGCGCCCGGCGTTCCGTTGCCTCGCGCGCCTGATCGTGCAGTAGCCCGGCCTGACGTTCCAGGGAGTCGGCCTTGCGCTTGGCCTCGCTCCACGCGATCTTGGCTGTGACCTCGCGTTCCCGGGATTCGGTCAGTGACCGTTCCAGCGTTGTTTCACGCGCGGCTAATTCGTCCGAATCGGCATGGCCCGAGCCGGATTCCTGCGCCGCTTCCAGAGCGAGTCGCAGATCGTCCAGTTTGAGCCGATGGGTTTCGTTGTCCTCTTCCACCGTAGCGATCTTGGTGTCCAGAGCCTTGATCTGCCGCTCAAAGCCGGCAACGCGGTCCGCCGCGGATTTGAGCGACTTGACGACCTGCTGCGCCTTGAGCCGCGCTTCGGTGCGCCGGCTGGATTCGCGGTCCACGGCGAGCCGTGCCGCGTCCCGATCCGCCTTGGTCCGGGCGACCTGCTGCTCGACTTCAGCGAGTTCTCCGCTGAGCGTTTCCGCCTGTTGCAGGGCCTTGTCACGCCGGGCGGCCAGCGACAGGTCGGACTGGGACAGAGACGACCCGCCGGTGCCGGCCACGGCATTGAGTGTCTCCCCGTTGACGGTGACCGCTTCACGCCAGCCGGCCGCAAGGGCCTCGCGGGCATCGGGCAGCGAATCGACCGCGGCCACGTCGGCGAGCAGCGTGCGCACGGCACGGACTACGCCCTCGGCGGCAGTGGAATCGGACGCGTGCGGGTTCGGTGCCACGAACACGGCCACGGACCGCCACCGGGCAGAACCGCGCGAAGATTCGGCACGTGAACGTTCACTGTCGGAAGGTTCACCGTCGGAATGCCCGCCGCTCGAGGATTCGACGCGGTCGGACCCGGTATGCTCAGGATCAGCGTCACCGGACACGCCGCCAGAACGTTCACTTCCGGCAAGGTCTCCGTCAGCGCCCAAATTATCCAAATCAGCCAAGTCGGAGCCCCAACCGACACCCAAGCCACCGCCCAAACCGCCGCACGCCCCGGCCGCCAGCACCACCGCCCTGCCGAGCCGGTCGTTCCGCGCCCGGTCCAGCGCATGCACCACGTTGCCCATGCCCGGTACCACGATCGCCCCGGCGAACGCATCCAGCGCGTGTGCCACGGCTTCCTCCCAGCCGTCCTCCACGTGGATGAAGTCGGCGAGCCGTCCCATGGCCGCCACGTCCCTGTCGCGCTCAAGTTCCCCGGAGGCATTGCGGCTGTCGAGCGTGTCATGCAAGGCATCGGCCTTGGCTTTCAGCGAGATGATCCGCCCGTTGAGCTCTCGCTGTCGGTCCTCCAGACCGTTCAATGCTTCCTGCCGTTCGGCCAGCTCGGCGCGTGCCGCCTCCAGCGCCGTGCCCGCCTTGCCGTCGTCATCGCCGATCGCATCCGCCTCGCGTTCCATGCCTTCGCGTTGCGCACGCGCGTCCTCGAGCTGTTTCTCCAGTGCCTCGCGCTGCCCGGCGAAGTCCTTGGCGCGCGTTTGCGCCAGTTCCGCGGCCGCCTCCTCCCGCGCGATGAGCGCGTTGAGACCGGCTATCTTCGACTCGCGCCGCTGCGCGGTTTTGCGCAGTTCGGTGAGGGTCTGGCGCACGGAGGCCAGTTTCCGTTCGCCATCGGCACGCTGTTCGGTCGCCTTGTCCAGGGCTAGCCGAGCATCCTCCACGGCGCTGCGCTGGGTCGCGGCCTGTCCGTCAAGTTCCGTGGCGCGGCGTTCCAGCAGGTCCGGGTCGTCCCCCATGTGATCGATCACCTGCCCGAGCAGGGACCGCCCACGCTCCCCCGCCACCTGCGCGAGCGAACGGTAGCGTTCCTGCAGCTGCGCGTAGCGATGCCAGACCTCGTTCACGCGCGCGATGGCGGGACTGGACTGGCTGGCCAGTGCCTCCACCTGTTCGATGCGCACCTTCACACCGGCCAGTTCCCGCTGCGCCTCGGCCAGTTTGCCCCGCACTTCAGTGAGCTGCGAGCGCAGTTCGTCGCGCTGCCGCAACGCGCGCACGGCGTCGTCGGCGTAGAGGCGGGACTGCGCGTCGCGCACGATCACCTGAATCGCCTCCGCCCGCCGGGAGATGCGCGCCTGACGGCCGAGAGGCCCGAGCTGGCGGTGGATTTCACCGAGCAGATCATCCAGCCGAGACAGATTCTGCTCGGTGTTGGCGAGCTTGCGCAGTGCACGTTCCTTGCGCTTGCGGTGCTTCAGGATGCCGGCCGCCTCCTCGATGAACGCACGGTGGCCGGACGGGTCGGCCTTGAGGATCGCATCGAGCCGCCCCTGCCCCACGATCACATGCATCTGCTGGCCCAGACCCGTGTCGGAGAGCAGCTCCTGAATGTCCAGCAGACGGCATGCGGAGCCGTTGATGGCGTACTCGGAGCCGCCGTTGCGGAAGATGGTGCGGGAGATGGTCACTTCCGTGTAGTCGATGTCCAGCGCATGGTCGGTGTTGTCGATTGTGAGGGACACCTGCGCGCGACCGAGCGGCGGGCGGGAGGACGTGCCGGCGAAGATCACGTCCTCCATCTGCGTGCCGCGCAACGCCTTGGCGCCCTGCTCACCCATCACCCAGGCGAGCGCGTCCACGATGTTCGACTTTCCGGAGCCGTTGGGCCCCACCACGGCCGTGATGCCGGGCTCGAAGCGCAGCGTGGTCGCGGAGGCGAAGGACTTGAAGCCCTTCAGGGTCAGCTCCTTGAGGTACATGCGCCGGCTCCGTCAGTCCCCGAGGTTCGGTTCGATGCGCCCGCCGTCGTCGAAACCGCCGAAACCGCCGTCAAAGTCTCCGTCGGAACCGTCAGCGTGATCGTTCACACCGTCGCCCGTCCTGCCGTCCGACGCGCTTTCGCCGTCCGCAGCGCCGTCGCCGTCCGCCACGCGCTCGGCCTTCGGCTTGGCCAGCTCCGGGTTCCTGCGCTCCTTGAGCAGCGTGCGCGCGTCGCCGGCGGTCACGAAGCTGCCGCAGATGAGTACGCCGCGCCCGTAGCCCACGCCGGTTTCGTCGGCGGCGTCCACCAGGTCCACGGCGGTCTGGATGGCGTCGGGCAGGTCGTCGCGGCGGATCACGCGGTCCGGCCCGAACACCCTGACGGCCACCTTCTCGAGTTCGTCGGCGGGCATCACGCGCCCGCGCCACGAGTTTTCCGTCACCACGATCTGGCTCAGGACCGGCTCCAGCACGCCCAGATACTGCTCGACCTGCTTGTCCGCCATCATGGCCACCACGCCCACGAGCTGTTCGAAGTCGTAGTTTTCCTCGATGGCGGCGCGCAGCGATTCGGCCGCGTTCACGTTATGCCCGCCGTCGATGATGATGGTCGGCGAGGTGCGAATCTGTTCGATGCGTCCGGGGATCTTCACGCCGCTCAGCGCCTCGGCCACCGCGTCGCCGTCGAGCGCCCCGTTGACGGGGATCACCACTTCGGCGGCGGCCAGTGCGGCGAGCGCGTTGTGGGCCTGATGTTCGCCGAATTTGGCGATGGGCACCTCCGTGTACGTGCCGTTGGGCGTGCGCAGCGTGGCGACCTGACCGCCCACGGCCGGCATGCGGGAGACGACCTCCGTCTCGTAGCCGTCGCGCAGCAGGCGCGCATGGCATGCGCGGGCCTTGTCCTCGATGATGGACATGACCTCATCCTCGTGCGGCTGCGGGCCGACGACGACCGTGCAGTCGGGCTTGATGATGCCGGCCTTGTGCTCGGCGATGTCCTCCACGGTGCTGCCCAGCCACTGCATGTGGTCCATGTCGATCGGTCCGATGATGGCCGCGTCCGCGTCGAGCACGTTGGTCGCATCGTCGCGGCCGCCCATGCCCACTTCCACCACGGCCACGTCCACGGGGGCGTCGGCGAACTTCCAGATGGCCATGGAGGTGAGCACCTCGAAGAAGCTCATCTTCGGCTTGCCCTGCTCGGCCATCTTCATGTCCACCATGTCCACGAGGTCCTTGATCTGGTCCCACGCGTCGGCGAAGTCGTCGTCGGAGAGCTCCTGACCGTCGATGGCGATGCGCTCGTTGATGCGCTCCAGATGCGGCGAAGTATACAGACCGGTGCGCAGACCGTACGCGCGGCAGATCGCCTCGGCCATGCGCGCGGTGGAGCCCTTGCCGTTGGTGCCGGTCACGTGGATCACGCGGAATGACTGCTCCGGGTGGCCCAGCAGGTCCAGCATGAGGGTCATGCGGTCCAGATCGAGGTTGGTGTGATTGTGCTCCGGCGGACGCTTCATGATCTCGCGCTCCACCTCGCGGATGGTTTCGCCGTTCCTGTTTGGATGCTCGAATGACATGCTGTCTGTCTCTTTCTGCCTCTGCTCTTCGTTCCTGTTCGCGCGCGCTGTCCGCCCGCTCCGGCCTCTGCGATTCCTCACACGTTCGTTTCCCGGCGTGCGGCGGCTCTCTGGCGCATCACGTCCAGCGCGTGGCTCAGATCGGCCGGGTACCGGCTTTCCACGGTGGTCCATACGCGGGTGCGTGGGTGCCGGAATTCGAGCCGCATGGCATGCAGCCACTGGCGGTCCAATCCCACCGCCGCGGACAGCTTCGGGTTGGCTCCGTACATCGGGTCGCCCACGAGGGGGTGACCGATGGAGGAGAAATGCACGCGTATCTGGTGGGTGCGCCCGGTTTCGAGGTTGACGGAGACGAGTGTCGCCTCGCCGAAGCGTTCCATCACGTCCCAGTGCGTGATGGCCTCCTTGCCGGCGGGGGTGACGGTGAACCGGAAGTCGGAGACCTTCGCCCGGCCGATGGGCGCCTCGATGGTGGCCCGGTCCTGCCGCAGGTTGCCCTGCACCAGCGCGTGGTAGGTCTTCTTCACTTCATGCTCGGCGAACTGCCGGCGCATCTCCTTGTAGGCGAGCTCGGACTTGCACACCAGCATGAGTCCGGAGGTGCCCACGTCGAGCCGAGAGACGATGCCCTGCCGTCCGGGCGCCCCGTAGGAGGTGATGTGCACGCCGCGGTCGAGCAGGCTGCCGAGCACGGTCGGTCCGCTCCAGCCCACGGAGGCGTGTGCGGCCACGCCCACGGGCTTGTCCACCACTACCACGTCGTCGTCCTCGTAGACGATCGCCATGTCGTCGGCCACCGGTTCTGAGGCGGGGGCTTCGTCGTGCAGGTCGAATTCCAGGCTTTCGCCGGCCATGAGCGTGGACGATTTGGCGATATCGCGCGCGAGGGAACGCACCTGACCGGTGGCGATGAGTTCGCTGGCCTTGGCGCGGGACATGCCGAGCATCTTGGCCACGGCCACGTCCAGCCGCTTGCCGATCAGCGCGTCGGGTGCGGGAAGGATTCGGCTCATCGGACGGTCGGCTCCTCCGGATCTTCCGTATGCCCTGCCTGCCCGGATTCCTGTGCGCCAGCAGTCCCGGAGGCGTTCTCAGTGGAATTCTCGGCGTCCTTACGCGCCTCGAGGTCCTTGCGCCCGAACGGCTCGCCCACGAAGATGAGCACCACGATGCCGATGCCGGCCACCATGAGGAAGATGTCCGCCACGTTGCCGATCGACCACCCGTAGTCGAGGAAGTCGACGACCTTGCCGTTGAGGAACCCGTCCGCGTAGGCGATGCGGTCAATCAAATTGCCCACCGCCCCGGCGAACGCCAACGCCAACAGGACCTCCCAGCGCATGGAGACGGTACGCACGGCCATCCAAACGATCGCCACGCACGCCGCGATGGCGATGAGAGAGATGAGCCATGTTGCCCCTGACCCCATGCCCAGCGAGGCGCCGGGATTGTGCACGAGTCGCAAAGCCAGAAGCCCCGGGATCACGCGGATGGATGCCATTTCGCTCAGATGCGTGAGGGCGAGCGCCTTGGTGATCTGGTCGATCGCCAGCGCCACCGCCGCCACGCATGCGAAGACGGCCACGCGCCCACGCGCAGCCGCCTTGCCTTCACACTGTTGGGACATGGATCAGTGCTTGCCGGGGTAGTTGGCCTCGACGTTCTGGAACGCGTTCGTGTCCGACACCTGATTGACCAGCTGGCCGAGGAACTCGGTCAGGCGGCTGCGGTATTCGGCTTCGAACTGCTTGAGGCCCTGAATGTTGCCTTCGATGACCTTGGACTGCGTGATGAGCTTGTCCTTGACGTCCGCCGCGTACTTGTCGGCGCCGTCGCGGGTCTGCTTGTCGTACTCCTGAGCGCGCTTCTGGACTTCCTGCTCGTAGGTTTCCAGCTCGTTGTGCTTGTTCTTGGAATAGGTGTCCGCGTCCTGACGGGTCTTGACGGAGTAGCCGTCCGCATCGGAGCGCACGCGCTCGGAGTAGGCGTCGGCGTCGTTGTGGACGCGCTTGGAGTAGTCGTCGGCCTCGGTGCGGGTGCGGGTGGAGTAGTCGTTCGCCTTGGAGACGGCCTCGTCGTGCTTGGCCTGACCGTCGGCGATGAGCTCGGCGCCCTTGGCCTTGCCCTTGTCCACGTACTGGTCGTGCAGCTGCATGGCGAGAGTGAGCATGGCGGTGGCGCGCTCGGGCTCGCTGGTGGCGTCCGCACCGGCGCCGGCGATCTTCTTGAGGCTGCCGGTCTCGGTGGACGGCTCGATCTTGGCGACCTGCTCGCGCAGGGACTCCTCGCGCTGCTTGGATTCCTGAAGCTGCTTGTTGAGGGCCTCGATCTGCGCGTTGGCCTGACCGGAGACCTGCTGGATCTGGGCCTTGGCCTGCTCAACCTGAGCGGAGGTCGCGGCGGCCTGGCTCTTGGCCTCGGCGAGCTCGTTGGTGAGCTGTTCGTTGCGCTTCAGGGCCTCCGTGCGCTCGTTCTGCACGGCGGCGAGCTGGTCGGCGAGGGCCTTGGCGTTGTCGCCGCCCTGAGCCGCCTGCGCGGTGAGCTGGTCGATCTGCTTGTTGAGCTGGTCGACCTGGCCCTTGAGCTGTTCGTTCTGGGAGGCGAGGGCCTTGGCGTTCTCCTCAGCCTCGGCGATCTTGCCCGCAACGGCGGCGGCGTCGGCGTTCTGCGCGGTGGCGCCGGACTTGAGCTGGGCGTTCTCGGCACGCGCGGCGTCGAGCTGGGCACTGAGCTCGGAGATCTTGGCGTTCAGCGGGGCCACGTCCGGTCCCAGCGACTGGGTCGAAGCACCGGCGGCGACGGCCTGCTTGGTCAGGGCCTCAACGGTCTCGGTCACCTGATCCAGGAAGTCGTCGACCTCGTCGACATCGTAGCCTTCCTTGAAACGGACGGTCTGGAAGGTATGCTCCCTGATATCTTTGGGCGTCAACAGAGCCATATTCAATCCCACCTCACTTTGGGGCTATGCCTTACTATGCCTAACTAAACAGTGGCTTCAAATTCCGATGCTATCACGATACGGTCCCTTATGACCCCGAGAACCGCGATTCAGATGAGGATTTTGAGCACCGCGAGACCGAACCACAGCACCATGAAGCTCACGTCCAAATACATCGCCCCCATGGGGATGGGCCGGATGTACCGCCTGAGCCACCGCAGGGGCGGCTCGGTGACCGTGTACACGGCGGAGACGAGGGTGGCGACCACGCCGCGCGGGTACCACGTGCGGGAAAAGACGCTGACCCAGTCAAGGATCATGCGCACGAACAGAATGAGCATGTAGGCATCGATCGCCAGATCGATGATGAAACGCAACAGATAGAGCAGCATGACGCCCACCCTACCATCGCCATGCGGCCGTCAGCTGGGAGCAAACTGGACGACCGCTGAATGCGGGTTTGCTTTTCGGCCACCCGCCCCGCCTTGCGCTCAGTCCGCGAACAGGTCGTGCGCCGGAGAGGAGGCCTGCGGCTCCTCCACCTTGATGTTCACCTGCGCGGGGCTCAGCAGGAACACGCGCGGGGTGACACGCTCGATGGAACCGCGCACACCGAACACCACGCCGGCGGAGAAGTCCACGATGCGGTAGGCCACGGCCTCCGCCACGCCCGTGAGGTTGAGCACCACGGGCACGCC
The DNA here is from genome assembly GCF_056357235.1 of Bifidobacterium sp. LH_389. NCBI lineage: Bacteria > Bacillati > Actinomycetota > Actinomycetes > Bifidobacteriales > Bifidobacteriaceae > Bifidobacterium > Bifidobacterium sp. LH_389. The sequence goes on from NZ_JBKEVR010000023.1 coordinate 9,613, forward strand.
GTCGCGGATCGCGCGGCCCACCAGCTGGGCATCCTCGTAGGTCTTGGGGTGAATGGTGGTGATGCGGTTGATGCGTCCCTGCGGGAACGGGGTGGTGTTCTCGCGCGGCTTCGCGGTGGCGGCGGGCGTGGGCTGCGGCGTCACCGAATGATCGGAGTCGAACGAGGTCGAGCCCGTCTCGGCGGCGGCAGTCGCGTCGTCATCCTCATCCACCACGTCGGCCATGCCGAGGTAGGACATCGCGTTCTTCATGAATCCAGCCATGTCAGCTCCTTACGTTCGCCGTCCCGCGTCAGCGCAGGAAGTCCGGGATGTCCAGGTCGCCGGCCGGGTCGCTCTGCGGCAGCGGGGCGGCTGCGGGACGCACCACGCGGGTTTCGCTCGTCTCGTCGAAGCCGGCCTGCTGGGCCGGGGCGGCCGGAGCCTGCTGCACGGGTTGCGCCGCCGGGGCGGGCTGGGCCTGCTGGGGTGCGGGCTTGTAGTCGGTCAGCGGCTTGACCTCCACGGCATCCTCCGTCTTGGCGTCGTCCTTCTTGCCGGTCGGGTCGAAGCCTGCCGCGATGACGGTGACGCGCACCTCGTCGCCGTAGGAGTCGTCCAGCGCAAGGCCCCAGATGATCTGTGCTTCGGGGTGGATGGCGTCCTGCACGAGCTGGGCGGCCGCGTAGGCCTCCTGCATGCTCAGGTCGGTGGGGCCGGCCACGTTGATGAGCGCACCGTGGGCCCCCTCGATGCTTTCCTCCAGCAGCGGGGAGCTGATGGCGATCTCCGCGGCCTGGGTGGCGCGATCCTCGCCCCGCGCGGCGCCGATGCCGAACAGCGCGGTGCCGGAATCCTTGAGGATGGCCGTCACGTCGGAGAAATCGACGTGGATGTACGAGTTCATGGTGATCAGGTCCGTAATGCCCTGAACGCCGTCGAGCAGCGCCTTGTCCGCTGTCTTGAAGGCGTCGATGACGGAGACCGTGCGGTCGGACAGGTCGAGCAGACGGTCGTTGGGGATGACGATGAGCGCATCGACTTCCTTGCGCAGGTTCTCGATGCCGGAGTCTGCGGAGGCGGAGCGACGGGGGCCTTCGAAGGTGAACGGACGGGTGACGACGGCGATGGTGAGCGCGCCCTGCTGACGGGCCGAACGGGCGACGATGGGGCTGGCGCCGGTGCCGGTGCCGCCGCCCTCGCCGCAGGTCACGAAGACCATGTCGGAACCCTTGAGCACCTCGTCGATGTCGGACTGATGGTCCTGGGCAGCCTTGGCGCCCTTCTCCGGGTCGGCGCCGGCGCCCAGACCGCGGCTGGTCTTGTCGGACAGGGAGATCTTCACATCCGCATCGGAGCGCAGCAGATCCTTCGCGTCGGTGTTGATGGCAACGAATTCGACGTTCTGCAGGCCCTCGGCGATCATACGGTTGACCGCATTGCCGCCGGCGCCACCTACACCCACGACCTTGATGGTGGTGCGGTCATTGAATTCTTCCTGGGCAATCTCGCTCACGGTTTGGCTCCTGTCACTCACGGTTATGCTCCACTGTATCGCAGTGTCTCCACCAGACTATGGATATTGTATGGCGTGTATCGCCGGTTTGGCCAACGACTTTTCCAAAGGCTTTCCAAAGGCGACACGCCGGCGTTTTCCGCGCATCCCGCGCATCCGTCCGTCAGTAGCTCGCATCCATCGGATCGTCGCCGAACAGCATCTCGCGCTCCTCGTGCGTGGTGGTCCTGGAATCGAGCCACCCGTACGGCAGGTGAACCTTCTTGGCGAACCGCACGCGCCCGCGCGGCTTGTCCGTCACGCGCGGCGGGTATTCGACCGTCGGGTCCAACCGTCCCGTCTCGCGGCGCACGTCCGCAAGGGACTCGCATTCCATGAACGCCTTGCGCGTCGAACCGCCCACGGGGAAGCCCTTCAGGTACCACGCGATGTGCTTGCGCAGATCGTGCACGGCCATGCGTTCGTCGCCGTCATAGAACTCCACGAGCAGTTCGGCATGGCGTTCGATCACCCGGCACACCTCCCCCAGATTGGGGTTCACGCGTTCCGGTTTACCGGCGAAGGCGTTGCGAATGTTGGCGAACAGCCACGGACGGCCCTGGCAGCCGCGCCCCACGGCCACCCCGTCGCACCCGGTCTCACGGACCATGGCGAGCGCGTCCTCGGCACCCCAGATGTCTCCGTTGCCGAACACCGGGATGCTCAGCGCGGCCTTGAGCTCGCCGATGCGGCTCCAGTCGGAGTGCCCGCCGTAATACTCGGCGGTGGTGCGCGCGTGCAGGGTGACGGCCTTGCAGCCCTCCTCCTGCGCGATGCGCCCGGCTTCGAGGAACGTCTCGTGCGCGTGGTCTATGCCGACACGGATCTTCGCCGTGACCGGAATGTTCGCCGTCTCGCACACCCTGACCACGCGGGAGATGAGTTCGGAGAAGATGTCGGTCTTCCACGGCAGGGCCGAGCCTCCACCGCGACGCGTGACCTTGGGCACCGGGCAGCCGAAGTTGAGGTCCACGTGGTCGGCCATGCCACCGTCCACCACGATCTTCGCCGCCTGCTCGGTGATCGACGGGTTCACGCCGTACAACTGCAGGGAGCGCACGCGCTCGCTCGGCGCGAACCGGCACAGCCTGAGCGCCTTGGGATTGCGGGCCACGAGCGCCCGGGCGGTAATCATCTCCGCCACATACAGGCCCTGTGGCCCATATTCCTCGCACAGCACGCGGAACGGCCAGTTGGTCACGCCGGCCATGGGCGAGAGCACCACCGGGGTGGGTACGTCGACAGGGCCGAGCTTCACCGGCGCGATGTGCACGGACTCGGGGAGCGTGGGGGTGTCATGACGCGGCGAGCGCGGATCCTGCCCGGTCTGGCAGTCCCCGCGCTCGTCGATGACGGTTTCGTCCGAATGCTGCAATTTAGTACAGACCGCCGGCTTCCTGGATCTTCACCTCGTCGCCGAACGGCTCGCCGCCCAGCTCCACGGGCTTCATGGGCACGCGGGTGCGGTGCTCGCCGATGCGGGCGTCCACATACTCGGCCACCTTGTTGAGGGCCACGCGCTCCTGGTTCATGGTGTCGCGGTCACGGATGGTGACGGCCTGATCCTCGAGGGTGTCGAAGTCAACGGTGATGCACAGCGGGGTGCCGATCTCGTCCTCGCGGCGGTAGCGGCGGCCGATGGCGCCGGACTCGTCGTAGTCGATCATCCACTCGTTCTGGCGCAGGTCCGCGGCCAGGTTCTGGGCCACGGACTGCAGCTCGGGCTTCTTGCTCAGCGGCAGCACGGCAGCCTTGACCGGGGCCAGACGCGGGTCGAGGCGCAGCACGGTGCGCTTGTCCACGCCGCCCTTGGTGTTCGGGGCCTCGTCCACGTCGTACGCGTCCACGAGGAAGCACATCAGGGAACGGGTCAGGCCGGCGGCGGGCTCGATCACGTACGGCACGTACTTCTCGCCGGTGGCCTGGTTGAAGTAGCTCAGGTCCTCGCCGGAGTGCTTGGCGTGTGCGGAAAGGTCGAAGTCTGTGCGGTTGGCCACGCCCTCGAGCTCGCCCCAGTCGGAACCCTGGAAGCCGAACTTGTACTCGATGTCCACCGTGCGCTTGGAGTAGTGCGCGAGCTTCTCCTTGGGGTGCTCGTAGTGGCGCAGGTTCTCCGGCTTGACGCCCAGATCCAAGTACCACTGGGTGCGGGCGTTGATCCAGTACTGGTGCCATTCCTCGTCCGTGCCGGGCTCCACGAAGAACTCCATCTCCATCTGTTCGAACTCGCGGGTGCGGAAGATGAAGTTGCCGGGGGTGATCTCGTTGCGGAAGGACTTGCCCATGTTCGCGATGCCGAACGGCGGCTTGGAACGCGAGGATGTCATGACGTTCTTGAAGTCCACGAAGATGCCCTGCGCGGTCTCCGGGCGCAGGTAGTGCAGGCTGTTCTCGTCTTCCACGGGTCCGAGGTGGGTGCGCAGCATCATGTTGAAGTCGCGCGGTTCGGTCCACTGGCCGCGGGCGCCGCAGTCGGGGCAGACGATGTCCTTCATGCCGTTCTCCGGCAGCTTGTCACCGTGCTTCTCCGCGTAGGACTCCTCCAGCTTGTCCGCGCGGTTGCGCTTGTGGCAGTTGAGGCACTCGACCAGCGGGTCGTTGAACACCGCCACGTGTCCGGAGGCGACCCACACCGGGGTGGGCAGGATGATGGAGGTGTCCACGCCCACGATGTCCGGGCGGGTGACGACCATCGAGCGCCACCATTCGCGCTTGATGTTGTCCTTGAGGGCCACGCCGAGCGGACCGTAATCCCATGCGGAACGGGTGCCGCCGTAAATCTCGCCGGCGGGGAACACGAAACCGCGACGCTTCGCGAGGGACACTACTTCATCAAGTTTGGACTGAGCCACAATGCACCTTCTGGTTTGAACGGTTTGGGGACTTTGCTTAGCCGCTTCAGCATACCGTCATGCGGTGACAGGGCGGACGGCCAAGAAAAGGGCCGCCGGACCTTCCATGGTCCGACGGCCCTTCTCCCCTGTCAGTGAACGTTCACTTCAATATGTCAGGATGCGCTGGTGATGGACGAATTCATCTCCTCGATCATGGCCTTCGCTGCTTCCGCGGGCGTCTGCTTGCCGAAGACCACGGCTTCCTGATAACGCCCGATGGTCTTCATGATGTCCGAAGCTCCGTTCGGCGTAATTTCCGGAGCTTCGCCACCGGTCACCTTCTCGAAGGTATCCACGAAGTCCATGGCCTTCTTATCCGGTCCTTCCAGCGTCTTGGCCAGAGAGGCACGGACCTTGTTGTTCGCCGGGATGCCACGTTCGGTGCCGATAATCTTACCTGCGGTCTCGCTATTGACCAGATAGTCGACGAGCATGGCGGCTTCGGCCGGATGCTGGGATCGCGAGGAAACGGACCAGTACATGCCGGGCTTGATATATCCCCAGCCCCCCTTGGTATCCGACGGCATGTTGACCAGCACCATGTTCTCGGTGCCGGCGGCCTTGGAATACGCGGTGATCTGTGTGGACTGGGTAAAGTTCAGCGCAGCCTTGCCCGTGCCGAATGCACTCTGGTCCACGCCAAGACCGGACTGCTCAGCCCAGCGGTTGCCGTCACCGCCCATTCCCGCCTTGATGAGATCGAGCGTCTTGTCGAAGAACTTGGCAAGCGTCCCCTCGGAAATAACCATCTTGCCGCCCTTGAACAGATCCTCGCCATGCTGACGCGCCCACAGCGTCAGACCATAGCCATTATTGGGCATCAATGCACCTACGACCTCTCCGTTGGACTTGTCGTAGATTTCCTTCTGGAAATCATTGAACTCGTCCCACGTCCAGCTGTCGGTGTTGTCCGGCAGCTTCACACCCAATTTGTCAAGGATATCAAGGTTTACGGCCAGGCCGAACGGCGTAGTGGACTGCGGCATGGCGTACTGCTTGCCGTCATACTTTCCCATGTCCGCAACGGACTTGTCGAGCTCGTCGGTCTTCAGGAATTCCTTGGCTCGATCCAAATCCAATAGAGACCCCTGGGAACCGTAGGCAGCCAAGTACATTTCATCCATCTGGATCACATCCGGAGCATCGCCGCCCGCAATCGAAGTGGCAAGCTTGTCCCAATAACCGGACCAATCGGCATAGATCGCGTCAACCGTGATGTTCGGATGTTCCTTCTCGAACGCCTCAACAACTTTCTGAGTCTGTTTGATGCGGTTGTCGCCGCCCCACCAGTTGATGGTGATGGTGACATTCCCGTCCGACTTGGTCACCGGTCCATCGGACGCGGCGTCGTTGCCGCCGTTGCCGCACCCCGCCAGAGCCATGGACATTGCGCAGACCGCCGCAAATGCGGTGGAAAGACGCTTGGCATTTCGCATGTTCGTATCCTTTCGCACTCACCAGATGATCGTTCACCCCGGTGCTGAATTCCCTTGTGGCCACATCACTGTGGCCCCACCTCCCCAAAAAGTGAACGTTCACTTTTGAAGATGTTTTGATTATATTCCACATGCCGCCGACCGTCAACTTGAGTGTTGGCGACCGACGGCTGTTGGCGGCTACCCCAGCTCCGCAGGCAGCGTCGCCACGCCGCAAGTCCAGGAATCCTCCGGAGCCACGCTGTTCGGACTTTCGGAGCCCGATGTCAGCGAATCGTCAGGAGCCGAGGATTCCGCCTCCAGAGTCAGATGGGTGAACGTTATCGCCGCATCGCTGCGATAGATCACCACATCATGCCAGCCGACGGACGGCACACGCAGCATGCAGGTCAGCGGCTCGCTCATGCGCATGATGTTGCCCGCCCACCGCATATCCATCCAGTTGTTCGCGCCTCGCAACACGGCGCGGGACGGCACGTCGTCGTCCAAGCCGATCGCCGTACGGCATGAGAACGGGCTATCCGACAGATAGTCGTAATCGTGGCGGGGAGCGCACGACGTGTCACCACTCCCCTCGTTCAGGGTGGGGATGCGATGGAACGTCACGCGGTAGGTTCCCGATACGCGGAAATACACGTGGTATTTGAGCCGTGCGGCATCGGCGAAATCATGGTCCACGCGCGCAGCGGTCTCCGGGACCGCCTTCATGGCGCCGATTCTGGGCCCGAGCCCGCGCACCGGCAGCCAGAAATCGCCATGAACGCCTTTCTCGGACGCGCTCGGATGTACGGCATCGATCACGATGGCCACTCCCGTCTGCACGAACGAGGGCCCGTCGAACGCCACGATTCGCGGATCGGCTTCCACGGTGATCGTCGCCACCGGGACCGAAGCCGATCCCCGATCCCGATAAATCCGCACGGATCCGACCGCAACGCGATCCCGGTCAAGCCGTCCGTAATCGACAGAAACCATAACCCTGCGCTCCGATGTGATCGTTCCCTGCATTTCGGAAAGCCGTATCCACGGATCCGCCTCCGCGCGCCACCGTTCGCACTCTTCTCCGGTGGCAAACACGTCGATGTAGTGCCGTTCATGTTCCCGCTGCGCACCGAATCGCAGCAATCCGGTTCCGGCGACACTTGAGCCCTCCGCACAGGCTCCGATGTCTGCGATAGGCCGCGGAATCGCAAACCGGGAATCGTCCAGCAGCACTACGCCTTCGTTGCTCACGTAACCCGGCCAGTCGATCGGATGCGAATATCCGATTGCCTTGCGCCATTTGCCGCCATTCACATTCCAGAAACGCCGCTGGGCGGCTTCGATGTCCTTCACTGCGGCCAATGACAGATCACGGTATATCTGGGCGCTGCGATACCGTCCCTGAGCCGCGCACAGTCGATACTTCCAGAAGTACGCATACTCCCGCGCGACGGCCTCATACGAGATGACCGCATGGGTGAGCTGCAGATACAGCGAGGCTCTATCATCCTCGTCCATGACGCGTTCCACGGCTTCGAGCCGCTTGCGGATGGAACCGCAACGTTCCACGAGTCTCAGGGTTTCATCGCCGTTGGCCGTCGCGCTGAACGGAAACTCCCATGCCTCGTTGAATCCGGCGCTCTTCATGTTCGACGCATTGCCGACGCCATAGAACTCCGCGCGCTTGGTGCCGCACAACCGCGAATAGTCCGCGATCGCCGACGCTACTTCCCGTGCTTCGCCGCTTCCGAGTTGGAAGTCCCGTTTCGCATGCAACAGGTAGAACGTTTCCATGGCATCGTCCCCGGCGAAATCATCCACACGCCAGGACAAACGCGCATACAGTTCCATGGCGATATGCCCGGGAACGATATCCCCCACGTTGAGTATCCAGCAGGCCTTGGCCCCTGTCGCGTACGCGCGGCGCAGCTCCTGCACCATGAGCGGGTATTGGATCGAGTTGAGCCACAGCCAGCTTTTCGGATATCCCCAGTAGGACACGTGATAATACACGCCGGAGCCACCGGATCGTGAGCGTTCCCTTTCATCCGGCACTTGACGGAGATAGCCGTAGTTGTCCTCCGCCCACAGCAGGATCACGTCGTCGGGAATATGCTCGCGCAGCCCCGCGTTGTACAGCTCGCCCATCTCCTTGTAGGGCACGAACATCTGCGGCACCGCATCCGGAGCGCCGAACGCCTCAGCGATCAGGCGTCGCTGTTCGCGGATCACATCCGCCATCATCGCCACCTTGCTGCCGAAGGTTTTCGCCAAGTCCCGGCAACGGAACGAGCCATCATGCACGCCGCGGATGCCCAGCGGATAGATGTTCTCGAATTGCCGGTTCTCCTCCAACCGTTCGCGCCAATAGGCCAGAATGGCGTCCTTATGCCGCGTGTAGTCGAAGGTCGCCTCGCCTTCGTCCCCCATCCAGTCGTAATCGTCACGGTGAGCCTTCACCCATGGCTCCCACTCGCTGACGTTATTGCGCAGCAGCATCTCGCAGTGCGACGCCGAAACGATGATGCCATAGCGCATCGCCTCCTCGGCATTGACCATGTGATCGTTCTCGCGATATTCGTTGAAGCAACTCGTGCCGGGATGCATGGCAGGCCACAGCGTATTGAGCCGCAGGCGGAGCATGAGCTCGAATACATGCCTGTAGAAATTCACGTCCGGAGTGCCGTGACCGGCGGGGAAATGGTCCCCGCACCAATCAATGGTTCGCTCTTCGTCGTTGATGAATATGCCGCGGTACCGCACGTCCGGGCCATGTTCCAGCATGCCTTCGCCCGGCAGGCCCAGTTCCTCGATGTCAATGCGATCGCGAGTTTGCACCGGCGCATCCGCATACCAGTACCATGGCGATACGCCAATCATCTGCGAAATCTGATAGATGCCATAGATGGCGCCACGGGCGTCCGCTCCGGCGATCACCAGAGCGCGTGCAACCCCGGGCAAAGGATGCTCGACGGTTCGCAGCATGAAGGACTCGCGCTCCGAGCGCAGAGCATCCGCCTGCGGCAATCCGCCGTCTTGCTCCAGACTCTCCAGTATGGCGCTTTCGCCCAGCACTCCGACGATGACGGCATACGGCGTCTCTGTATTCTGTGAACGTTCGGATTTGAGTTCTGCGCCTTCCAGCACTCGCAGAGAAGGCACCTTGCCGGCATCGCGTCGATCAAGGTCAGCGGCCTGCAACGCATCGTCCACAACGAATGCGCGGCGCACCTCCTCGTAGGGAAGAGCCCCGGTGACCATGGCGATGTCCCGGCGCAAATCCCCGACAGCACGCATAACCTGCATATGTGTACGTTCACTGAAACGATGCCCCGCATATGAGCCATCCACAATGATCGGGCATGCAGTGCGGCCGTCATACATGCACGCACGTTGAGGAGAAAACATGGTGAACCTTTCAATAGCCGTTTCAGAAGGAAAGGCGACAGCTCCGAACGTTGATTCGAAAAGGAGGGGTGAAAACCTGTTCTTGCAACGCCGGAGCCGTGCACCTGAATTAATGGGAATCCCGTCTGGCAAAACGGGAAGATCGGTTACCGCCCTAGGTCTTTTTACATAAGTAGGGTTCGTGGCTCGTTGCTAGGGAGGAAAGGAATAAAAAAACAACAACGAGCCACGCCCCACGGATTGTTGGGTTATCGAGTCCCGTCTTGCGGCGGGAAGACTGTGTCGTCTGCCGACCGGTCCGGCCGGTTGTTACTTTCCGCCGGTGGTGGCGATGCCTTCGACGAGGTATTTCTGGCCGAAGCAGAACACGATGAACAACGGGATGATCGACAGCACGCTCATCGCGAACATCGGACCATAGGAGGA
>NZ_JBKEVR010000024.1:0-15041 GCF_056357235.1 Bifidobacterium sp. LH_389
AAACCGGACAACCCACGGGCGGGCATCGGACTGGCAATCAAAAGACTTGCATAAAAAAGCAGTACAAACACACTCTTGAGTTCTCAAACCACCACACACGCACAACCAACCCGCAACCCAGAAGGAAGCAGACCGCCATGCGGCAGCGAATGAATAACCTACCCCAAACCCGCCCCACACGCAAACCAAACACACGGGCACAACCCCAAAACCCAACAAACACAACACATCCCACGGCGTGTCGCAACACAAGCAAAACACGGCCAAACCCCGGCACAAACCACACGCAACCGGGGCAAACAGCCACCACAACCATCATCCCACGGCGTGTCGCAACCGACAAGCCCGCCAGCTGAACAAACGGTAACATCCCGGTACCGAACAACCACCCCGGAACGGAACGACAACACGAGCGTGGTAAGACTGGCCATATGAGCAAGAAGATTGCAGTGTTGACTGGCGCCGGCATCTCCACCTCGGCCGGCATTCCCGATTTCCGCGGCCCGGACGGCGTCTGGACCAAGCACCCCGACCAGATGAGCGTCTACGACATCGACGCGTTCCTGACCGACAAGGAAGCGCGCGAATATTCGTGGCGCTGGCAGAAGGAATCCCCCGTGTGGAACGCACGGCCCGGCGAGGCGCACAAGGCGCTGGCGCGGCTCGAGAAGGCCGGCATGCTCACGCTGCTCGCCACGCAGAACTTCGACGCCCTGCACGAGAAGGCCGGCAACAGTGCCGACGTGATCGTGAACCTGCACGGCACCATCGGCACCTCGCACTGCATGAAGTGCCATGCGAAGTACGACACGGCGGACATCATGGCCCGTCTGGACGAGGAACCGGACCCGCATTGCCATCGCCGCCTCAAGTACCGGGGGGACATGCCCTGCGACGGGCTGATCAAGACCGACGTGGTCTACTTCGGGGAGATGCTGCCGGACGGCGCGATGGAGAAGTCGATGGCGCGCATCGCCAAGGCCGACGAATTCTGGGTGATCGGCTCCACGCTCGAGGTGTTCCCCGCGGCGAGTCTGGTGCCGGTGGCCGCACAGGACGGTGTGCCGATCACGATCATGAACATGGGGCGCACGCAGTACGACCGTCTCGCCACGAGGCTCATCCACGAGGACATCGCCGTGGCTCTGCCGAAGCTCGTGGACGAGACGATCAACGCGGAAGCGACCGCCGGGCGTCAGTAGATGCGCTTGGGCTGGAAGCCGGCCTCGCGCAGGGCCTCCAGAATGCGATCGATGTGGTCGGGGCCGTTGGTCTCGACCGTCACGCCAAGGGACACGGCGTTCGTGTAGTGGCTGGACGCCTTGAACTGGTCGTGGTCCAGCTGGATCACGTTGGCGCGTTCCTTGGCGAGCAGCGTGGCGACCTTGACGAGCTGACCGGGGGTGTCCGGCAGTTCGACTTCGAAGTTCATGATGCGTCCGCGGGCGATCATGCCCTTCTGGATGACGGCGCCCATGGTCACGGTGTCGATGTTGCCGCCGGACATGATCGGCACCACCACGTGCGGGCCGGGAGCGGAGGCGAACTTGCGCGAACGCAGGTTGAGGTGCTCGAGCGCGGCGAGCGAGACCGCGCCGGCCGCCTCCACAACGAGCTTGTGCTTCTCCAGCATGAGCAGGATCATCTCGTTGATGTCTCGCTCGGTGACGGTGACCAGATCGTCCAGGAACTCGTTGAGCAGCGCGAACGGCAGGTCGCCCGGATGCTTGACGGCCACGCCCTCCGCGGACGTGGACACCTGCTCGGCCTCGACCACGCGATGCGCCGCGAAGGAGTTCTTCCACGCGGGGGAACCTTCCGGGATGGCGCCGATCACACGCACCTCGGGCTTGAAGGTCTTGATGGCAAGCGCCACGCCGGCACCCAGTCCGCCGCCGCCGAGGGGCACGACCACATCGGTGACGTTCGGCACGTCCTCGAGGATTTCGAGGCCGATGGTGCCCTGACCGCAGATGACCTCGTAGTCGTCGAACGGGGGAACGAAGATCATGCCCTGCTCGCGGCTCAGCTTCTGCGCGTGGGCGGCGGCCTCGTCGAACACGTCGCCGTACAGCACCACATCCGCGCCGTACGCCTTGGTGGCGTCCACCTTGAGCGGGGGAGTGATCTGCGGCATGCAGATGGTGGCCTTGGCGCCGCGTTCGCGGGCCGCGTAGGCCACGCCCTGCGCGTGGTTGCCGGCGGAAGCGGTGACGATGCCGCGGGCGAGCTCCTCGTCCGTCAGGGAGGCGATCTTGTTGTAGGCGCCGCGGATCTTGAACGAGCCGGTCACCTGCAGGTTTTCGGGCTTGAGAAGGATCTCGTGGCCGGTCATCTCGGACAGGGCCGGCGAGGGGATGACGGCGGTGTGACGGGCCGTGCCCTTGAGCCGTTGGGCCGCGAGCTTGAGCTCGGCAGCGTGGTCGCGTTGCAATGCTTTGAGAACGTCTTTCTGCTCCATGCCGGTCATTGTAGGCTCGCCGGACCGGCAGGCACGCCCTCGTGTCCATTTGCAGACGCCCCGCCCTGCGCACGCTCGGCGAATTCGGTGGGGTGGTTCAGGATCGCCTCCACGGCCACGGCACCGGCGCCGCACAGCACCGGGTCCTCACTCATGGCGTTCAACAGGATTTCAGTCTGATTCGACAGCCGGGCGAAAGTGCGGGTACGTACCACATCCAGCACGCTGGCGAGCAGCAGGTCCCCGCCGCGGGCCATGAAGTCGCCGATGATGATGCGCCGGGGGTTGTAGGCATTCATCACCGTGACGCAACCGTGGCCGATGTACGTGCCGATGGCGCTGACAACGTCGACCGCATCCACCTGTTCCTCTTGCATGAGCTCGAACGCGCGGATGCATGCCTCACGCCTGCTCAATCCTTGGGTTTCGCGAGCGAGCGCAGGACGCTCCTGAATGAGTTTCAGCATCGCATCCACGCAACAATATTGCTTGAGACACCCGAAGCCACCGCATTCGCAGGGCCGTCCGTTGACGTCCACACTAATGTGCCCGATCTGCGCGGCAAGACCGCCGGCACCGTTGACGATCTGGCCGTGTTCCATCACGCCGAGTCCAACGTTTTCACCGACCATGAGATAGGCAAGATCGTCGATGCCGCGGTTGGAGGGTTCCAACATCCACTGAGCGAAGACGCCGGCACGGGCGTCCTGCCGGGCGTACACCGGCAAGTGGAAGGACCCTTCCCAGGAATGGCACAGGGATTCCGCATCCCAGATCGCCGCAGCCTCCGCATGCGAAACGGTACCGGAACGCAACGTTTCCTCGCGCGCATACGGACCGGGGGTCGCTACGCCCACGGCAACGATCGCGGCATCCCGTGCGATCTGCCTGCCGATCCACTGCTTCGCGTAATCGGTCACGGCGTACGCATCCGTGCCGGACGGGTAGTTCCAGTGCGCATAGGCACGGGTCTTGGACACCGGCGTGCCGTCAAGGCGGAATACGCACATTTCCACGCGGCCGGGACCGAATTTCACGCCGATCACGTGGAATCTGTCACGGTTCAGCGCAACGGCGACGGCTCTGCGGTTGCCCTTTCCTTCAATCTTGCCCCTTTCCTCGACCCATCCGAGGTCCATGAGCTGGGTGACGATCTGTCCGACCGAGGCCGCCGTCAGTCCGACCATTTCCGCAATGCGCACCCTCGAGCATTCCCCTTCGCGGTGCAACGTGCGAACGACCTTCGAACGGTTGAACTCCGCTAGCGTGGCAACGCTGACACCACGGCCGGCGGAACCGTTCACGCTGCGTTTCTCATCCATTCCTGCGACTCCAGATCGATTCGGACATGTCGCTACATGGTAACGCGCGGGGACGCCGATCCAGGAGGAAAAGAAGGAAAAGATCGGCAGTCCCCGCGCAAATGGCAGCGGCTCAGGCCGTTGCCCGCTCGGTAACGCGCAGTTCGACATCCCGCGCCTCGACGTCCACACCATTGAGCGTCAATGCCTGCACCGGGGCAACGAGGTCGCGTCGGCTTTCTTCGCACGGGCGCATGTCGAACACCAGTCGTTCCGGATCCGCGGGATGCAGGTCCAAATGGACGTTCTCGACGATCACGTTGCGGATCTGCTTCGGATCCGGCGCGTAAACGATGATGCCGTTGTCTGTATCGCCGGTGATGTCGCTGAAGAGCACGTTCTCGATGCGGCACGAGGAGACATCATCCGCGTCGCTGCGCGCGTTGATGGTGACGTAGATCGGCTCTCCGGCACCCCACCAGCGCGCACCGTAGTCGTGCGTGGACAGGTGGATGCGTCGGAAGGCTACGTTGCGCACAGCACCCGTATCGCGTACCTGCACGCCGAGTGCGCGGTTGGTGGCTTCGATGGTGAGATCTTCGAACGTGAAGTTCTCGAAGTCGCCGAAGCTGGACGAGCCGAACTTGATCGCCGAGCTGGTGGAACGGATGCGGCAGTCACGCACGTGAAGGTTCACGCAGTTGCCGTATCTGGCGGTTTCCTCGGTGGTCTTGGGGCAGACGCCGTCATCGCCGCCGACGATGGTGCAGTGCTCAATGAGCGTATTGCGGCAACGGTCCACGTCGAAACCATCGGTGTTGGGCATGGCCACGTCGTTGGCAATGTTCACGCCGGTGGCGACCGTATCCACGCAGCCGACGAGATGCACGGTCCAAAACGGCATGTTCTGGAAAGTGACGCCTTCGATGCGCGTATTGCGGCAATCCTCGAAATAGCAGCCCATGGGGCGCGGATACTTGGTGAACGTCAGGTGGGTGAGGTCCTCCTGCTCGTCCGCAAGGTACAGACGGTAGTTGCCGTCGATGGCACCTTCGCCGGAAATCGTCACGTCGTGGCAGTGCTGAGTGAAGATGAATGCGCAGATCGGAGTCTGTGCACGGAGGAATTCGAACGGGCCGGGTCGGTGGGTGTAGGTGCTTTCGTCGCCGCTGGCCTTGATGGTCACGCCCTTGCCGATCACGAGGTTGACCTTGGACTTGAGATTCAGACCGTTGAGCAGATATTCGCCCGGCCGGTCGAGTGTGACCCTTCCGCCGCCATCTTCACTGACCCGGTCGATGGCCGCCTGGATGGCGTCCGTCAGCTCGGCGACGGATGTCCCTTCCCTGTAGCCATCGAAAACGTTGATATCCATGGGTGTTGCAGTTCCTTTCCAATGCGTCGGTCTTACGTTCCCCGGCCTTTTTCGTCAGGCCGAGGCGATGGCACTGTTGATTTCGTTGATCATGTCCTTGGCGGCCTGCTCTGGGGTCGAGGAGCCAAACACGACAAGCTGCTGGTAGCGCATGCCAATGTTCTTGAAGTCGCTGCCGCCGTTCGGCGTGACATCGGGAGCGGTATCGGTCAAATCATCCTGAATGCTGTCCACGTAGTCGAACGCCTTCTTGTCCAAAGCGGAGGCGGATGCTTTCAGCTCCTCGCGGATGGCGTTGTTGGAAGGCAGGCCGCGCTCGGTGCCGAGGATCTTGCCGGCGTCCGCGTTGTTGATGAGATAGTCCACCAGCATGGCAGCCTCGGCGGGGTGTTCGGATTCGGAGGAAATGCACCAGAATTGGCTGGGCTTCATGTACATGGCCTTGCCCGGCTTATCTTGCGGAATATGAACCAGCGTGAGATTGTCCGTGCCGACAGCCTTCGCGTACTGGCTGATCTGCATGGCAGTGAAGAATTTCATGGCCTGCTTGCCACGTCCGAACTCGGATTGTTCCAGCGTGGCGGCTTGTTCCTCGGCCCAGCGGTCGGGGGTGCCGGAGATGCCGTTCTCGGTGTATTCCTTGGATTTGCGCAACCATTGCGCCAACGTGTTCTCGGACATGCCCACCTTGCCGTCCTTGAAGGCGAATTCGCCGTGCTGCAGGGCCCAGATCTGCAGGCCATCGCCAGCCGGAAGGGTGCCGGCACCGATGATTTCACCGTTGGACTTGGCGACGATCTGCTTTTCGAACGCCTCGAATTCGTCCCACGTCCAACTGTCGGTGTTGTCCGGCAGCGATAGACCCAGCTCGTTGAGGATGTCCATGTTCACGCACAGGGCGAACGGGGCCGTGGCGATCGTGGCGGCGTACTGTTTGCCGTCGTATTGGCCGGCGTCCTTCACGGATTTGGCCATCTTGCCCATGTCCAGCCACTGGGACACGGAGTCAAGGTCCAGCAGAGAGCCTTGGGACGCGTAGGAGGCGAGGTACAGTTCGTCCATCTGCATGATGTCCGGGGCGTTGCCGCCGGCCACCTGAGTGGCGAGCTTGTCACGGTATCCGGACCAGTCGGAGTACTGCATCTCCACGTGGATGTTGGGGTGAGCCTTCTCGAATGCCTCAACGACCTCCTGCGTGGCGCGCATACGGGCATCACCGCCCCACCATTCGATGTTGAGCGTCACGTCGCCGTCGGAGGTGGTGATTTCGCTGGCGGAGGGTTGGCCGCCTCCGCAGCCGGACAGAGCCATGGTTATAGCTGCGATAGCGGCGGGAATGGTTGTACGAATTGCCTTGGATGCCGACATGAGAACGCTTCCTTTCATTGAAGTGAATGCCGGAGCGGCGAGCAACGCTGCCCGCCGTTATTAAATAATTTTTATTTATTAATTATTATTATAAGTAAAGTCCTTTTAGTTTCAAGACGACACGCCGACCACCTCTGCCGCCCGCCCGTCCCGAAGCGGTCAGGCGCCCAGCGTGGTCTGCGCACGCTCGGCGAATTCGGTGGGGTGGTTCAGGATCGCCTCGACGGCCACGGCACCGGCGCCGCACAGCACCGGGTCCTCGCCCAGATCGGTGAGCACGATGTCCGTGCGTTCGGCAAGGCCTGCCATGGCGAAACGACGGGCCACGCTGCGCACGCGGTCGAGCAACAGGTCCTTGCCACGGGCCATGAAGTCGCCGATCACGATGCGCGACGGATTGTACCCGTTGATGATCGTCACGCAGCCGTAGCCGAGGTAGGTGGCGATGGTCTCCACCACGTCGCGGGCCTGCGGGTTGCCGGCATGGGCGGCGTCGAACACGCGGATGCACTTGTCTCGGTCGCTGAAATTCTGGATGTCGGCGATCAGCTGCGGGCAGCGTTCGTCGATCAGCGCGCGCATGGCCCGGATGCTGCAGTACTGTTCCAGGCAGCCCCGGCCGTGGCATTCGCAGGGCTTGCCGTGGATCGCGTCGATGCTGATGTGCCCGATCTCCGTGGCGAGCCCGTTGGCGCCGTTGATGAACCCCTCCTTGGACAGCACGCCCAGGCCCACGCCGTCGCCGGCCAGCAGGTAGGCGAGGTCGCCGATGTTCCGGTTGCCGGGCGACCACAGGAACTGGGCCAGCACGCCGGCGCGCGCGTCATGCTCCAGATAGACGGGGACGGGGAAGACGCCGTCGAACTCCTCCCTGAAGTTCACTTCGCTCCACGCCTGTGCGCCGGTGACGACGGCGATGCGGCCCTCGTCGCGCAGGAACGGGCCGGGAATGGCCACGCCGATGGCCGCGATGGACGGCGTCTGGGTGATCTTGTGCAGGATCCACCGCTTTGCCTGCTCGATGATCCGATGAACGTCCACGGAGGAGTCGTAGTCCCAGAACACGTAGTCGTCGCGCTTGGAGACGAAATGCCCGTTGATGGTGAACATGCCGATCTCGGCGCGACTGCGGGCGAACTTTACGCCGATCACCCGGAACAGCTCGTCGTTGAGCTTGATGCCGATGGCCCGGCGGCTGCCGCGCCCCTTGGCGATGCCGTCCTCCACCACCAGACCCATGTCGATGAGCTGCCCGGTGATCTGGGTGACGGAGGCGGGGGTGAGCTTGACGAGTCGCGCGATGTGCGCCCGAGAGCACACCCCCTCACGGTAGAGTACGCGGACGATCCTGGATCGGTTGAATTCCGTAAGCGACGCGACGCTGGCTCCCTCCATACCGGCGTTGTTCATGCACCCTCCCCATGTTGTACGAACCTGTTGTACGGCCCTGTTTGTACGACTCGCGGCCGGCGCTGGCAGCCGCAAAACTATTGATTAATGTAGCACTTCGCCGATGGCCCCATCGTTGGGACTCGGCAGCCGGGCCGCCCGCGCAACGGCGTGCGGACGGCCCGGATTGCCCTGTGCGCCCGCGGCCTATCGGGACAGGCGCAGCGTGGCGATCTGGTACGGCGCCAGATGCAGCGCGGCACCCTCGGCGGGCACGGGGGCGTTGCCGTCCGAGGCCAGCGCGAGCTCCCACGTAGCGGGCTGCGCACTGGAGTCGACATCCGCACCGGAGTTAAAGCCGACGGGCTGTTCGAGCAGATCGGTCTCGGCCACGGTGGCGCCGCGGAACGCCTCGCCCGCGTGCAGCACGGCGTCGGCGGTACCGCCGCACGGCTCGTACAGGCGCACGATCAGATCGCCGGAACCGTCGTCCGCCAGCTTGATCCAGTCGATCACGGCGTGGCCGCGCGTGCAGGACAGGGACGCCAGCGGCTCGAACGCGGGCAGGCCAGCCACGACGGGCGCATTGTGCTCACCGGCCAGCGCCACGGTCTGCGCCACGGTGACGCCCGGATCGATGCGCCAGTCGAAGCTGTGCACGCTGCCGCTGTCCGCATGCGGATCCGGGTAGGTGGGCGCGGAGAGCAGCGACAGGCCGATCAGCGTGCCGCGGGAGCGTCCGCCCGGAACGGATGCCGGCAGCGTGAACGCGCTGGCCCCGTAGGTGCTGGCGTTGATGACCGCCACGCCGTAGCCACCCTCGTCCATGTGCATGAACCGGTGCGTGCAGCTTTCGAAGCGCGCCTCCTGCCAGTCGGTATTCTTCGGGATGGACCGGGTGACCGTGCCGTACTGGCATTCGTAGGTCATGTCGATGCCGCGCAGCGACAGCGGGAGCATGGCCTTGAGGAAGCGGTCGGTCTCGTTCCAGTCCACGTCCGCACGGAAACGCAGCGAACGTTCGCCGGGGGCGAGGCTGATGACCGTGGTGACGGTGGAACCGGAGCCCAGACGGGCCTTCACGCGCACGCCGCGGATCCCGTCCTCCTCCCACGGTTCGACCGTGGCGTCCCGAGCGCCGTCCGCCGGGGCGATGAACGAGTCGCGTTCCAGCTCCCACGCGTCGTACTGCGAGGGCTTATCCATCATGAGCGCGTATGTGCCCAGACGCTCGCCGTCGGCCACGATCTCGCGCCCGGAGGGAACGTCGACCAGCGAGGGGACCGTGCCGTCCGGGGCGATGGTGACGCGCAGCAGGCCGTTGCCCAGCAGGTATCCGCCGTCCGACAGGGACTGCAGGCTGACCGCGTTCGGCTCGGTCGGCTGGGTCGACTGGCCCGACGGCAGCAGGTGACGGGCCGCGTGCGCACGCCAATCGCACTGACTGATCACGCCGACGGGGGAGACGGGCGCATCCGGCATCGCCTCGCGCAGCGCACGGCAGGCGTCGTCGATCAGCGAGCGCAGGGCGGCTTCGTCGCGCTCGTAGTCGGCGCGGGCCTCGCGGTGCACCCACGAGAGAGCGGAGCCGGGAAGGATGTCGTGGAACTGGTTGAGCAGCAGCGTGCGCCAGATCCGATCCAGCTGCTCGGCAGGGTAGGCGTACCCGGGGTTCAGCGTGGCTGCGGCGGCGGCCAGATACTCGCAGGTGCGCAGAAGGTTCTCCTCGGTGCGGCACCCGCGCTTCATGGCCTGCTGCGCGGTGAGCGTGGCCCGGTGGAATTCCAGATACAGTTCGCCGCGCCAACGCGGGGCGTCCGTGCCGGCATTCTCGCGCAGCTGGCGTTCGGCCTGCTCGAAGAACGCGTCCGGGGAGGCATGGTCGCAGGTCGGCAGGCCCTCCAGATTGGCCATGCGGTCCAGCCGACCAGTCATTTCGCGGGTGGGACCGCCGCCGCCGTCACCGTAGCCGTAGAGCAGCAGGGCCTGATCGGCGTAGGTCTTGTCGCGGAAGTTGTGCTCCGCGTAGATCAGCTCCTGCGGAGTGGCCTCGGCGGCATAGGTGTCCGTGGGCGGGAAGTGGGTGAAGATCTCCGTGCCGTCCACGCCCTCCCACAGGAACGAGTGGTGCGGGAACTTGGTGGTGTCCCCCCAGGAGATCTTCTGCGTGAGGAACCAGTCGTAGCCGGCCTTGCGGGCGATCTGCGGCCATGCGGCGGTGTAGCCGAAGCTGTCCGGTAGCCAGATGCCATGCGGGGTGACGCCCAGATGCTCCTTGAAGTAGCGCTTGCCGAAGCTGATCTGCCGGACCATGGATTCGCCGGCCGGCATCATGCCGTCGGCCTCCACCCACATGCCGCCCACGGGCAGGAAGCGCCCCTCACGGATGCGTTCCTTCATGCGGGCGAACAGTTCGGGGTGGTCCTCCTCGAGCCACGCGTACTGCTGGGCGGAGCTCATGGCGTACAGCATGTTCGGATCCTGATCCATGAGGGCCAGCACGTTGGACACGGTCCGCGCCACCTTGCGACGGGTTTCGCGGATGGGCCACAGGTAGGCGGAATCGATGTGCGCGTGGCCGATCGCATGCTCGTGCAGCGTGCTCGCGTTCGCCGGGGCGGCCAGCGCCTCGCGCAGGGCCTCGCGGGCGGCCGGCAGGGTGGCTTCGATGCGGTCGTCGTCGTAGGCGAGCAGCGAGTCGCGCAGGGCCCGGCCGAGCTTCCAGCGGCGCATGGATTCGCCGTCCAACTGCTTGGCCAGCCCGCCGGCCACCTCCAGATCGCGCGCGTAGTTCCACAGTTCCTCGTTGAACGCGCACACGTCGATGCGCTTGAGCACGTACGGCAGATCCTTGCGGCCGGTGGGCCCGTCGCCGAGATCGGTACTGCGGGCAGGCAGATGCACGAGCAGGGGGTTGCAGGCCGCTTCGAGGTACCAGCGGAACGAGCCATCGGGGCGGATCAGGCCGTCCTGCGCACCCGGTCCGGCCACACGCACCCAGCCGTTCATGGGGTGCACGGCCTTGGCGGCACGACCGTCGACACGGTAGAGCATGCCTTCGATGTGACCGCCCACGGCGTCGTCCAGCCAGCCGAGATCCGCCACCAGCTCCAACGGTTTGCCGCCTTCGCGAGCCGCACGCAGCGCCTCGGCTGGAACGCTGCCTTCCAACCGGAACCAGGTGGTGCCCCACGTGGTGCCCCATCGTTCACCGAACCGCGCCTCGGCGAAGTCGATCTCGTCGCGTTCGGCGCGTTCGATCACCCGCGCGGGCGTTTCCGGCTCCCCGGGGTTGACGAACATGCCCACGGAGCAGTGAGCTACGGTGGTTTCGATGTGCGGTGCGATGCGGTCCCGGAGGAATCGCTCGCACTTGGCGATCTCCCGGTCGATGTTGAGTTGCATGGCGCTGGTCCCCCTCGTTTCTTCACTCGTTTCTTTGCGATTGCACCGCGAGCCGGACGCCGGATGCTGGTCCGACGGCCGGCTCGCGGTCGGTTTCGTGATGACGCGCTATGACGTGTATACCGTGTATACCGTGTATACCGTGTATACCGTTACGGCACGTCAGCCGATGGCGTTCTTGATTTCCTTCTCGGCGTCGGCCAGACCCTGATCAATGCTCTTCGTGCCGGTCATGATGGCCGAGTGGGCGGTCTTGAGGGCGCTGGCGATGTCTCCGGAGTGCTCGCCGGGAACGGGGGAGAGCACGGCCTTCTGACCAGACCAGGCCTTCTTGGACAGGTCGTCGGTGGGCACGCCCTTGAGCGAGAAGAAGGTCTCGGTGACGTCGTCGTTGATGTAGGCGGGGGTGGTGCCGGCGGCGGCGAGCGTCTTGGCGCCGTCCACGCCGATCGCGAACTTCACGAACTCCTTGGCGGCGGCGAGCTGCTGGCCCTTGGCGGACGAGGAGATGGCCAGGCCGTTCACCTCGCCGATGGTGAGCAGTTCGCCGGACTTGTTGTCCGCGGTCTGCGGCAGCGGCGCGATGCCCCACTCGAACTGCTCGGCATCACCGTTGTTCTGGTTGTTGATCAGACCGGTGATGGCCCACGTGCCGATCGGGTACATGGCGCACTTCTCGGTGCCGAACTGGTTCTGGTAGGAGACCTGGCTGGCGAACGCCTGGTTGAAGTTGATGGTGAGCTGCTCGTCCTGCAGCTTGAGGAAGGTCTCGTAGAACGGCTTCATGAAGGAGTAGTCGCCGGAGTAGTAGTCGGCGCCTTCGGTCTGGGCGAGGGCCACGGACTGCGGGAACTGCTGCCAGTAGTGGGTGTAGGTGGGGTAGGTGACGGTGGGGTCGTAGCCGGCGGCGGGCAGCTTCTCCTTGAGCTCCTCGGCCACCTTGATGTAGTCGTCCCACGTCCAGGTGCCGTCCGGCAGGGCCACGCCGGCCTTCTCGAACATGGTCTTGTTGTAGTACAGCACGTAGGCGTCCTGACGGTAGGGCACGGCGTAGTACTTGCCGTCCTTCTGCATGCCCTGGAAGCTGATGCTGTCGTCGCCGTCGAAGGAGGAGACGATGTCGCTCAGGTCGATGAGCTGGCCGGAATCGGCGTACGTGTAGTACTTGGTCATGGGGGACTTCATGGGCACCACCATGGGCGCGGTGCCGCCGGCGAGGTCGGCGGTCAGCTGCTTGTCGTAGTCGTCGCCGGCCTGATAGCCCTTGAGCGTGACGGTGACGTTCGGGTACTTCTGCATGAAGGCGTCGGCCAGCTGCTGGAATTCGGGGGTGGCGCTCAGCGTCCAGCCGCCGAACGTGATCTCGGTCTTGGCGTTCGGATCGAAGGCCTCGCTGCTGCCGCCCGAGGCACCCTCGGAACCGCATCCGGCGAACGTGGCGCATGCGGCGATGGCGCAAGCGGCGGCGGTGATGCGACGTGTCGTGTTGCTCATTGCTTCCTCCTTGAATGTGGGCTTCATTGCCTGTGGTTCACCATTCATTTCCTCCCAAGGCGGGCCAGCTCGCTGGATCCGGTGCCGGATCGGACCGGTGACGGATATCGACCGGCACCGAGTCAGGTGCCGAACCGAATGTCTGGCCGGACCGAGCGCCGAGCCGGATGCCAGACCGGGTCGGCGGGCGCCGTTTCCGTAAGCTTTGCCTTCGTCTTGTTAAAAACAAATATATATTAAAGCTCTTCATGAATCAAGTCGGCGTGTTTCGATTGACGTGAGGATATGAGCGACATGAGGAGGCCTGACGCGAGGAGGCTGAGGAAGCTGACGCCGCATGGGGAATGCATGAAAAGCTGCCAAGGCAACGCTGCCGCCCAACCGACCCGCCCGGAGTCGACCATCGCAGAGCAGCCAGCCCGCCAACCCCATCAACCCACCGAGCCACCAAGCCGCTGAATCATCGAGTCGCCAGAACCATCGAACCATCGAGCCGCCAGCGCCGCCGAGCCGCACTTCTCTCCCGATCGGCCCAACCTGTGCGCCCATTTTCGCAGCTTGGACCGATCATGCGAAAAAACGGCCGTTTTCGAGGCCAAAAATCACACGATCGGTCCAACCTGCAGATATGCGGGCGCACGTTGGACCGATCAAGCCAATCCGGTGGCGCGCACAGATCGAGCAAACGCCATAGCAGACAACATGAGCCCCACCGTCGCACACACTGAGCAGATTCCATGCACGACGCACTCGCCCCCGGACGCCGGTCACCGCAACGAATCCGCTCAACCCGTGCCATGAAGCCCACAAACCGAACAAATCCATTGCGAAACAGACTTCAGGAGGACTGAGGGGAGAGACTTATGCATTCGCCCCCTCCTCGGCCCTTCCCCATGTACGTTTGCGTATCAGCCGACACAATTCACGCCATCTGGCCGCTCCCTATGTACGTTTTCGTATCGCACGATATGATTCACGCCACTTAGCCACCGTCAGCGTACGTTTGCATATCAGCCGATACGTTTTACGCCATCTGCGCAACCTGCGGTCTGCGCCCCGGCCAGCCAAGCATCGGCGACCGTGCAAATCCCATGCAGAGGGCATGCCCCGGAAACCACAGCAACCTTCCACCGCGTAAAATCCACTCAATCCACACGATCACAGGGGTACACAGACTGAGCAAATCGCGTGCGAGGCACCGGCACCCGGACGCCCCTAGATGCCGTCCACCGCAATGAATCCGCCCAACCCGCAACCCAAGGCCCGCAAACCGCGCTACCGGTCCAACCTGTGCGGCCCGAACCGCAAACTGGAAAGAATGACCAATTATAAACGTTTCAGAACCGGCGAAAGGCGGTCAAACTTTCCAATTTGCGGAATCGAGAGCGGAAACGGAGAGCCCACGGCAATCAGCATACGGGCCGAACGCCACGAAATTCCGGATTCCAAGCGCCAAGCGATCGCTCCAGCGATAGATTCACGCTTGGAATCGCAGATTCAGCGACATTCAGCCCGTATTTCCGCCGGCGCAGCGTCACGCATGCCCAACCGAGCCGCCCGGGCCGGCCGCGATGCGCCGCCTCCGCACCGGCGAACCACAGACTGGAAAGTTTGACCGCTTTCCGGCCGTTCTGAAACGTTCACAAGCGGTCAAACTTTCCAGTCTGCGACATTCCGGCCGCGCTATGCGGCGTACGAGCCGTTCAGGCCCGGATGCGCCTTCACCCCGGACGCCACCGACACCGCGGGATCCAAACGCGGGATCAACGTCGCCTGGAACGCGTGATACACATCCGACTTGCCCGGCCACACCGTACCGACCACCCGGTTGCGCTCATCCAACTGATGGAACCACGAACCCAGCCCGTGATCGATCACACAATCGTCCGCATACCCCCAGAACCGCGCATACCAATCCCCGTACACGCCCCGGCCCGTCACCCTGGCCAGCGTCGCCGACGCATCGATCCCCTCCGCCAACGTCCAATGCATCCGATCCGTCACCACCGGCACGCCATGCCAATCCGTCGTATACGCCAACCCCGGCAGGCCACCCTCGCACGACGCCCACCCATCCGACACCGCCCGGCCGAACAAGCGCTCCGCCACCGACACCAGGCGATCCCGCTCCGAAGCCCCCAGCCCCGCGGACAGCGCGTACTGCACGATCAGGCGCGACCACTCGATCCCGTGACCCGGCGTCGCCCCGTACGGCTTGAACTGGTCCGCCCTGCTGTCCGCGTTGTAC
>NZ_JBKEVR010000025.1:0-14117 GCF_056357235.1 Bifidobacterium sp. LH_389
TGGTCGGCTGCGAGGACACGGCCGTCCGCGGCGTCACGATTCGCAACGAGATGCGCATGCCGAACACGGACGGCATCGACGTGGACCGCTGCCGCAACACGGTGATCGAGCGGTGCACCATCCTCACCGGCGACGACGGCATCTGCCCCAAATGCACCGAGGAGACCGCCCGGTACGGCGACTGCGTCAACCTGTGGGTGCGCGACTGCCACATCGAGTCGCAGAGCTCGGCGATCAAGTTCGGCAGCAGCAGTTTCGGCGACTTCGAGAACTGTTCGTTCGAGCGCATCGAGATCCGCGACTCGAACCGTGCGCTGGCGTTCCAGTTGCGTGACCGCGGCAGTGCGAGGAACATCGCGTTCCGCGACGTGACGATCACCACCAGGACGTTCAGCAGGGAATGGTGGGGCTCTGCGGAGGCGATGTACCTCACGCTGCTGCCGCGCGACGAAGCGACGGACCTGACCGACTGCGCGATCGAGAACGTGCTGTTCGAGCGCATCGAGGGCGCGTGCGGCTACGGTCTGTTCGCCTATGCCGAGCGGCCGGACGCCATTCGGAACATCGTGCTGCGCGACGTGCGGCTCGCGGCGTCGAATGCGTTCGGGGGTTCGGGCGGGTTCGATGTGCGCCCGTGGAAGGGCGGCGACCGGAAGATCGCATGCGAGCGGGATGCCCTGATGCTCAACGGTTCTTCCGTGACGTGCGAGAACGTGCGCATCGAAACCGCGTGACGGGTGCATGCGGTTCGTCCGCTCGGATATACTGACGTCCCAAGGTTCCGCCGCAGATGCCGGAACCTTGGGATTATGCATACGGGCCGCTGATGGGAAGGCGGCGGAAGGGAGAAGCCATGGAACGGTCCGGTCATGGTTCGCGACATACGGGAATTGGCGTGCTCGCCGAGTTGAACCGTTCGCGGGTCGTGCAGGCGTTGTGCCGATCGGGGAGCTGCACCCGCGCGGAACTGGCCCGTGCGACGGGGCTGACATCCGCGTCGATCACGAACATCGTCCGGCAGTTCCTTGAATGGGGGATAGCCGTGGAGGGCGAGAGCGCTTCGGGTCGCGGTCGCGGCATCGTTATCGGCCTCAACGAGGACGCCTATCACGTAATCGGCGTCAAATTCGCCAGGGACGGCGCCGACATCGGTGTGTTCTCCGTCAACGGCAAGATGGGCACAGAGCCGGACGACCATACCTCGCTGCATTTTCCGTCAGACGACGCGGCGGGAATCGTCGCCGCGGTCAAGCGGTGGGTACGCGAGCGCATTGCGTGGGATCCCACCATCGCGGCCATCGGCATCGCGGTACCTTGGCCGTATCTGCGCGACGAGGGGCGCCTGTCCGTCTGGGCCGACTCCACATGGTCTCAGGTGAACTTTGGGGAGGAGTTCGCCGCCGCCTTCGATGTCCCTGTATACATCGATCACGATGTGCATTGCGCGGTGCTGGCGCTCGCCCTGTTCTCGCCGGCATGCACCAACTCGCAGTCCATTGCCTACATGCGCGTGGGCGACGGCGTGGGACTGGGCGTGCTGGACCACGGCCACTTCGTGGGCGGAGACAGGGGATTGGCTTCCGAACTCGGGCACATCAGCATCGACGTCAACGGGCGGCGGTGCGGGTGCAACGGGCGCGGGTGCCTCGAACGGTACTGCTCGACGATGGCGGTTCGACAGTCCCTGATCGATGAACATCCCACCCTGGTGCCGGATGCCGGTGCGCTGACCGGCGAAGAGGCCTGCCGTCGGCTGTTCGCGCTCGCCGACGCGGGCAACAAAGAGGCTGCGGCGCTGGTGGAGGAGATCGGCACGTACATCGGCTACGGGTGCGTGATTGCGGTGAACGGGTACAATCCGCGCATGATCGTCATCGGGGACGTCCTTGCAGGTGGCGGCCGGCCGCTGCTCGACCGCGTCCGCAGCGTGGTGCGCGAGCGGGCGCTGCGCGAGTTGACCTCCCGCGTGGACATCACGTTCAGTGACCTGCCCGTGGATCCGGTGCTCTGCGGAGCGGCGTCGCTGGCCGTGGAGCATTTCCTCGAATCGCCCACGGCGTTCGTGCAGGGCGAGCGGGAGCGCGGGGCGTAGGTATGTTGGTGGCCTGCATGGCCCGCGCGGCGGCCAAGCCGGAGGTCTTCGTCCCGTCACCGTTACCGCGTTTGCCGCGGACCTTGCGGGACGTCCGGCATGAGCGTGACGCCGGCGGTGTCGTGCACGGTGCCGCCGTTCAGCAGGTAGGCCTTGAGGCAGCGTTGCAGGGTTGTGCGCTCGGGCAGGTTCTGAAGACGGATCGATCCGGAATCCCATCCGAACACACGGTCCATGATCATCGGCCGTTCCGCGCGTACGGGGAATTTGCGGAACCGGCGCATGAACCGGCAGATATTGCCGTCCGCGCGGGCGAATCGCTCCAACGCCGGGTCCAGCAGCCAGCTTTCGCACATGACCACGGGCGTGCGACGGCCCAGACGCTCCAGCAATGCGCTTGCCCGGTTCAGGGAATCGTTCACGGCACTCGGAGTGAGCGGCCCGTCCGCCGGAACGTGCATGTTGGTGACGGGCATGCCGGGTGCGAGCAGCAGGTCCGCGTCGTTCAGATTCAGCCGGACCGTCTCGGGAAGTGCCACGCCGCGGTCCATGTCGATCGCGTTGCCGGTCAGCTCGCGGCCGTTCAGATTCAGCGTGGTGGTGAAGCCCCCGTCCGTGTGCATGCCGTTCGTGCCCTGCGGTCGGCCCTCGGGCAGCTCATGGATGCCGGGTGCCGTGAGGGCCGTGATGCCGCCGTCGGCGTGGCGTCGGAACAGGTAGCACGGTTCCGCGAACACGGTCGATTCGTACTGCAGTCGGCCGATGCGCAGAATGCGTCCGGTCAGCGACAGCAGGTTCCACTCCAGCTCCCAGACTCCTTCCCGGCCGGTCTTTTCGCGGTAGACGTCGGCCCAGACGGCGAAGTCGCGCAGAGTGGCCTCGATCACCGGATCCGGGACGCCCCGGTCGCTCATGTTGCCGATGGCATCGGGCAGGCAGTGGGCCATGGCGGCCGCGAGCGTGACGTCAGCGGCCGCCCTGTTCGGCGCGAAGACGGAGGCGTGGGTGCGCAGGGTGCGGCAGACGCCCGCTGCGGCGGCCACGTCGCCGTGACAGACCAGTCGATCGCGGATACGGTCCAGCGAGGGACGGGCGACCGGGTCGCGGAGCATCCATTGCAGTGTGGCGTCGGTTGCCTCCCACAGGGAGCGACTCATGCCGAAGTAGCGCTCGCACAGGGCGAAGTCCGCGCGGGGGAGGCCACGCACACTGCCCTGCGCAATACCGTGCACGCTGCCCTGCGCGACGGCGGGCGAGGCGGCTGCGGCGTCGGCACCGGGCCGGCCGGCGTCGGCACGGCCGGAACTGAGACGGTTGGTGCCGGGGTAGTTGGCATCGGGACGGTCGGGGCCGGCTGGGCGGCCGAGAACGGACTGGCTTGCGCGATCGGCTGCGTCGGCTGCGCGGCCGGAGAGGACGTCGTTGTTCATGCTGCCATGCTAGGCCCGCCCGCCGATCGCCTCGCGTCCGACATTCAAACTTTCCAATCCGCGGTCCCGAATCCGTAGATTGGAAAGTTTGACCGGTAGAACGAGCTCCGAGGTGGGTGTTTTGCGGTCAAAGTTTCCAGTTTGCGGTGTGAGCGGGGCGGGAGGGATCAGCGCGTTGGATGTTGGGGTTTGATTAAATAGTTAAAGATGTTAATGAAGATGGTGGGTAAATGTAGGGAAGGAAAGATTGACTTTCCATAAAAACTATCGTTTGTTGCGATACAAATGCCGATCATTGCGTATATAAAAGCATTTATCCGCAGAAATCCGAGGTTTCTTGTATTAGTGTTCTTAACACAACTGAAATGAGAGTTGTGAAGTGAGAAAAAGTTGTGATACACTAATTCTCACGCTGAGAGTTACGGCGCAATGGAGAAACGTAACTCAGGCCCACAAAGGAGTGAAAAGATGAGAATGCAGCAATTCGCCAACGTGCTCAAGACCGGCGCAGCCATTACCGCCGTCCTCGCCATGACGGCTTGCGGCGCGTCCGGCGGCGACGACACCGCCAGCGACCACACCGGCGGCGTGGCGGACGACGGCGTGGTCACCCTGACCATGTCCGACGATCAGAACGGTGCCTACGCCACCATGGCCAAGGAATACGAGAAGGCCACCGGCGTCAAGGTCAACCTCATGGAGGTCCCCTACGACGATCTGAACACCAAGATCGCCAACGCCGGCAAGGCCGACGACCTGCCCGACGTGGCCCGCGTGCCCCAGGTCAACCCCGTGTGGACCGACGAGCTGATCGACCTGTCCGACCTCGCCACCAGCCACAAGGCCATGGACAGCCTGATCACCAAGACCTCCGACGGCAAGGTGCTCACGATCCCCTCCGATCTGACCGCCGTCGGCCTGATGCTCAATACTTCGCTGTTCGACAAGGCCGGCGTCTCCTACCCCAAGACCTCCGACGAATCCTGGACCTGGGATGAGTTCATCGACGCCGTCACCAAGGTGCAGGCCGCCACCGGCGCCAAGTACGGCATGGTCATGGACGCCTCCTCGCACCGCGAGCGCTCCTTCATGTACCAGTTCGGCTCCAAGGGCGTGCAGAAGCAGTCCGACGGCACCTACAAGCTTGACGCCGGCGCCAAGACCGCGCTCGAGTTCCTCAAGAAGATCGACGACGACAAGATCATGCCCAAGTCGGTGTGGGCGTCCAACGACGACCCGTCCGCCCTGTTCAAGTCCGGTCAGGTGGCCGCCTACTACTCCGGCAACTGGCAGATCTCCGACTTCATCAATTCCATCACCAGCTTCGAGTGGAAGACCGTGCCCATGCCGTCCCAGCCCACCCGCGCCACCAATATCGGCACCAATTACATGGTGAGCTTCAGCAACGAGGGCAAGAAGTTCCTCGACTGGTTCTACAGCACGGAGAACTACACCAAGTTCTGCGAGATCGGCAGCTACCTGCCCGCCCTCGAGGACATTGAGCCGAACTACGCCGACCGTCTCGACGACTTCCGCATGTACCAGGATGAGATCGCCAAGGCCGACCAGTCCGTCTCCGCCCACCAGATCACCACGCAGCTCGAGCTGGCCCTGCAGGGTGCCGTGCTCGGCGAGGATCCGATGAAGTCCGAAACCGTCAAGTACCTGACCGGCGAGCAGGACGTGGACACCGCCATCGCCAACATGGAGAAGCGCTTCACCGAGTCCTACGCGCTCGACGAGTAGTCCCTTTCCCTTCCCCGCACGATGCCGCCGGACGGGAACTTCGTTCCCTTTTTCCGCCCGCCCGGCGGCATCCATTCCCTCGTCACATCGATCAGGAGGATTTCCATGGCACAGTCCGCACAGGACGCCACCGTCAAGGCCGGCAGGGCGGTAGGCAAGAAAACAAGCAAGCTCAAGAACCCCATCGCGGCTCCTCTGGCGCTCACCGGCGTGGCGATGGTGCTGTACGCCATCTTCTTCATCTGGCCCGCAGCCACCGGCCTGTACTATTCGTTCACCAACTACAAGGGCACCCGCCGCTACAAGATGGTGGGCCTGTCCAACTACGCGAAGCTGCTGCAGGACGACGCATTCTGGGCGTCCCTGCTGCGCACCTTCGAATACATCCTGTGCGCGGTGCCGCTCAACGTGTGCGTCTCGCTGCTCGCCGCCGTGCTGGTCACGAACCGCAAGTCCATCGGCGCGGGGCTGGCCAAGGTCCTGTTCTTCATCCCGTGGCTCGTCTCCCCCATCATCACCGGTTTGATCTGGCGCTGGATGTTCGGTGAGGGCTTCGGCATCGTCAACCAGGTGATCCAGAACCTCGGCGGGCCCGCCCTGCCGTGGGCCACCAACTCCAACCTGGCCTTCGTGGTGCTGGTGCTCGCCGGCACGTGGGCCGGCATGGCGTTCAACATGATGCTGTTCATCACCGCACTCAAGAACGTGCCCGACTCGCTGTACGAGGCCGCCGCGCTGGATGGCGCCAACGGCTGGCAGAAGTTCGTGCACATCACGCTTCCCGGCATTGCGCCCACCACGTTCATGGTGGTGCTGCTCGGCACCATCAACGGCATCAAGGAATTCGCCATGGTCCAGTCCCTCAACGGCGGCGGCCCCGGCACGTCCAACCGACTCGTGGTGCAGTACATCTACGAGACCGGCTTCACGGAATCCAAGATCGGTTACGCTTCGGCCGCATCCATGGTGCTGATGGTCATTCTGGTGATCGTCTCCCTGATCCAGATGTGGTTCAACAAGAGGAACGGAGGTAAGTGATGAGCAACGCAGCTGCATCCGCCAACCAGCAGGGCACCACCCCCAAGGGCGCCCTCAAGGCCAAGATCCGCGACAAGGCTCCCGTCACCATCGCCCTGTGGTTCATGGTGATCTGCTTCGCCTTCCCGGTGTTCTGGCTGCTCCTGTCGTCGTTCAAGGGCGCCGGCGAGCTGTTCACCGTGCCGCTGAGCTTCTTCCCGCGGCACTGGGACTTCTCCGGATACGCGCAGGCGTGGGAGACCGTCGACTTCGCCCAGTACTTCGGCAACACGGCCATCGTCGCCATCATCACCACCATCCTCACCATCGCGGTGAGCGCCACCACCGGCTACGCGCTGGCCAAGTACGACTACTGGTGGACCCGCACGTTCTTCATCGGCATCCTGCTGACCACCATGCTGCCCACCGAGGTCATCATGTCCCCGGCGTTCCTGGTGGTCAAGAACCTCGGTCTGTACAACAAGCTCGCCGGTATCATCGTGCCCTCGATCATCACCGCGACCGGTATCTTCATGTTCCGCCAGTTCTTCCAGACCGTGCCGGACGAGCTCATGCAGGCCGCCCGCGTGGACGGCGCCTCGGAGATGCAGATCTTCACCCGCGTGATGCTGCCCATCTCCAAGCCGGTGATCGTGACCCTCGCCATCTTCTCCTTCCAGTGGCGCTGGAACGACTACATCTGGCCGCTGTTGGTGCTCAACGATCCGAAGCGCTTCACCCTGCAGGTTGCCCTGCGCAGCCTGGTGGGCGCCGAAAAGATCAACTGGGCCGTGCTGCTGCCCGCCTCGATCATCTCGATGATCCCGCTGGTGCTCATCTTCATCGTGTTCCAGAAGTACATCGTCGGCTCCGACACGGACGCCGCGTTCAAGGGCTGACGGGGAACCGCCGGCAATCCGAGTCATGCCGTGCGGTCGGACGCCATAGGGCTCCGGCCGCACGCCACAGAAGGGAAGAATCGTGAAGGACGAACAATACGTTGCCAAACTGGTTGACGCCGCACGCCGCATCATCGTGCGGGACGTGGTGGATGTCACCGCCGATCCGGTCACCGTGGCCCGACTGTCCCACCGGCCCACCATGGAACTCATCAAGGGGGTGACGGCACTGTCCGCCGTGGCTCCGGAACTGGTGACGGGATCCGACGCCGACGGCACGGTCATGACGGGGCTGAAAGCTTTGGTGCGCCATCTGGCCGCCCTGCAGCTGGATGGCGGGCTGTTCTCGGGCGGAGACAATCTGGTCTCCCCTCCGGACAGCGCATTCACGCTCAACGACGTATGCCTCACCCTCGAACTGCTGGACAAGGTCGATTGCCCCGCGGAGATTGCGGCCGCCGTTCGAGAACCGTTGCTCGCCATTGCGCGCAAGGCGTCCCCGGCCATGCTGACGGGCGGCATCCATACGCCCAACCACCGCTGGGAGATCTCCGGCGCGCTGGTGGGGCTCGGCATGGTGCTGCACGAGCCGGCCCTCACCGCCCGCGCCCGCCAGTGGCTGGCCGAACGCATTGACATCCAGCCCGACGGCCTGTACTCGGAGCGCAGTCCCCTGTACGCCTCGCATGTCTCCAACCCGAGTCTCGTCTCCATGGCCCGCCGTCTGCCGGAACCGGAGTTCCTGGACATGGTCCGTCGCAACCTGATTGCCATCGCCGCGCTCATGCAGCCGGACGGCAGTGTGGAGACCGTGCAGTCCCGTCGTCAGGACCAGTTCGCATCCTTCGATCCCGAACCGTTCCTTTCGCAGGCGCGACTGCTGGCCGTGGTGAGCGGCGATGCGACGATCGCCGCATTCGCCGCCGAACTCTCGTCGCGGGACATCGCCGACCCGGCCCGCCATCTGGCCGAATATCTGGTGGACCCGCGTGTGGGCGAAACGCTGCCGGCCGCAGCCGACGGCACGGGCGACCTGCCCGCCGTCGTGGACTTCGCCGAGAGCCGCCTGTCCCGCGTGCGTCTGGACGGTACGATCGGCAAGCCCCGGGTGACCGCTTCCGTGTACGCAGGGTCCGACTTCAACGCCACCTACCGGGTGGCTTCCGGTCTGGCGAACAACGCCACGCTGGTTGACTTCCATACGCCGCAGCTCACCGTCACCGGCGTGCGCATCGCACCGGACTTCTTCGACATCGGCCCGCTGCGCCCGGATGCCATCGAACGCGACGGCCTGACCTGGACCATGCGCGAAACCCGGACCAGCGGCTACTACCAGCCGCTGCCGGCCGAGGAGTGCCGCGAGGACGGCTCGTACCCCATGAGTTACGAGGGACGGTTCTTCGCCCAGATGGCCTACGACCGCCGCCATCGCGACGACATGAGCCTCGAGTCCACTGTGGAAACCCGCGTGCGCCCGGACGGCTTCGACCTTGCCGCCCGCTTCGACGGGCCTCACACCAGCTTCGCCTGCAAGATCGGCGTGGCTGGCGAGGGATTGCAGGTGGTGTCCGGCGTGGAAACCGTCAACGGAGAACTGCATGCGATTGCGGGGCAGGACGTGGTGGTGCGCGCCGAGAGCGCGGAGCTGGTCATCAGTCACGGCGAGGAGCAGCCGGTGGCGCCCACCTCCTATGATCCGGGCGAAACCGTCACCTACGTGGGCGGCAATGACCGGATGCCCGGCACGTCCATCGTGTTCAGCGGGCTCACGTCGGGCGCGTTCACCGTGTCCGTCACCTTCCGCAGCCTCGAGTAACCGGGGTCGCGGACTGCTCTTCCTTCCCTGATTTCCTTCCATCCTCGCTCGGGCAGCCGGAACGTCATACGGCGTTCCGGCTGCCCGTTTGCGTTTTCGCACAGTCGTTTTCACACAATGAGGTGTATTCATGGCCATCATCATCGGCATCATGCCGGCCCTATTCTGGGGCGTCCTGCCCGTCTGGCTGCAAAGGGTCACCGGAGGCACGTTCCGTCAGCAACTCATCGGCACCACCATCGGCATCGTCTTCGTGGCGGCCGCCGTGCACGTGGTCTGCGGGTTCAGCGTGAGCGCATCCGTATGGGTGCTGTTCCTGTTGTCCGGCTTCTGCTGGAGCTTCGGGCAGGCCGGCCAGTACTACTGCTACGACCGTCTCGGCGTGAGCATCACCATGCCGCTGTCCACCGCATTGCAGATCGTGGGCAACAGCATCATCGGCGGGTTGTTCTTCGGCGAGTGGAATGGCAGGTGGGACATCCTCAAAAGCCTGCTCGCGCTGGTGCTCATCATCGCAGGCGTGTTCCTTACCAACGGCGGGGGCAGCGCCAAAGCCACGGCGAAGCTGCGCGACTACGCCGTGCTTGTCCTCACCACCGCAGGCTACTGGCTGTATTCCGCGTTCCCCCTGATGGTGACCGGCGTGGACAGCAAGCTCGAGGGCTTCCTGCCCCAGGCGCTGGGCATGCTCATTTCGGCGTTCCTCATCGGCGCCACGCAGCGCAGGGAGGTGTGCGACGGCCGCACGGTGAGCAACATCTCCGGCGGTCTCATCTTCTCCGTGGCCGCGGCCACCTATCTCATGTCCATGTCCATGAACGGCATGGTGAACGCCTTCGTGCTCTCCCAGTTCAACGTGGCCGTTTCCACGCTGATGGGGGCGATCATACTCAAGGAAACGGCCAAGGGACAGGTGCCTCGCGTGGCCGTCGGTCTGGTCGTGCTGCTGGTGGGTGCCACGGTCATGGTGATGTGACCGCGTGATGTGACCGCACTGTGCAATGCCGGATATGGCCGGGCCGTGGCATCGGGGAGGATCGTACTGATCCGCTTGGCGCCACGGCCCGGTTCGCGTTTGACCGTCGTCCTGCCGGTTCTGCCCGGCTTGCCCGTCTTGTCCGGCTACAGGCTCCTCGCCAGCGCGAGTGCGCCCCGGACGGGCGGGTTTCGCAGGATCTCCAGACGCATCGGGCGGATGCAGTCCTCCAACATGGCCCGGCGCAGCAGCCGTTCGAACTGCGGCTGGTGGGTGATCACGCCACCCGCCGCCACCACGGCGTCCCCCACGGCTCCCTGGGACAGCACGGCGTTGATGCATGCCACGATCCGCCCGATGGTCAGCGAGACTACGCGTTCCGCAAGCATCGAACCCTGTTCGAGGGCTTGGAAGACGAGCGGCGCCAAATCTCCCCACCCGGTTTCGCTGGCCCGGTAGGTGAAGGCCACGGAGATGTCCGTGACGGTCACGGCGTCCAGCTCCTTGGCGAACAGTGCACCCAACGGGTCGGACAAGGCCTCCGCCTCGCTGGCGTCGATCGCGTATTCCAGAATGGCCCGCACCGATTCGCGTGCCAGCGAGGGGGCGCTGCCGAAGTCGCTGAGCATCCACCCGTAGCCGTCGGCCTTGGCCAAGGTACCGTCCGCCGCACGCCCCACCACAATGGCTCCGGTGCCCAGAATGAGGCTCATGGTGGTGTCCGCGTCTCCGGCGTGGCTGATGAGCTCTGCGTCGTTGACCACGAGCGCCGTGCCGGGGAACCCGTCGGCGATGATCCGCTGGGCTTCGCGCGTCTGGGCGGGGGTGTCCGCGCCGTGCAGGCCCACGCACAGGGTGGCCGGCACCCGGGCGGCGGTGTCCGGCGCGCTGCTCGTGGCTTTGCCCAGTTCGGCGTTGATGAGCCGGACGAGGTTGGCCATGTCGTCGGCGTCCACGGTTTCGCTGTAGCGCCGCCACGACGGCGTGGCGATCACGGTGTCGGCGAGTTCGGTGCGCCCGCGCATCACGGTGATCTGCGTCTTGGTGCCGCCCACGTCCACGCCCACCGCAATCCGGTCGGCGGCGGTGTCGGTCGGTCCGGGGACGGCGGTGTCGGTCGGTCTGGTCAGGGTGATTGTGGTGGCCTTAGCCATTGAAGATGCCTCCTCGTACTCGTTGTGCGATCAGTTCGCCCACGCCGATGATCGGAGCCATGTCGCCCAGCTGCGACAGCACGATCTGCGGCACATGGGGTATGCGCCCCGCCAGCCGCTCCTTGGCCGCGTCGATGAGCCTGCGTGCGCCCGCCCTGGAAATCGACGGGCTGATCACGATGGTCTCCGGATCGATGAGCGCGGATATGTTGGCGATGGACAGTATGGTCAGTTCCTGAAGCTGCCGCCGCACTGCGGGGTTTTCGTCCGGGTTCTGGGCGATCAGTTGCGCGAACCGCGTCTCCAGATCCCCGGCGCTCAGATGGTAGGCGTTCATGGAGCTTTCGGCGGTCAGCATGGAGCCCACCTCGCCGGCGCCTCCCCGGTAGCCATGCAGGATGCCGCCGTCGAACACGATGCCGGATCCCACGCCGACTCGTTCCGGGAAGAAGCCGACGACCGGGTTGCGGCCCCGCGCAATGCCGCGCGACCATTCGCCGTAGGTGAAGGCGTTGGCGTTGTTCTCCACCAAGATCTCCTCGTTGAACGACTCCTCCAGAATGGAGGACAGCGGCACGTCCACCCAGCCCAGTTCCGGGGCGTGGCTCACCAATCCGTTGGGCTGCACGATGCCCGGCACGGATACGCCTATGCCGTGGCAGGGGATGCCGGCGTCCTGCGCATGGCGTTGCAACGTGCGCAGCAGGTCGATGGCGGTGGCCACGTAGTTGCAGGTCCTGTCCTCGCCGTCGCGCCGGCAGGGGGATTGCAGATGCTTGAGCACCGTGCCGTCGAGCCCGACCAGTGCCCCGAGCATGCGGTCGGAGCGTATGGCCACGGCGAGGACCGCGTGGCTTTCCGACCGAAAGCGGAACAGGCTGATCGGGCGGCCTTTGTTGCCGTCCCGCTTTTCGCCCCTGGCTGCGATGAACCCTTCCCTTTCCAGCTGTGCGCAGAGTCTGTGCACCGTGGGAATGGAGATGCCCGTGCGCTCGGACAGTTCCAAGCGGGAGAGTTCCGTGGCGTGGCACAGCGTCTCCAGAATGGCCGCGCGGTTGGTGGAGACTACAATGGGGGATGCCGACGCCGGGGGGATGAACGTCGTGGCGCTCATTGCACCCTCCTTTCTTGGCGATTGCGCCGATGCGCAGTGGCTTCGTGTTGGCTCATATTTTATCATCGTGAGAAAAAATGTCAAAAGGGCGGGGGATGATGATCACTGGACGACGTCCGGCACATGGTTGCACGGGCGCTCGCCGATGACGGATCGCACAGCGAGGGACCTCGGGAGGCCTCATGAACATTGACTTTCTCGCCGCGTTTTCATCTGAATCCCCTGAATCCACGCTGTCCGCAGCGCCGGCCGCGTTCGCCGCGCGGCTGCAGCGGGCCATCGACGAGTGTGCGGCGTCCGGGGGCGGGCGGGTTGCGCTCGGTCGCCCCGGCGTGTACCTGTGCGACGGGCTGGAGCTGAGGGGCGGTGTGGAGCTGTTCCTGGGCGAGGGCGTTACGCTCAGGGCCAGTGGCGACGAGGCGACGTACCGCCGCCGTCCCGGTCCGTTCGAGCTCAATGCGAACGAGACGCCGATCTGCGCGTTCCTCTACGCCAAGGATTGCAGGGACGTGCGCATCGCCGGTCCGGGTGCGATCGACGGGAACTACGAGCAGTTCATCCTGCCCGGCCAGGGCGACGAGCCGCACCTGAAGTCCTATGCCTATCCGCGTCCGATGACCGTCTACCTCGAGCACTGCACGGGAAGCCGCATCAGTGACGTGACGGTGTGCAACGCCCCGTTCTGGACCATCCACTTGGTCGGCTGCGAGGACACGGCCGTCCGCGGCGTCACGATTCGCAACGAGATGCGCATGCCGAACACGGACGGCATCGACGTGGACCGCTGCCGCAACACGGTGATCGAGCGGTGCACCATCCTCACCGGCGACGACGGCATCTGCCCCAAATGCACCGAGGAGACCGCCCGGTACGGCGACTGCGTCAACCTGTGGGTGCGTGACTGCCACATCGAATCGCAGAGTTCCGCGATCAAGTTCGGCAGCAGCAGCTTCGGCAACTTCGAGAACTGCTCGTTCGAACGCATCGAAATCCGCAATTCCAACCGCGCGCTCGCGTTTCAGTTGCGCGACCGCGGCAGCGCGAGGAACATCATGTTCCGCGACGTGTCCATCACCACCAAGACGTTCAGCAAGGAATGGTGGGGCTCCGCGGAGGCGATGTACCTCACGTTGCTGCCGCGCGACGAAGCGACGGACCTGACCGACTGCGCGATCGAGAACGTGCTGTTCGAGCGCATCGAGGGCGCGTGCGGCTATGGCCTGTTCGCCTATGCCGAGCGGCCGGACGCCATTCGGAACATCGTGCTGCGCGACGTGCGACTCGCGGCATCGAACCCGTTCGAAGGTTCGGGTGAGTTCGACGTGCGCCCATGGAAGGGCGGCGACCGGAAGATCGCGTGCGAGCGGAACGCCCTGATGCTCAACGGCGCCTCCGTGGCGTGCGAGAACGTGCGCATCGAAGCCGCGTGACGGTTTGTGGCGCCGCGGAGCCGCGTCGCTGGCTGTGGAGCATTTTCTTGAGGCGCCTACGGAATTCGTGCGGGATGGCCGGCGGCGGACGGCGTAGCGGCTGATTCGACGTGCGCTTTCCTGCGAGTGGGTATCCGCGGCCTGTGTCATCCCGCTGGTTGCTCCCGTGGGTGCTGTGCGCTGCTGTGTGTCGCGCACCTTGATATGTTAAAGTCTTTAACAAGTAAATGACTGTCCCGTTTCAATGACGAAAGGATATGACATGGCTGTTGAGCATCAGACGGATCCTGCGGCGTATGTGTTGGGTACCGCGCAGAACGATGCGTTTTTGAAGGCGGTGGGGGATGACCTGCTGGCGTTCGGCAGGGGTTTCCCGGCGCCGTGCGGGGGTTCGCTGTGGCTGAACTCGGATGGTTCGACGGATCCGTCGCATGGGGTGGAGA
>NZ_JBKEVR010000026.1:0-13483 GCF_056357235.1 Bifidobacterium sp. LH_389
CAGCGGTCTGCGAACGTCCCCGTTCCCGGCGACAACACCCCCCGGATCATCAACGACAGGGCGAGAGAGTCATACCGGAACCGGCGACCCGGCCCCGACCATCAGGGCCTACCAAACATGGTAATGGGCGGAACATCTCCCGTGCCAACGGAGGGAAACGGCGGACGGATCGGAACGGATCGCCGTATGATCGGTAGCGGAACCGGAAAACCGCCGGACCCGCTGCCGGCAAGGAAAGGACGGACGATGACGACTGAACCCACTTCCCCCGAACTGACACTCAACGACCGGGCACACACCGTGATCCCGCAGATCGGCTTCGGCACCTTCCAGATTCCCGTCGACCAGACCCAGAAGGCAGTGGAGAAGGCGCTGGAGATCGGTTACCGGCACATCGACACCGCCGCCGCCTACTACAACGAGGAGGCCGTGGGTGCGGCACTCAAGGCCACCGGCATGGCGGGCAAGGTGTTCGTGGCCACCAAGCTGCGCAACTGCGACCAGGGCTACGATCAGGCGCTCATCGCCTTCGAGGAGTCGCGCCGCAAACTCGGGCTCGACGTAGTGGACATGTTCCTCATCCACTGGCCCATGCCGCGCATCGACGCCTACCGCCAGACCTGGAAGGCGCTCCTGAAGCTGCGCGACGAGGGCGCGGTGCGCGTGCCCGGCGTGAGCAACTTCCTGCCGGAGCACCTCGAGGCGCTCAAGGAGGATTCCGGCGAGCTGCCGGCCGTCAACCAGATCGAGAACCACCCGCGCTACTCCCAGCCTGCCACCCGCGCGTACTGCAAGGAACATGGCATTGCGGTGGAGGCGTGGAGTCCGCTCGGCCACGGCGGGGACATGTCCGCCGAGCCGATCGTGCAGGCCGCCGAGGCGCATGGCGTCACCCCGGCCGAGGTGGTGCTGCGCTGGCACACCCAGTCCGGCCGCATCATCATCCCCAAGTCCAAGCACCCCGAGCGCATGCGCCAGAACCTCGCCTCCGCCGGCTTCGACCTGACGGCCGCCGAGCTCGCCGCCATCGACGCGCTCGACGCCCCGGAGGGCCGCATCGGCGCCGATCCGGTCACCTACGTGCAGTCCCAGTCGTGGGCCGACCAGAAGGCGCGCGGTAACGTCTGAGCGAGAACAAGCCTCCGAGGACGAACGGCGCTGGATCGCGCAAACGCTGGAACGCCTCTCGCATTCCGCGTTCCGCGCCAGGTTCACGCTGAGCGCCAAGGATCGTGCCTACGCGCGGGACAAGGGACGCGAGGTGATCGACCGGCATGCGCGCGAACTGCTGCGCGAACGCGTGGGCGCCGCCGAACCGCGCAACGACGGGCGGCAGACTCCGTGGCGCGGGCACCCGGTGTTCACCGCCCAGCACGCCACCGCCACCTGCTGCCGCGGGTGCATCGCCAAGTGGCACGGCATTCCCAGGGGCGTTGCGCTTACGGACGGGCAGATCGGCCGGCTCGCGGATCTGATCATGGCGTGGGTCGACCGCGATCTGGCCGCCCATCCGGACACTCATCCGGACGAGGAGCTGCGCCTGTTCTGACGACGCCTTCAGGCAGCCGCCCGCAAAAAACGCCGAGGCTGCACCATGCAGTCTCACGTTGTGGTGAAAAGCCGGAAAAACCCATGCGTTCGTCACAACGCGACCCTACACTTGACGGGTATGAGCGACAACTACATGCGAATCATTGACCTGAGGGGCAAGAGCCTCACCCGCGCCGAGCTGCTGGCCGCCATGCCGCGCGCCGACATGGGTACCTCCGAGGCGTCCGATCTGGTGCGTCCCATTCTCGAGGACGTGAAGGCTCGCGGCGCCGCGGCCCTGCGCGACTTCGAGGAGAAGTTCGACCACGTGCGTCCGGAGCATCTGCGCGTGCCCGCCGAGGCGATGACCGCCGCGCTCGAAACTCTGGACCCGGAGGTCCGTTCCGCGATCGAGGAATCGGTGCGCCGCGCCCGCGCGGTGGCCGCCAACCAGGTCCCCAAGGATTTCCACACCGATCTGGCCCCCGGCGCCCGCGTGGCCGAACGCTGGATCCCCATCCAGCGCGTGGGCCTGTACGTGCCCGGCGGCAAGGCCGTCTACCCGTCCAGCGTGATCATGAACGTGGTGCCCGCACAGGCCGCCGGCGTCGAATCGCTGGCCATCGCCACCCCGCCGTCGCGCGACGATGCGAAGGGCCTGCCGAACAAGACCATCCTCGCCACGTGCGCCATTCTGGGAGTGGACGAGGTGTACGCGGTCGGCGGTGCCCAGGCCATCGCCATGTTCGCCTACGGCGCCAAGGGCTCCGAGCCGCAGGATGGCGACGTGCTGTGCGACCCGGTGGACAAGATCACCGGCCCGGGCAATATCTTCGTGGCCACCGCCAAGTCGCTCGTCTCCGGCTTCGTGGGCATCGACGCGGTCGCAGGCCCCACCGAGATCGGCATCATCGCGGACGAAACCGCAAATCCCAGCCTCGTGGCCGCCGACCTCATCGGTCAGGCCGAACACGACGAGCTCGCCGGTTCCGTGCTGTTCACCGACTCCGAGACCGTCGCCGACGCCGTGCAGGCGGACCTCAAGCGCCGCGTACCGCGCACCGAGCACGCCGAACGCGTGGCCACGTCCCTGTCCGGCCGCCAGTCCGCCATCGTGCTCACCGACGATCTGGACCATTCCATCGACGCGGCCAACGCCTACGCGGCCGAGCATCTGGAGATCCAGACAGCGGACGCGGACGCCGTGGTCAAGCGCATCAAGAACGCCGGCGCCATCTTCCGCGGCCCGTTCTCCCCGGTGCCGCTGGGCGACTACATGTCCGGCTCCAACCACGTGCTGCCCACCGGCGGCACCGCCCGCTTCGCCGCAGGGCTCGGCGTACACACGTTCATGAAGCCCGTCGAAGTGATCGAATACGACGAGGAGGGCCTCAAGGCGCTTGCCGCGCGCATCAACGCGTTCGCCGTCTCCGAGGACCTGCCCGCCCACGGCGAGTGCGTGCTGTCCCGTTTCGTGAAGGACCCGTACGACAAGGCCACCCTGGACGCGCAGGAGAAGGAAGCCGGTCTCAAATGAGCACCATTCCCGCAAGCCTGCCGCTGCGCAACGACCTGATCGGCGAGGAACCGTACGGCGCCCCGCAGCTCGACGTTCCCGTGTGCCTCAACGTCAACGAGAACCCGTACGCCCCCGAACCGGCCGTATGCGACACGATCGCCCGCCGCGTGCGCGAGATCGCGCCGACCCTGAACCGCTACCCTGACCGCGAGCACATCGAGCTGCGCCGCGCGTTCGCCACGTACCTCGAGCGCGAATCTGGCGTGAAGCTGGACGTGGACGAGCTGTGGGGCGCCAACGGCTCCAACGAGATCATGCTCCAGCTGTTCCAGGCGTTCGGCGGCCCGGGGCGCATCGCGCTCGGCTGCGACCCCACGTACTCCATGTACCCCGAGTACGCGCGTGACACGTTCACCACGTGGAGGCTCGCGCACCGCAATCCGGACTTCACGCTCGACGTGGACCGCACCGTCGAGGCGATCCGCGAGGTGAAGCCCGCCATGGTGCTCATCACGTCCCCCAACAATCCGACCGGCACGCCGCTCGCCATGGACGACCTGAAGCGTCTGCTCGCCGCGTGCGAGACCGCGGACGTGGAAGGCGCCCCCGAAGGCGTGCACCCGGTGCTCGTGGTGGACGAGGCGTACGTGGAGTTCCGCGACCCGGGCACGCCGAGCGCGGTCACGCTGGTCAAGGACCATCCGAACCTGGCCGTCAGCCGCACCATGAGCAAGGCGTTCGCGTTCGCCGGCGCCCGCGTGGGCTATCTGGCCGCCAGCAAGGGGATCATCGACTGCGTGCGCATCGTACGCATGCCGTACCATCTGTCCGCCGTCACGCAGGCCGCCGCACTCGCCGCCTTCGAGCACACCGACGAGCAGCTCAGTCGTGTGGCCCACTTGCGCGAGACCCGCAACGCCACCGCCGCATGGCTGCGCGAACAGACCTATAAGGGCCAGCCGCTCGAGGTGGCCGAATCCCAGTCGAACTTCCTGCTCTTCGGCGGGCACTTCGACAACCGCGACCGCATCTTCGAGGAGCTGCTCAGGCGCGGCGTGCTCATCCGCGTGGTCGGCCCGGACGGCTGGCTGCGCGTGTGCATGGGCACCGACGAGGAGATGGCACGCTTCCGCGAGGCGTTCGTCGAAGTGCTGCGACTGGTGGAGCAGGCCTAGCCGCACGGGCATGCGGCATACGTAGGCATACGTAAAGGAGTTTGAGCAATCATGGCAAGAACAGCGACGATCGTACGCAAGACCAGCGAGTCGTCGGTCGAACTGAGCCTGGATCTGGACGGCACCGGCAAGACGAGCATCGACACATCCGTGCCGTTCTACAACCACATGATGACCGCCCTCGGCAAGCATTCGCTGATCGATCTGACCATCAAGGCGCACGGCGACACGGACATTGACGTGCACCACACCGTGGAGGACGTGGCGATCGTGTTCGGCGAGGCCCTGAAGCAGGCGCTGGGCGACAAGCGCGGCATCCGCCGGTTCGCGGACGCCACCGTGCCGCTGGACGAGGCACTCGCCAAGGCCGTGGTGGACATCTCCGGCCGTCCGTACTGCGTGTGCACCGGCGAGCCCGCGGGCTATGAATACTGCATGATGGGCGGGCACTTCACGGGTTCGCTCGTGCGTCACGTTATGGAATCCATCGCCCTGCACGCCGGCATCTGCCTGCACATGCAGGTACTCGCCGGACGCGATCCGCACCACATCGCAGAGGCCGAGTTCAAGGCCCTCGCGCGTGCCCTGCGCTTCGCCGTGGAACCCGATCCGCGCATCGCGGGCCTCATCCCCAGCACGAAGGGGAGCCTGTGATGGCAAGCGATTCCGGGAAGAACGACGACATCGACCCCGACGAGGCCCATTTCAGCGACGAGGAACTGGAGGCGGCGCTCGCCGGATTCGAGAAGGAGTTCGCCGAGCAGGGGCAATCCGGCGTCGCGGGCGCTGACGGGTCGGACGGCGCTACGGCGGATGCCGGGCAGTCCGGGGCTGACTTGGACGGGCAGGACGTTGCG
This sequence comes from Bifidobacterium sp. LH_389, assembly GCF_056357235.1. NCBI lineage: Bacteria > Bacillati > Actinomycetota > Actinomycetes > Bifidobacteriales > Bifidobacteriaceae > Bifidobacterium > Bifidobacterium sp. LH_389. Next base: position 5,082 of record NZ_JBKEVR010000026.1, read on the forward strand.
TTCAGCTTCGACGACGAACTCGAGGGGCTGATCGGCAACAAGGCGAAGGTGGCCGTCATCATTACGCGCCTCGCCTCCGCCGAACTGCTCGCCGCATTCTGCCAGCTCTCGGACATCTCCGCCACATGTCTCGCCTCCAAGGAGGGCGCCGTGGCCGTACTGGACAACCTCAGCGGTGACGGTCCGGAGGCGGCCGCGAAGGATCTGACCACCGTGGTGGCCGGCATGGCCGTGGTGCTCGCGGTGAATCGCGCGGACAAGCTCGAGGCGCATCTGTACGTGCACGGCAAGCCGGGGGAGGAGTTCGTGCCGCCCGTCCTGTTCGGTTCCACCGCGCCGTTCGTGGAGGATCTCATGCTCGGCATCGCGAGCCTCGACGGGCTCGAGGCCCAAGGCATCGCCGCCGTGCCGAGCGGCAAGTACGATCGAGCCGCCGCACTCGAGGTCATCGCTCGGAACACCCGCTCCGGCCGCGCGTAACGCCATCGGGCACGGTCGGCACGGCACGCACGGAACGTCATGCAACAACGAACGAAGGGAACGCAACACATGGTCAAGATCGTGGTATTCGACTACGGATTCGGCAACGTCCGCTCGATGGTCCGCGCGCTCGCGAACCTCGGCGTGGACGTCACCCTCACCTCCGACTACCGGCAGGCCCTGGAAGCCGACGGACTGGTGGTGCCCGGCGTGGGTGCGTTCGGCGCCTGCATGAAGGGCCTGACCCAGGTGAGCGGCGACCGCGTGATCTACGATCGCGTGCGTGCGGGCCGTCCCGTGCTCGGCGTGTGCGTGGGCCTGCAGGTGATGTTCGAACTCGGGCTCGAACACGGCGAGAACGCGTACGGACTCGGACTGATCGGCGGAACCGTGGCCCCGCTGGACGCTCCCGTGGTACCGCACATGGGCTGGGACACCGTGCAGGCCGCGCCCGGCAGCATCCTCATGGACGGCGTCGGGGACGAACGGTTCTACTTCGTCCACTCGTATGCGGCCATGGACGCGAGTCCTGCGGACCTGACCCGCGAGCAGATCGACTTCGGCGGGTCGGACCAGCGCGTCACGTGGTGCGAGTACGGCAACAGCCGGTTCGTGGCCGCCTACGAGCGCGGGCCGGTGTTCGCCACGCAGTTCCACCCCGAGAAGTCGGCCGAAGCCGGCGCCCGGCTGCTGCGCAACTGGATCGCCGTGCTGTGACGGCTGCGGCGGTCTCCCTCTCAGGAAAACGTTACGGAAGAATTGTTCCCGGCAGCATTGTCTCCGAAGAAAGGACCATACCCATGTCTCTCACGTTGCTTCCCGCCGTTGATGTTCGCGATGGCAAGGCCGTCCGCCTGCGTCAGGGCGAATCCGGCTCCGAAACCGACTACGGTTCGCCCCTCGAGGCCGCCCGTACATGGGTGGAGTCCGGCGCCGAATGGATCCACCTCGTGGATCTGGACGCCGCGTTCGGCACCGGCGACAACCGCGCCCAGCTGCGCGAGATCGTGCACGAGCTCGGCGACCGCGTGAACATCGAGATGAGCGGCGGCGTGCGTGACGACGCCTCGCTGGACGCCGCGCTCGAGGCCGGGGCCGCCCGCGTGAACATCGGCACCGCGGCGCTGGAGAACCCCGACTGGACCGCCGACGCGATCCGCCGGTACGGGGACCGCGTGGCCGTGGGACTCGACGTGCGCGGCCACACGCTCGCGGCCCGCGGCTGGGTCAAGGAGGGCGGCGACCTGTTCGAGACCATGAAGTTCCTCGACTCCGTCGGCTGCTCCCGCTACGTCGTCACCGACGTGGCCCGTGACGGCATGATGAGCGGCCCGAATCTCACCCTGCTGAAGGAGGTCGCGGAACGCACCGACGCCAAGGTCACCGCATCCGGCGGCATCGCCAAGCTGGACGACCTCAAGGCCATCCGCGAGCTGGCGGACCTCGGCGTTGACTCCGCCATCCTCGGCAAGTCGCTGTACGCCCGGGCGTTCACCTTGGAGGAGGCCCTCAAGGTCGCCGCCTGACACCGTCGCCGATCGACGGCGCGTATGCCGTCTTTCTTCGGCGCTCGACGTGCCTCGGCACGCCTTCCCTCGGTGCGCCTTGAATCCGCGCGCGTCGGTCGGCCCCTTATCGTCGCCGGCTAGGCGCAGGGCAGCTCGCCCTGCTTGATCAGCGACTTGAACACCGCGTAGTCGGCCTCGGTCTGGTCCGCATAGCTCACCGCAAACGAGGCGATCGCCTGATCGAACTCGTCCGAACCGCCCAGATAGTTCGCAATCGCCGTCGAATCGCCGGTGCGCGCATGCGCATGCGCCAGCGACCATGCGCACATGCGGCCCAGATCGGACAGCGCCAGATCGTTGAGATGGTCGATGTCGATCGACCCCTTGCCGTTCCACAGCTGACGTACGTAGTAGTCGCGCGGCAGACCGTCCTCCGCCGTGAACGATGACCATCCCAGCAGCACGTCCGCCGTGGACTGGATGAGCTTCTGCCCCTGCACCACGCGCTCGCCGTGCGTGGCGTACGGGCTCTTGCCGCAGAAGCGTTCGAGCACCGAATCGGTGGCCTCCTTCATCTGCAGGATCAGCGGGTCGTCAATGTCCCGTCCCGTCAGGATCGCCACCCAGGCGCGCTGGCCCACGGAACCCACGCCCACCACCTTGCGGGCGGCATCATGGTAACGGTAGTGTTCCAGTACGCGGCGGCGGTCGTCGTACAGGCTGTCCTTGTAGTTCTCCAGCAGCGTGTCGATCCGTGCCTGCAGCGCATCGACGTCCGCATAGTGCGCGAGCCTGTCGATCGGCACCAGTTCGGGCGGATTGATGTTGAAGCGCAGGCGATCGCCCTCATAGTGCGCGAGCTTGGCGGCCGCATGGTCCGAATCCTTGAGCGCGGCCTTCATGGCGGCCGTGCGCAGCGTGCGGTTGCGCCGGCCGTCCTGCGTGCTCTCATAGCGGTCGAGCGTGTGATCCACGTCCAGATGGTCGTACCATGCCTCCAGATAGTCCATCTTGGAGAACTGGTCGATGCGGTTGCGGTACGTGTGCACGCAGCGGGCCACTGCGGCCTGCCGGGCCTTGGGCTTGATGCCGTTCGCCCGTCCGCACACCTCCACGCTCACCGCCAGACGCTTGACGTCCCACTCCCACGGGCCGGTCGCCGTCTCGTCGAAGTCGTTGACGTCGAACACGAGCCGGGCGGAGGGGGAGCGGAAGATGCCGAAGTTGCCGATGTGCGCGTCGCCCACCGCCTGCACCGGAATGCCGGTGACGGGGGTGCGCGCCAGATCGTTCGCCATGATGAGCGCCGTGCCACGGTAGAACGTGAACGGGCTCACGCTCATGCGGGCGTAGCGCAGGGGGATGAGGTCCGGCACTCGCTGCATCGACTGCTCCTCCAGCAGGCCGATCACATCCCGACGCCCCTCGCGCACCTGCCAGTACGCGTGCTTCTCCAGCGGCGCCTTGGCGCGGGCCGCGATGCCGGCCTTGGCACGGTCGCGCGGATCCGGCGCCTCCGTCCAGGAACGCACGTCGATCTGCGGATACTCCTGCGGCGCCTCCGCGGCCAGTTTCGACTCGTAGTGCGCCGGCGCCGTTTCGCCCGCCGCATGCTTGCTGCTCTTCTCGCTCATAGGCTCCAGCATACCCATCGGCGCCCCTCCAAGCCGCGACATGTTAACGAACGATGAAATAATGTCATGCCACCATGGTCCGCATGGATAAACAGCAAGAGTTTGCTTTGCGCACGGTCGAGGAACGCGACGTGCGCTTCATTCGTTTGTGGTTCACCGATGTGTTGGGCACGTTGAAGTCCGTGGCGATCGCACCTGCGGAGTTGGAGGCTGCGTTCGAGGAAGGGCTCGGTTTCGACGGTTCGGCGATCGAAGGCATGACGCGTGTTTCCGAGGACGACATGATCGTCCAGCCGGATCCGTCCACCTTCCAGATCCTGCCGTGGCGGGGCGGACCTCAGGGCACCGCCCGCATGTTCTGTGACATCCTCACCCCGGAGGGCGAGCCGAGTCTGGGCGATCCTCGGCACGTGCTCAAGCGCGCCCTCGCCAAGGCGAAGGACAAGGGCTTCACGTTCTACGTGCATCCGGAGATCGAATTCTATCTGTTCGAGAATCAGGACGACTGGTCGCAGGCTCCCAAGGCGATCGACGACGGCGGCTACTTCGACCACGTGCCGCGCAGCCCCGGCATGGACTTCCGCCGCGCCACCGTGAACCTGCTCGAGCAGATGGGCATCTCCGTGGAATACTCGCACCACGAAGCGGGCCCCGGCCAGAACGAGATCGACCTGCGGTACGCGGATGCGCTCACCACGGCGGACAACATCATGACCTTCCGCACGGTGGTCAAGGAGATCTCCCTGGAGCGCGGCATCCACGCCAGCTTCATGCCCAAGCCGCTCGCGGACAAGCCCGGCTCCGGCATGCACACGCACCTGAGCCTGTTCGAGGGCGATGCCAACGCGTTCTATGAGGCCGGCCAGGAATTCAACATGTCCCTCACCGCCCGCCAGTTCGCCGCCGGCATTCTGCACCATGCGGCGGAGATCACGGCCGTGTGCTGCCAGTACGTCAACTCGTACAAGCGTCTGTGGGGCGGCAACGAGGCGCCGAGCTACATCTGCTGGGGCCACAACAACCGGTCCGCCCTGCTGCGCATCCCGCAGTACAAGCCGGGCAAGGGCAACTCGGCGCGCATGGAGTTCCGTGCGCTCGACCCGGTCGCCAATCCCTACCTCGCGTACTCGCTGTTGCTGGCCGCCGGTCTTGACGGCATCGATAAGCAGATGGCGCTCGACGAGCCGACCAGCGACGACGTGTGGGAGCTGACCGATCCGGAACGACAGGCCATGGGCATCCAGCCGCTGCCGAGTTCGCTGGACGAAGCGCTGAAGATCATGGAACGCTCCGACTTCGTGGCGGACGTGCTCGGCGAGCATGCGTTCGAATACTTCCTGCGCAACAAGCGTCAGGAGTGGGCCGAATACAACAGCCAGGTCACGCCCTACGAGCTGAGCAAGTACCTGCGCCGGCTGTAAGGCAACAAACAACGGGGTGGAGTCGGATTGCCGGCTTCACCCCGTTGTTTATTTGTAAGGCAGGTCGCCTTGCCCCGCCATGTTTGACGGTTACTGCTCGGGCGCCTTGTCCGCGATGTCCAGTGTCACGCTCTCCTGCGCCTTATGCTCGGAGCCCCCGCCCTCCAGCGTCATTTCCACCTGCTTGACATCCGCGTTCGGCAGCTTGTAGACGAGCGTGACCGTGTCCATCCCCCCGTACTTGTCCTCGCGGCCCCACGAATGCTCGTCGTAGCCGGGGATCGGGTTGTTGTCCTTGTCGTACAGGTAGGTCTGCTTGAGGCTTTCGCCGTTCACGAACGCGTTCGCGTCGATGTAGTAGCCGAACCCGATCGGGCGCGGCACGCGGTTCACCCATGCCACTCGCACCGTCACGGTCGGGCTGCCGTCGCTGTCGTTGCGGCTGCGGTAGGCGTCGAGGATCTTGGCGTACACGTCGCCGCGGTAGTTGGTAAACTTGGTCATGCCCTCCAGATCGCTGTCGGGCACCATGCCGTCGGTTTGCATCGGATCGGCCACCTGCTGCGCCTCGACGGTGTCCCCGGGTTGCTTGCCCTGTATGGGGAAGCTGGCGACCAGGGCGTCGTCATAGGAATTGGCGGACATCCACACCTCCACCGGAACGTTGGGATCGCGCATCTGGTAGGCGATCGTCACGTCCTTGCCGGTTCCCGGCTGCAGCTTGGTCTGCTCGGACTTGCCGTCGAAGGACGGCGGCGTCTGGTCGCCGTACTCCGGGTACAAGTAAGCCCTCTCCAGCCCGATGCCGTTCTGGAAGACGTCCAGCGAAATGACTTCGTTGAACGCGGCGTTGACCGTCCCGGTGTTCGTCCACGAATACGTGACGATCACCGTGTTCCTGTTGCCGTTGAAGGACTTCTGCGGGCCCACCGTGGCGGACACGATGCGGAACGTGCCGGCCTTGCCCTGGGAACCGGAGACGCTGATCTCGCCCGTGTGGAAGTTGGGCTCCGGGTATTCCGACTCGCTGGGGGAGGGGGATGCGGCGCTGGACGATGAATGGCCATACCGGTCCAGCAGGCTGTCATACCGTTGCTTCCCCATCAAGCCGTTCGCCAGCAGCAGTGCGGCGATGATCAGTGCGGCGATGCCGCGTATTGCGCCCTGACGTTCGCGGTGGGCAAGATATCTGCCCAGCGCCATGACGGCAAGGCAGGCGGTCACGGCGGCGAGGGCCAGTTTCGCTCCATAGGATCCGCTGATCCCCAACCCCACGCAGCCGACGATGGCCGCGGCGGTGGCCCATCCGTTGCTGGAGCCGGTCTGTGTCTTTGGCGCGGCGTCGTCCGATTTCGTGGTGGGCGTGGAATGCTGCGGTTCGGACGACGGCCGCGGGGTGCCTTGCGCCGATTCGGAGTGTTTGACTTTGGTCTTTTGCTTGGCCTCTTGCTTGGCTTCTTGCTTGGCCTCGCGGTCCAGGGATTTGCCGGGATCCACATACGCCTTCGTTTCGTCTGCGTCGAACGGGGACACGTACCCGTCTCTATTGCGGTCCCGCCCATCGCCATCGAACAGTCCCATGCCAGCTCCTTTGCATGTCCTTCTCGCCGTTCCGACGATTCCAGTGTACGATCAGTGCGAAACTTTGCCGGTGCGCCACGCGCGGGTATAGTGTGCTTGCGACCAACGAACGGAGCGAACATGACGGATGACGAATCGGAAGGCAAGGCGGGCGACGCGACGGTGTTCGGCCCCTACTCCTTTGCGGTGGATTACGACGGCTACCGGCGCTGGTACGCCTCTCGCAGCCTGAAGGAACTGCGCAAGGGATTCGCCATCTTCACGGGCTTCTCCACCATTTTCATGCTCGCCGGACTGTTCTGCTTCGTGGCTCTGCATCTGGGCATGATCGACGCTTCGCAGAGCGTGGGTGTGAACCTGCTGTTCGGCTTCTGCCTGGTGCAATGGCTGCTGGCGCTGCTGGGACTCGCCCGGCCGCGGCTGCTGCTCACCAGCCAGCGCAAGCTCGCCAAGGCATGGTTCGAGGCGCGCGGCGTGAACGTGGCCGCGCTCGAGCTCGCCCAGCCGGACATCCGCAAGTGGAACGTGCTCATGCGCGGCCGTCTCACCGACTTGGGGGCGGAGGAGCATCTGGCGGACGGTTATGTGATCCGCCTGCCCTATGCGGTGCTCGACCCGGAGCCGGAGACCATAGACGGCATGCTGTGCTACCGCATTGCCGCGGACAAGCAGGGCATCACCGTGTGGAGTCTGCTGGACAGGCAGGTGCATTTTGCCGCAGGGCTGGTCAACGGGACCGTGGTGGTACCGCTCGACGGCGTGGAGGATGCGGAACGGTTCACATCCGATGTGGCGCGGCGCATCGCCGATCAGCGCAAGGCCGTCACGGAGGAGTCTGCGGCCTCCGTGACCGGTCCCGGAGCGGCCACACCCATGTTGGATGCCATTGTCGAGTGGTGCTGAGCGGTTTGCCGGTTCACGCGATGAATTCGAATGCATCTTGTGAACTGCAAAAGTGTACGGAATCGCACCGAATGTGACAGGCGACTCCTTGGCATTACAGGAAGACTGCCTCGAAACCGAACATTGCCTCCGGTTCACAAGATTTTCGAGCGTTCATCGTGTGAACTGGATTTTGCCGGTGAGCCGTTTCGACACGACTAATTTGGTATGAAGTGGCCGTGTATGATATCATGAAATGTCCGGTTGGTAACAGTCGGAGGCTTGATAATTCAAGATTGGGGCTGATCGGTTTCGACGGTGACCTGTTCGTCGCAGGGAAGCGTGCCGAGAACGCAGGGTCCGCTCGTGGATGTCCCCTGCAAAAGAATAAGTGCTAAATCTAACCGCACTGAGTTCGCTCTCGCTGCCTGAGCTTCGCGCCAGGGTTAACCAGTGAGCAGCCGCTCCGTTCACTCTCTCTCGTCTTCGGGGAGAAGCTGAGCGTCGTTTAGAAGACTTGCTGATGCCGCTGAGCCACAGGGCGGCGTCGGGACTTTTACTGTAGATATGCTCGCCACCGGTTGTCTGCGACATAGGTGGGGGCAGAAAAACTGCCAAACGGCCAGCAGACTACGCACGTAGAAGACTGAGGGTTCGGTCATCGGACCGGGGTTCAATTCCCCGCAGCTCCACCAACAATGAAGCGCCATCCGGCAACGGGTGGCGCTTTTTTCGTTATCGGGCAGCCGTGCTTACCGTAAGGCCGTAGTCTGCGGGGGGGTGTTCCTATGTTTTTGTCAACCTTGTGAGGGGTTGATGTGGTCGTGTCCGGGTTGGTTGTGATGGGCGTGCTTCGCTTTGGCCTTGGCGAGGTGCGGCCGTGGCCGGCGCTGGTG
>NZ_JBKEVR010000027.1:0-11780 GCF_056357235.1 Bifidobacterium sp. LH_389
TGCCGATCTTGCCTTCCATACGACAAGCCAAACAGGACCGGTACCGTTCGCGCTCATTCCCGATGAGGCACCACTAGCCATTACGCGCTCAAAAAACGTGAGTCACGTCGATCTCCGTACTGTCCCTTCTGCTAGCATCCACTATGTATGCGCATGCCGTGCCCTCGACGTCGTTTCGCGCAACCGGGCGCGACCGTGCACGAAATCATGAAGTGGCCCAACGAATGAGGAGCTTGCGCTAAATGACAGTGACGCTGACCGCCCAAAACATCGGCATTGACGATATCCCGCAATATGCAAAGCAGCCTACGCTATGGGTGCGCGGCGACCATCTCGTAGCGCCGTCCTTCGTGGACAACGAGGATCATCGCGAATTCAGGCTAGCCGAAGCCGGCAAATACGATTTCATGACCTTCTTCAACGCTCTCTCCGTGATGAAGTGGCGCCGTTATACCAATGCTAAGGCTTTTCACCTTCGTCTCTCGGTGAAGGCAGAGGCCGCTGCGCCGACTACCGGCGAACAATCGGCTGACAAAGCAATGATGTCCGTTACTCTGACCATGGCAGACACCTATTCCTTCGCACCGACCCCGGTACAGGACGTGGATCCTGTAGCAGCGCCTGCCGACGGCGAGTGGCACGATCTGTCCATCGCCGTTCCTCAAGGGTACGCCAACAAGCGTAACCCCGTGCTGTTCGGCGCCACCGTCGAGACCACAGGTCCTGTCCGGATTCGTGATGCCCGCTGGGACATGGACGTGGACGAGGAGGACGTGCACGATGTCGAGGTATCTCTGTGCATCACTACGTTCAAGAAGGAGCCGTATATCCGCCGCAATGCGCGTATTTTCCATGACGCGGTACTGGGTTCCGGGACGGATGCCGGACGGCACTTCACACTGCACATCGTGGATAACGGCCGCACACTCCATGACGAGGAGGTACTTGCCGGCGACCGTATCAAACTGCATCCCAACGTCAACTCCGGCGGTGCAGGCGGTTTCGCACGAGGCATGATCGAGTCCATCGAACAGACCCCCAAGGCCACCCACGTGATTCTCATGGATGATGACGTCTCCCTTTCGCCGGAATCGCTGCTGCGCACCTACAGCCTGCTAAAGGTAGTCAAGGACGAATGGCGCGAAGCCTTCATTTCTGGCGCCATGATGAGCCTCGACGAGCCCGATATCCGTCCGGAGGACATGGGCTTCTTCAACAAGGCCGGTTGGTGCCAGCCGATCAAGCCCGTGATGCGCATGAGCGTGCTTCACGACGTCATTGAGAACGAGGCCTATCAGCTTCCCGAGCCGCGCAACCTGTTCGAGGACCAATACACGCAGCGCTATCAGGCATGGTGGTACTGCTGCATTCCGATGACGCAGATCGAACGTCGCGGTATGCCGCTGCCCCTGTTCGTACGGTATGACGACGTGGAATACTCGCTTCGGAACCCTCCGAAGATCATGAGCATGAACGGTCTGTGCGTATGGCATTCCCCGTTCTTCATGCGCTACGACGCTGCAGTGGAGCGCTATCAGGTGGCGAGAAACCTGTTCATCATCCGCCATGCCTCCGGTTGCGCCCCCCTGTCCGATTTCGAGGACGCTCTGTTCCGTCAGATCCAGATCGAGCTGAAGCGATTCAACTACGATGATGCCGAAGTGGCGTTGGAAGGCTTCGAGGACTTCCTTAAGGGCCCCGATGTGACCTTCGCCCCGGGATTCGCAGAGAAGCAGTTCCTCGGCTCGCATCGGCGCATCGAAAAGCTGCTGCCACTGGAGGAGCTGGATGACGAGCTCAAGAAGCTGGGCATCGACTACCGCAAGTTGGAGATGGACGACATCGTGCGAGACAAGCCCCGCACCTTCCTCCAGCGCGGTCTCGACTTCATCACGTTCAACGGCCAGCGCACGCCGCTGCCGTACACCAAGGCCGGCAAGGTGGCGGTTTGCGAAGCCAATGGTGGAGCTTATACCGGCGGTGAGCTGCGCGAGGCGGAGATCGTGGTTGCGATCAGCGTACCGCAACGCAAGGGTGCCATCCGTCATAAGAACCAGCAGCGGTTCAATGAGCTATGGAAGCGCTACAAGAAGGACGTCAAAGAATACCACGACCGTAAGGACGAGCTGGACAAGCTGTACCGTGAAGCCTTTGCTCGCATGACCACAGTCAAGGCATGGAAGGAATATCTGGGAATCTGATTCCCAAACGGCGGGTATCGCGGGACCGATGCCCGCCGTTTGTCTAGTGCTCTGTAGAAGGCGGACGAATATCCCCATGTCGCATACCTTGCAATACTCCGCTATTGATTGGAACCGCGCAAGATGATTCGACACGTGAAATCTTCTTCTGTTTAATCCTCATTCATAAAAGGCAGAGCACCAAATAACGGGAGTACTAGATACACCGGAATTGCATACCAGAAAAGCACCAGCGGAGACACATACAGTGACAAGATAGTCCAGGCAAGGAACGACCAAGCAACGAGCGCAGTCCATCGCCGCCGCACCAGAAGATACCATCCAAGAGCCAGCGGAATACACGTAACGTACAGGCCAACGGACGTGAATGGGTTATGCTTGGTGAACTGCTGAACCCACTGTTCGGCATCATGTTTCCAAGCAGCTTTTATAGATGTACCCATTAAAGGCTGCAACAGTCGCTCCGATTCCTCCGGTGTCCTAGTCCAAGTCGCCCATTGCTTCATATAGCCGTCGGTGAACACATAATCGGCGTCAGTGGGATAGGTGAATGAAAAATCCATATTCGCCCAGTTGAGCATCAATGCGGAATACGCCTTGGCATATTCATCGGGATTGCGCATCCCGATAGCCGCCCATGCCTTGATCGCATTGACCTTATCCGCAGTGGTGGCCTGCTCGTTGTACGTCCATACCGTCTCGTCAGAACGATATGGAACATACAGCTTGCCGGCCTCATCCACATCCATGAAACCACTGAGTTGCTGCCGTTCTTCGGCAGTGATGCCATCTGGACGCTGCGATGCAACACGACCGATCGGCTGGGTGATATATGCTGCAGTTTCCCGATTGGAGAAAGGTGCCGCATGGGTTACCACAACAGAAATGGGATTCCATACGAATTGGACCAACACCACGCTTGAAATCAAGACCGCCAATACGTTACGCCGATTCTCTTTGGCAGCAATCAGCAGAAGAGCCAGAGCAAGTACAACAATTACCAGCGCCGTGCGTTTGCTGGCAATGCAAAGCGCGAGCAGAACCACGAATGTCACCATCACCGGCATGCGCCGCAGCACGGCACCTTTCGTCAGGCATGTCTCTACGAAAATCACGGCTGCTGGGATAAAGAAGATCGTATGGAACGAGTCCTTACCCATGGTAGGCACCGCGCCAACAACAAGATAATTCGTAGCTGCAAAGAGCATCCCGAGCCACATGTACAGACGCGGAACGCCGCATTTGCGCACATAGCAAAACAGAAACGCGAGTCCTGCCGCAAACAACACCGCCTGTACCACCGTGTAGATCGCCAAACCATAGATCATATGTCCCAGTGATTCGCCGATGTTCCAGAACAGGCCAAAGACCAACGTGTCAAACAGCGGATGCTGGGTGAAATACTCATGATGCCCCGATGACTGCATGAGCTGAGCTATGGTGTCATCCCGGAGACTGCCAGGCCAGCACACTACGATCCACGGTATCCAACACATCAGTATCACAGCCATGTACGGCATGAAACGCTGTCTCATGCTTTGTTGCATGGTCATTCGATCGCGTCGTGCCAATACATAACTCACATATCGCCGCCACCGTTTAGTCTCACCGTTGGTGTCAGTTCGCAGTCCTTGAGCAAAATCAGCCCATAGGAACACTAGCCGCATTATGACGTACATGACCACGCCTCGGATGATGCCGGACACCGAAGCCTGCTGAATAATCTGCTGAGTGATAGGGGTGGCGAACATCTCCGTCTGATCCATCACCGAGCATACCGTTTCCAGCAGCATGATCATCACGGCACACCCCAGCGCGGCAACGTCAACGAGTCGGGCCTTCCTCCCTTGCGGAGAAAGAGGGTTCAACCGGGGGCTGATTGCGACATCAGTCATGAATGTGAGGCCTTTCTGAAGAACGATGCATAGACACGATGGGCTACTTCTCCCTTATCGCATGGTCGGTTGAGCTTCCTGCCGCCATAGGAGGAGGTCTGCGGGAAACCGCCGATGCTCGGCATGGAGTCCGTATCAGACATCGTAATATCAATCCTTCGCGTGTACAGTCGGAAACAGGCATCATGATTCTATCCGGCTTGGACCGACATGCCAAAGCAGTGGGGACCGCCCCCTCCATATATATCGCCCTTTCACGGTTCATCGCTCTTCTCTGCCCTAACGAACAGGCCGGTCTTCCCGGATTCGGCATTTTCTTGTTTTTTGCCTATCATCGGAAGAGAATGTTCTGTCTGAGAGAAAGAGAACCGCAGTGATTCCGCGTGCTGCTTCATTCAATCGTTTATCTGCAGCCATCGTGTGCCTAGTCACCGTATGCGCAACACTGTCACCGGTTGTAGCGCAGGCCGCCGGTCCCTCCGTAACACAGCAACAGCCACAAACGCCTTCGGCTCAAGCGACTCCCCAGTCTGTTCAGTCAACATACAAGGTCAGCGGAGCAATCGCGAAGAAGTACCAGTCGCTCGGCGGAGAGAAAGGCAAACTCGGCAAGCCCACGGCCAACATGAAGACCGGGCTCAAGGATGGCGGCATGGGCCAGCAATTTGAACATGGCCGCATCTACTGGTCCCCCAAAACTGGAGCTTGGGCCGTAACGGGGCCAATTCAGGACCATTGGCGCGACCTCGGCTGGGAAAACGGACAGGCAGGCTACCCCACCAGCGACGAAACCAAAACCACCAACGGCGGCGTCTACCAGCTCTTCCAGCACGGCACCATGTACTGGACCAGCTCCACCGGAGCCCACTTCGTGCACGACGGCATCTTCGCCGCATACGGAAACAACGGCTTCGAACACGGCAACCTCGGCTACCCCACCAGCGACGAACGCAAGCTCAACGGCGGCGTCTCCCAAGAATTCCAGCACGGGCAGATCCACTGGTCGCCGACGACCGGAGCCTGGGCCACCCGAGGCGCGATTCAGAACCGCTGGCGCGACCTCGGCTGGGAAAACGGACAGGCAGGCTACCCCACCAGCGACGAAACCAAAACCACCAACGGCGGCGTCTACCAGCTCTTCCAGCACGGCACCATGTACTGGACCAGCTCCACCGGAGCCCACTTCGTGCACGACGGCATCTTCGCCGCATACGGAAACAACGGCTTCGAACACGGCAACCTCGGCTACCCCACCAGCGACGAATACGATTCCGGCAAGGGACGCGCGCAGAACTTCCAGCATGGAACGCTTCACTGGAACGGTTGCGGCAAGAACGGCTGGCAAAACCCCAGCCAGTATTTCCAAGTCAGCTCCTGTGACGTGTCCGTGCCGCAACGCAGCATCTTCGGATACGCTTCACCGTCGCGCATCGGCATGAGCGCCACCCGCGAGCAGGCTATCGAGGCCATGATCGGTCGAGCCTACGATTATCTGGGCACCCGTTACGTGTGGGATTACGCCCTGCAACCCGGCGTGGGCGTTGACTGCGCTGGTCTGGTGATGCAGTCCCTGTATGCCACCGGCATGGACCTCAAGGAATACAACCCCACCAACCACTGGTACGACCCTTGGCACAGCCACGACGCCAACAACATGGCGGCGGACGCGCGGTTCAAGCACGTCTCCCTTGCGGAACGCCAACGCGGCGATCTGATCTTCTGGCCCGGGCATGTGGCCATTTACCTTGGCAACGACCAGATCATCGAGGCCAACGTGCCGTCGGTGAGGCTCAACAACATGTGGAACAACGGCACACCGACCGCCGTTGCACGCCCGTTCATCTGATAGGCGCTCAGCACAAACACAAGGAAAAGAGGTCTGACTCATGGATGAGCATTCCCGCAACGGCAAATCCCGCACCGCCGCGGTGATCATTGGCGCAGTGGCAGTGGCGGCGGTCATTGCAGTGGCGGCGGCATGGTATGTTCTCGCTGGCGGCGACAAGCAGCCGGCTCCGCTCCCCTCCACGTCCGCTCCGTCATCACAGACGACGACCACGGGCGCCCCCGTTGAAACGCCAGTTCCTTCGCAATCCGAATCGTCGCAGACGCCGGCGGTCAACCTCGCGCAGACGGATTCTGCGTGCAATCCGCACACCACGTTCAATTCGGAGGACCCATCCAAGGAAGCGCTGGTTTACGACGAATCCTCGAAATCGCTCACCGTACTGTCCGGCAGTGAATCAAATTTCTCGGCGTTCTCATGCGTGGCGAACGCATTGCGGATGCCCGCCGAAGAGCGGACGCAAATCGAAGCCAAAGCCGACCAGCCACTGCAACAAACCTTCGAATGGAACGGCTTCAGCGCCACGTGGAGCTACAACGAGCACAGCGGCCTGAACCTGTACATCACCGAGCAGTAATCTCAAGAAAGACAACCGATGCCGCGGCGATCGCCTGCCGCGGCATTGTTCAGTAAGATTGGATCCCATGCAAGAAAAGATCGAGAACCCGACCATCGCGGTGTTGTTGCCGTGCTACAACGAGGAGATCACCATCGGCAAGGTCGTGCGCGATTTCCGCGCGGCCCTGCCCGACGCGAACATCTACGTGTACGACAACAACTCCACCGACCGCACCGCGGCCATCGCGGCCGAAGCGGGCGCCATCGTGCGGCGCGAACCCCGTCAGGGCAAGGGCCACGTCATCCGCGCTATGTTCGAGGAGATCGATGCCGACGTGTACGTCATGGCCGACGGCGACGACACCTACCCCGCGGACGCCGCCCCCGACATGGTCCAAAAGGTGCTCGAGGGCTACGACATGGTCATCGGCGACCGCCTGTCCTCCACCTATTTCCAGGAGAACAAGCGTCCCTTCCATAACTTCGGCAACCGGCTCGTCCGAGGTTCGATCAACAGCCTGTTCGGCGCGCACGTGCGCGACATCATGACCGGATACCGCGCGTTCTCGTTCACGTATGTGAAGACCTATCCCGTGCTCTCGCGCGGATTCGAGGTCGAGACCGAGATGACGATCCACAGCCTCGACAAGAACGTGCGCCTGTACGAGATGCCGATCCAGTACCGCGACAGGCCCGCCGGGTCCGTCAGCAAGCTCAACACCGTGGGGGACGGCATCAAGGTGATGAGCACCATCTTCCGTCTGATCCGCGAGTACAAGCCCCTGCCGTTCTTCACCGTCATCGGCGGCCTGGTCGGCCTGCTCGGCGTCGGGTTCCTGTGCTCGGTGATCGCGGAGTTCTGGAGCACCGGCCTCGTGGCCCGGTTCCCCACGCTCATCGTCTCGGTCCTGCTGATCATGGTCGGCCTGCTGCTCATTATCGCGGGCGTGATCCTCGACGTCCTCGCCAAGAAGGACCGCAAGCAGTACCTCATCGACAAAAACCTCTTCGCATACCTGAAATCCCAAAATACGCCTCGCGCATAAGCCCCTTCCACGGCGGGGCGCTCAACTTAAAAGGGAGCGCCCCATCCCTGACGTGGCAGTCGTTTAGCGCGTTGTGTATATAGTGCCATTCCAGCTGCGCCAGTGAATCTGCCCATGCTGGAAATTCTGGTACACCTCTCCTCGCCTCACGGGGTCTTGGATCTCGCCAGACGTCGGATAGCCGAGCCAGCCGTTCTCCCAGCCGGTGGAGGCCCAGTAGTTCTGGATGCCACCGCGGGTGAAATGCGCGCCGGTGGACGGACTCCAGTGGATCTGCCCGTTCTGGAACGACTGGGAGGCGCCGTTGTTCAGCTTGCGCTCCTCCGACGTCGGGAACCCGAGGATGCCCTGCTCCCAGCGCAGGCCGGCGTATTCGCCCAAGATGCCGCCCTTGACGGCGTGGGCGCCGGTCGAGGAGCTCCAGAACACGGTTCCGCCCCGGAAGGTCTGGGACGCGCCGCCTCGCACGGACAGCTCGTCGCCGGTCAGGTACCCGAGCCAGCCGTTCTCCCAGCCGAGGGACGCCCAGTGATCCTGAATCGCACCTCGGGTGAAATGCGCACCAGTCGCCTGAGTCCAGTGAATCTGCCCGTGCGCGAACGACTGCGACACCCCGCCGCGCAATTGGCGCTCATCGGAGCTCGGAAACCCGAGGATACCCTGCTCCCAGCCGAGGGACGCGTATTCGCCCTGCACGCCACCCTTGGTGGCATAGGTGTTGCCGGTCGCGGACTCCCAGAACACCGTGCCGTTCTGGAACGACTGCGACGCACCGCCCTTGACCTTCAACTCATCGGCCGTCGGAGAACCAAGCCATGCATGCGCATTGCGGTATATGGCGATCCCGCCCTTGGTATTGTATGTAGGTTTGCTCGGCCTGTTCCCCGTCCCCGGCTTGTTCGCCGATCCGTTCGAGCTGCCGGAGTTCGCCACGGTCCTCTCGCCGAACGCGCTGATGTCTACGCTGCCGCCCACGCCGCCGATCTCGCCGACGGACGTGTACTGCCATCCGCGCCAGTTCGAGGCGAATCCCGTGTAGGTGATGCGGCTGGAGTACTGCGCCACCCATGTGGTGCGCTGGTGGATATAGCTCGCGTTGAGCGGCCCGTTCAGGTAGCTGGTGTAGGAGTAGATGCCCAGATGGCTGCCGTAGCCGGCGTTCTGCAGCCTGCCGTACCATGCGCGGGCGATCTGCTCGTAGGCTGCCGGGCTGGTGGGCGGCTTGTGGCCGGTCCACGTCCACTGTTCCAGATCGTAGTACACCGGGTACGAGAGGTTCGACGGCGTAACGCCGAGCTTCTTGAGGAGTTTGACCGTGTAGTCGCCTTCCTCGGCGGCCATGGCGGTGGTGTCCGCGTAGGAGTAGAGGTAGACGCCGAAGGGGATGCCGAGACGCTTGCATTCGTTGATGTTGCGCTGGGCCTGCCCGTCGAGTTGCGCGTCCACGTTGTCGTTGCTGGCGCCGAAGCCGATGCGGATGATCGCACCTTCCACGCCTGCGTTCTTGGCTGCCTGCCAGTCGATCGTGCCGTTGTGACGGGACACGTCAATCACTTTCTTGGCCCGCTGCACGAAGAGCTGCCCGTCGCCCTGGAAGAACGCCTTGGACCCGTTGTAGGTTCCCCAATATGCGGAGGAAGCCCTCTCGGCTGCGAGCACGACGCCGTCTTGGTCTGACTGCTCGCCATCCGTGTAACCCGCAAAACCTGCTGCGGAATCTGCAGTGTCGGCAATGGCGTTCGTCGTGTCAACCCCGTTCGCTTCGGACACCTCGGCATTCTTTGCTTCCCTGGCATCCTGCACGCTGACCGGAATGTACGTCTTGCCGCCGGTCTTCTCCAGCGGATCGGGCGGCGTGGCCTCGGTGCCCACGAGCCGCGGATCGGTCACCGTGTCGCCGGTCTTCACATCCTTGACGGTGCCGTCGCCGGTGACCGCCAGTTCGGGCGAGACGATCGTGGCATCGTCCGGAATCGATGCGTCAACGGTCTCCGGCAGCTCCTGCGCTTGGGCCGCACCCAACTGATCGTCGCCTGCAACCGCATCCGCCTGTACCACCACGGCGTCATCCAGCGCCGTCGCCCCGGATACGCCGAAGCTCACGCCCATGCTCACCGCCGCAGCCAAGGCCACCAGCCGCACGCCCATACGTCGTTTCATGATTGCTCGCCTTCCACCTGTCATCGCACGCATCGGATCGATTGATCACTCTCGCCTGTCCAACCTACCGTATGACGTCGATAGCGTCTTCAGAGCCTTCCCTCACTCATCACCGCTATTACACAATTTAGTAATATGTACTATACTAATATATAGTTGAGCAATATTCAGGAAGGGCAGTGAGTGAATATGTTCGTGGGACGAGATCGGGAACTGGCCCAGCTGCAACAGGCCTATGATTCGCACCGCTTCGAATGCGTCGTCATGTACGGACGCAGGCGCATCGGCAAAACCACTCTGATCAACCGCTTCCTCACGGGAAAACCAAGCATCTTCTATGCTGCGATCGAAGCGACCATGCAGGGCAATCTCAACGCCCTCAGCGCTGCAATCGACGCTTACAGGAAAGGCGAGGGAGCCGGCCCGGACGCACCCGTGTACCGGGATTTCCAAAGCGCCGTGGACGCCGTCTTCGATCTGGCGCGGAATCGGCGCTTGGTATGGGTGATCGACGAATACCCGTATCTGGCGCAGGCCGACCGTTCGGTATCCTCGGTACTCCAGCATGCGATCGACCGGCACAAGGACGACAGCCGGCTGATGATCGTCCTGTGCGGATCCTCCATGTCGTTCATGGAACGGCAGGTGCTCGATTACAAGAGTCCGCTGTACGGCAGACGTACCGCATCGATCAAGCTCAACCCGTTCTCGCCGGAGGAGACGCGCGAGTTCACCTCGAATCTCACCAAGGAGCACTCCGCGGTCGCCTACGGACTCACCGGAGGCGTTGCGCAATACCTCGCATGGCTCGCGCCGACCGACAACATCGCCGAGACGATCGCTCAGCGGTTGATCTCCCCCTCGTGCAATCTGTTTGACGAACCCTACATGCTGCTGCAGCAGGAGGTACGTAAACCGGCTGAATACAACGAGATGATCAGCAACATCGCTACAGGCTCTTCGCGCATGAGCGAGATCGCCTCGGCGAGCCACATGCCCACCAGTCAGGCACAGGTGTATCTCACCAACATGATTGATCTGGGCATTCTGAGCAAGGAGACTCCGTTCGGAGCCAAGGGCCGCAGCAAGACAATCTACCGGGTCAGCGACTCGTTCTTCAGGTTCTGGTACCGTTACATTCCCCGCAGCATGTCCGCCATTCAGGCTTGGCGCCTCGAGCTGGTGACCCGGATGATCATGGACGACCTGCCCAGATTCATGGGCCCGGTATTCGAGGACATCTGCAAGCAATGGCTATGGGGACGCGGCTATGATTGTCTGCCGTTCCCGATCCTGCAGACAGGTCGATGGTGGGGTTCCGATCCCAAAACCCGTCAGCAGGAGGAAATCGACATCGTAGCCGCCGGGCAAGACCCGGACCGTGCGATATTCTGCGAATGCAAGTGGCGCAACGATCCGGTAGGCGAGGCTGAGTACCGTACGCTGCTGCGTCGCGCACAGCTGCTGGATTATCCCGAACGTTATTACATCCTGTTCTCCAGATCGGGCTTCACCGACAATCTCCGCGAACTGACGGCGTCCGACCACCGGGTACAGCTGATCGCGTTCGACGACATGCTGGGATAATACAACCTACGACCCGCGGCAACCGGCACGCGAAACCCCCAACGAATCCCCGTCGATGCCGGCAGGCCTCTGATACGAAAAATGGCCCGTCAGGCAAAACCTGACGGGCCACTCACAAGTGTATTTGCGGCGGTGTGTTACTCTCCCACACTCTCTCGGGTGCAGTACCATCACCGTGCCAGGCCTTAGCTACCGGGTTCGGAAAGGGACCGGGCGTGACCCCTGGGCCATGACCACCGCAAAAACCAACGCATGGTGGCGGTCCGGGAACCGGACAATGGACGCGAGCCACGACGTTTCGTTGCCTGTCGTAAAGTGAAGCACGCTTGTGCTCCGTGCCGCAGACGAATCCGACGCCCAACCATCCCACGCACACGCACTCCCGGAAGAAGGCGTGTGTCGTGTTGGCGTTCCCCCATTAGTACCGGTCAGCTCCACCGCTCGCGCGGCTTCCACGTCCGGCCTATCAACCACGTGTTCCACATGG
>NZ_JBKEVR010000028.1:0-9813 GCF_056357235.1 Bifidobacterium sp. LH_389
ACCACCAGCGCCGGCCACGGCCGCACCTCGCCAAGGCCAAAGCGAAGCACGCCCATCACAACCAACCCGGACACGACCACATCAACCCCTCACAAGGTTGACAAAAACATAGGAACACCCCCCTGCGGCTGGTCTCGTCGATGCCGATGGCCTCCACGCCCGTGCAGCCATCGAGCTTGCGGGCCTCGTCCACCAAGCAGGTGATGAGGCGCCACAGACGAGTGTCAGTCTCGTCGACCTGCTGGGAGAGCGTGCCGGCCGGCAAGTGGCGGGCCATCTCCGCCGCCCATGCCTCGAACAGGAGTATGAACCCGCCTCGAAACCGATCCCGATATGCAACTCCCGCCCGGTCATCTCCTGCGTCGTGTAGCTCGACGGGCCCGACCTTCCAAGGCGTTTACAACTACCGAACCAGAGTGAACAGAGGAGTATTAATGCCCTCCCAACTTATTCTACCGGAACCACTACAAGCAAAACGCATCACCCATCACAAATGCAAAAGACCGACACTTCTTTACTTATCCCTATATAAACGAACGTGTATGATCAACGCAATTAAATATATTATATCAAGATACTTTTATATCAAAAAGAGATTTAATCGTAGGGGGAAAACTATTATCCCAATCATGCCTTGACAGTTTATATACCCAAGTGTCATCCTGTTTAATACAAGAAATATTAGCATTACCCCATTTGATTAAAAAAGAATGAAGACACTCACACCTTGTATTATTGTCGGGAATATTAACATATTCCTGATGAATTATATCAATTTTATCTCGAACAATCTTTGCAAAATAAAAGACAAGAAAATATTCACAGACGGATTGATACTTTTTAATGTATTCAACTAAAAGATCATACATAATATTAGCGAATAAAGCATTCGGTTGCGTTGCAAGAATATAGCTTTGCCATTCTTTTGCATCAACAATAGCTGAAGAAAAAGGGAAATCTTCATGTAAGCCCTTAACATTCCAAAATGGGTAAGAGAAAATGCTGTCATCTACTTTATTAGTAATTAGTATTGTCGCATCAACCCAGATGCCACCATGCTCTTTTAACAAGGCGAATCTAAGCACATCAGTGAAGAAAGCCGCAGAAATAGAACCATTTTTATGCATTAAGAGAACTTCTTCATCAATATGCACGAACTGATTGATATTGTCTTCGGTAACAAGAATCACGGGATGACCATTGGCCTTTTTTAAAAGATTAGAATATAAAGATCTGATCAACTCAGGCATTTGCGCTTCACCTTGGAGCCAGCAAAACCAAATTGGAGCATTATTAGGGTTAGTAAACGGTATAGCTTGTTCAGGCTGACAATTCCAATATTCAATTTTATCATGGAATTGATTTAAAAGCCATTTCATAAAAAATACAAAACGAAAATGGTTAAGAAAAGAAGAATGCATTCCACCGAACTTGGCTACTCGAAAATTATCTATTTGCTGTAAGAATTTTAAGAGTACATAAATTGGGCCTGGTCTAAGCATGGCAATTATTTTTTTCATAGCTTTCATGCCCTTCTATTTCCTAAGTGATTATCACAAAATTCAGTAACGTTCAATTGTAAGTGCCGCGTGTAAGCAATAAATGCCGTAGTATGAAATAATTGTCTTCTTATCGAATATAAAAACAACCTTTTTATAATCGGAAAATTATGAAAAGAGGATGTATTGATTGCATCCCTGAAGATAGGATAAGCAATAATAGATTTGATTAATTGAATTCGCTCATCATAAGAAAGATTTAAAAATGGGTGAAAAACATAATTAATAGAAATCAAAAGTAGGCGATCAAGGCAGTAAACGTGAAAAATATCCTCTTTAAATGACTGAGATTTATCCAAACGATCCTTTATGCAGATAATTGTATTTATGCAATTATCTATATATTGCTTGTTAAATGAACGAACGGCTGATCTACTGTTATAAATATATGAATATGTGTTGAAGTTTAATGTGACAAATCGAGCATTCTTAAGAGCGCATTGAATCAAAAAGTCCTGATCTTCTCCATTAATAAGCGCTTCATTAAAGAAAATATTGTTTGAAATTAAAAAATCCTTTTTAAAACATTTAGCCCAAACCGCCCCTTGATCTGAGCTTGGAGCAAGGATTGTTGAAATGCTGTTGTCTCTACTTATTATCTGATTAGACAATTTATAAAAAGATATTATATTCTTTTTTCTGTTATAAATACGGGTATGATTGCTGACGACAACATCAGCATCCATAGTTTCAGCAGTTGATATAAAATTCTTTATAGCGTCGGGTTCCATTTGATCATCGGCATCAACAAAAACAACCCACTTACCATTAGCATTTTTAATGCCATTATTTCTAGCCGCGGCAACACCTGCATGTTGCTGAGAAATGACACGCAATGAATCGTATTGTTCAATTAGGTTGATGAGATCCTGAGGTGAATCGCCATCAAGTATAACGATTGATTCACATTTATCATACATGTCTTGCGAAATAATAGAATCTATCGTCCGGATAAATTGAGTTATCGTCACTTTATGGACTGGGATAATTACAGTCAGCAAACACATGTTCACGGACCTTTCCTTTCAACTAAAACGATGGCCAAAACATTGATTGCATTTTCCATGCTAATATCGCATTAAATATGAGTATGACAGCTCCCAATACAGCAAACGATATTTTGCAAATGTTTTTATATTGTTTTACAGTCGACAAGAGCAATATATCATTAATAAGATTGACGAATAGTGGGAAACACAAAAGAAACATGATCGCTGCATAACGGCTTAATGATGTAAAACTAGCTAACGATCCAATATAAAAACAAAAAAAAGTTATTAAAAACTTTTCATAACTATTACTAAGAAGCAACTTTTCTTGTGTTATTCTATTCGTTATTTTTTGGAGAATGAATTTATAGAAGAAAAAAGCAATAGCTAATGTAAAGGGGATCGCTATACTAAAGGCTATCTGCATTCCCGAAGTATAGACTGTATAGTTCGATCCGCCAATAAAATAGTAGCTTATCTTATCATGTATGTCATGAATGAATACATTATCAGGCAATACGCTATATGCAATAGAACTTATTGGAACAGCAACCCATCCATATAATACCAAAATAATTTGAATCAAATATAATATATACCCATTTAATTTTGATATTAAATATATAAATAAAACAAATGCTGCTTGAATATGGAATAAGCAAGCAACCAAAATCAATACAGCACAAGTTATTTTTTTCTTATGTGCATATTCCATATATATAATTAAGGCGATACATATCGAAGTTGCAGACCAGCTTCTTACCCCAAAAATAATGCTAGGATAAAGCGGATAAAAGAAAACCAGCATTAATGCCAGATAAGTCGGCAATATCGTGTATTTTGAATATTTATATAATGTCCATGCAATAAAGCATAGTGACGAGTAAAAGCACAAAGCAGCAAATCCTTGCGCAAGATAGTACTGATGTGTTAGTCCAATCAGATATAAAGTAATTGCCGATAACGGACTAATACGATATGTTGGGTACTTAAAGAAATATGCAATCCCCTCAGTGTTTGATGCAATCATTTCTTGAGTCATGCGTTCTATATCATCGTAGATAGTTCGTCGAATAGTTATCGACAAGACTATCATTACAATGGTTAAGAAAACAAGGAAGAATATGAAACCTCTCTTTTTCTCTTTATGCTTACCTTTACAACAAATATGGAACCCGAAAAAGAATAACAAATATGTTAGAGGGAAAAAAACGAAATTAAATGGCATCATTATATCATCTCAACTTATGCTAAAAACTTTTTTCATACGTTTTTCCAGTAAACTTAGCTAAAATAAAGCTTTTCCCCTTTTCCCACCAATTCACAGGTTCTGGGCTTACAACCGGTAGTTCGGTATAACTGTAATGATTTGTTTGTAACCAAGGATCAAGAAGCCGCTCGCTTACTCGTCCTAGATAGCGTGCATGAAAAGAATCATATTGAGACGGATTAAGACGCCGCTCCAACTCAAATAAAATCGGAAACATCCAAGCACAATACGCGTTAAACTTTTCGGAGCTCATAATGAACATGTTGAAAATATGAGCACCGCGTGCTTTCATCAGATCATCCCATGCAGAAATATATTCCGGAGCAAGATCACTCAAGACTTCACGACATTTGTCAAATTGCACGGCGTGAAATGTATGGCTATAATGCGAATACACGGTTTCGATGTAATAATTACGTCGCTTTGCAACAATAATATCATGATCTTTCAGTAAGCTAGCTACTTCCTTGTAACTGACTATACGATCAAAGCGATCACGCGCTGTTATTCTCTTCCAGATATTCGCTGTAGCCAAATGTCGACGGTAATGTACCAAACCTTTATAAGCTGCATGATTATTTTTCCAAAGCCAATATAAGCCGGTTAGTTCGGAATAATAATTATTACGATCGGAAATATTATCTCCTGTATTATCGCCTGCTATATCTGTACAGATATCTGGATGTAATGCTGCACCCACATGAAGCGGCATATACATCATGTCCTTCGGCATATTGTAAGGCTTATGCGTTGCCACTGCTACACAAATATCTGGATTATCCTTCTCAGCACTCATTAAATTTATCCTGTTATTAACTGCGGTAGAATCTTCCACAAAAACTGATATTCCTACAAATGAAAGTTACAAAATATTCAGGATGGGTAATGCTAATCACGCTTAAACAAATCGCGTGTATAAACTTTGCTCTCAGCATTGGAAAGCTCGCCGTTCCAACGGTTCGCCACGATCACGTTCGCTCTCTTCTTGAAATCTTCAAGATCATGCGTCACCTCGCTGCCGAAGAAATCGGGAGCATTAAGCGTGGGTTCGTACACCAGGACCGTCACGCCCTTGGCCTTGATGCGCTTCATCACACCTTGAATGGAGGACTGTCGGAAATTGTCGGAACCACTCTTCATCGTCAGGCGGTAAATGCCCACCACGGGATTACTTACGTCCTTGACGCGCTCGAGCACCTCCTCGGCCACGAAGTCCTTGCGGGTGCGGTTCGCCTCCACGATCGCGCCGATCAGGTTCTGCGGCACGTTTGCGTAGTTCGCCAGCAGCTGCTTGGAATCCTTCGGCAGGCAGTAGCCGCCGTAGCCGAAGCTCGGATTGTTGTACTTGTCCTCGATGCGCGGGTCCAGACACACTCCCTTGATGATCTGCCCGGCATCCAGACCGCGGGCCTCCGCATAGGTGTCCAGCTCGTTGAAGTACGCCACGCGCAGCGCGAGGTACGTGTTGGCGAACAGCTTGATCGCCTCGGCCTCGGTGCAACCGCACACCAGTTGTGGAATGCCATGGGAGCCATCGGCATTCACGCGGTCCTGCTCCACAGGATCCGCTCCCTGGGCCAGCAGACGGGCGAACTCATGAGCGGCCGCGGTTGCTTCCTCGTCATCCACCGGAGCTCCGGCCACAATGCGGGATGGATGCAGGTTGTCGTACAGAGCATGGCCCTCGCGCAGGAACTCGGGGGAGAAGATGATGCGCCTGTCGCCGGTCTTCTCGCGCAGGCTGTCGGTGTACCCCACGGGAATGGTGGACTTGATCACGATCCACGCGGTCGGATTCACCTCGCGGATGGCATCCACGGCCGCCTCCACGCTGGAAGTATCGAAGTAGTTCTTCTTCGGATCATAGTTCGTCGGAGTGGCCACCACCGCAAAATCAGCACCACTGTAGGCGCTCTTCGGGTCCAGGGACGCGGTGAAGTTCAGCGGCATGGTGCCGTTCGTCTTGCCGTCCAGAAACCGGGTGATCTCCGAGTCCACGATCGGGCTCTTCCCGGCGTTGAGCATCTCGACCTTCTCCGGCACGACGTCCAGCGCGTGCACTTCATTGTGCTGCGACAGCAACAGCGCCACGGACAATCCCACGTAGCCGGTACCGGCAACCGCAATCTTCATAGTTCTTCCCCCCATTTGGGTTGGTTCTGCTGAGCGTGCCGCCTACAGGCAGCACAATACGTACAAGTATAGGGCAGATATCAGTCCGAGTTTCATGGTATGGCCGGAAGCTCCGGGAGATTTCGGAGGGTAAACCGTTTTCCGCGAGTGCCCATGGTGCGTTCCTGCTGTATGTTAGCCAACAAGTCGGGGCTGAGAAGGGCAGCCGTTGAACGTGGCGACAGGGCAGCGGTCCCTTGGGCATAATCGCAAGCTGCGGCAATTTTCTTGGTCTATCGGAGTCAGGCAAATACGAGGCAAATAAATTTTTGGCGGAATTTCAACGTTTTTCTGATTTTAGGGCGTGTGGAAGCAAATACTAGGCAAATAAAACCGGGGTGCAGGTGCAAGGTGCTATAAGTTTACTTCGCCCCCCTGCTTAGTTGCGTGAACCTGCCACCCAGCCCGGAACATACCTCTTTTTCTTGTTCGGCGCTTCAGCGTCAACCGGGCGAATTTCCCCTCTGACGATGCTGTCGGCGATGAGTCTGGAAATCTGCGAACTAGAAGTTGCAGCCAGGCCGAAGCGGGCACGCAGCGACGCGTTGGTCAGTGCGTCCCCATTGGCGTACTGCACACATGCGTGCCAGTAGCATGCGTGCAGGCGTTCTTCAACGGTCAGATCCCTGTATGGACGTCTCTGAAGCAGTCTCACGCGCATACTGGGTGCATCGCCCCTTGTTTCCTGAATCTCCGGGGCTGGCAGTTGTGCGTTTTCGCAGGAACGGATGATTTTGTCCCAACCGGACCCGGCTTCCTCGCAAATGTGCAGGCGACGGGCAAGTTTTGCCAATTTGGGGTTTCGGGCCTGAGGCGGGTCATTGACCAGACGCGGCACCTCGATGAGTGATGCGCCAGGATTCGTGAATTCCACACGATTATCAAAAATCTCCAGCAAAGGGCCGCTCCCTCTCACGGTGAGATCCTGATGAATGAGCATGTTGCCTAGTAATTCACGTATGGCTAGCTCTGGATAGCCGCTGACGGTTACGCGAAGGCCTTTGTCGATTTCCTCGCGCTCGGGCAGTAATGCTTGCAGGTAGTCCATAATGGCATCGATATTGGCGTATCCTCCGGGAAATGTCTTGGACCTTGTGGCGGACAATCTGTCGTTCCCTGCGTATCGTATGGCGCGTATCGCTTTGCGTGATACGGTTTCAAAGTCATCCATATCCACGGCGAACAGGAGTGCGCCCAGATTGGTGATCGCGTATTGCCCGCTGTCCAGTGTTTTGAGGATGCCGTCGACCTCAAGGTAATGGAGTATCTCAGACCCATTCTCCGGAATGGGAATGCCTGTTTGCATAAAGTAACGCGCCCAGTCGAGCTTGGACAGCACCTCATCGCGATTGAGCCAGCGCAGCGCAATTTGGTCCTCAAACGCACCGGAGCGTGTCAGATCCCAGAGACGTTGTTCTCGCTGGGAGTTCCTCTTGAGTGGCTGCGTTGAAGTACCGGATCGGATGTACTCAACGTTATCGAAGGCAACGGGATAGCCAACGGCCGGCCAAATCCGCAGAATGACAACGGTCTTGCCATCAACCTGAGTTGTGATGAAATGAAATTCCGCATTGGCGGACAGTTTCACCCGAAGCCACAGCTCCAATTCCTGATTGCCTCGCTTGGCCGTAAGCGGATTGAAGGAAGTGCCGACAATACTGTGCGTACCGTCCTCTACGCCCCACAGCATATAGCTGTATTCCTGTCCCTCTACAGCCGCGGCGTTGGCCAGTGCGGCTATGTCGCGGCCGATCATTTCGAAGCGGGCATTGGAGTCCTTGAACTCTATGGTTTGCGTCTCCGTGACGTTCTCTACCAGATGCCTGACAAGCGCTACGTAGTCCTCGGGCATCGTCTCGCCTCACTTTCGTCATGCTGATTGCTTGTTCCAGTCTACAGACCAACGATCTTCAGGCAAATACGAGGCAAATAAATTTTTGGCGGAATTTCAACGTTTTTCTGACTTTAGGACGTGTGGAAGCAAATACTAGGCAAATAAAACCGGGGCGCCTGTGCGGAGCGTTCCTGCTCGAGCGGCGCCCCGTGTGGTTGACTGGTCGTTCACGACGCCTGGTACGTTTGCCGGGGGCTTTTGAACTTGTCGGAGGCAAGAGTGCGGTCGGTGGCCTCCAACGTTGTACGGAACTCGCCTCTACCGTTCTCGAACAGGGGATCCGGCAGGCCTGCTTCGGCCATCAGTCGTCGCATCGTCGGTATGCCGGAGTACCGGTTCTCGGTCAGGCCCAGAACCTCCATGGCGTTGGCGATGACCGGATTGCGCGTATCCGGTTGGACTTTTCCGAGCTGGCTGACCGTCAACCGCCCATACAGTCCCCGGGATTGGTGATTGCCAGCCGGTTTTCGAACATTTGCAGCTGAATCGGCATTCCCCGCGTGTGAATGCTGTAATCCCGGTGGGTGAGGGCATTGAGCACCAGTTCGCGAACCGCCTCGATCGGGCATTCGGTTTTGTCCTTTCGTTCACCAGTGGTGGGGATATTACGGTTTTGGCCCTCATGTTCCTGCGCGCAAAGGCGACGGCGCCCCGGAGCTGTTCTCCCAGATTGCCTTCTATCCGGGCATTGTCGAGGAGGCGTTCGCCGTCGTTGCTAATGACGCCGACATCCGTGCCCGGAATGCGGGTGGCAATTGGGGGATACGTCTGATTGCATTGCTCCGCTGCGTGTTTCATTGAATCCTGCACGTCGTATACGCCGACGACCGCGAAGTCGTCTATGCGTAATCCGGGATGACCATCATTCCGGGCTGAATATAGCAGCTGATGAGGGTTCCGATGATCTGGTCCATGTCATCGTCCTTGAGCCGACCGATTTTGGCGGGATTGCGCGCGTCGAGATCAAGGGCGCGAATCTGCTCAACCTGTGCGTAGCCATCGATCCAGCCATTGCCGTCATCACGCCGGACCGCGGTGATGGGCAGATGCAGTTCGAAGTCGCCCCTGCCG
This sequence comes from Bifidobacterium sp. LH_389, assembly GCF_056357235.1. Taxonomy (NCBI): domain Bacteria; kingdom Bacillati; phylum Actinomycetota; class Actinomycetes; order Bifidobacteriales; family Bifidobacteriaceae; genus Bifidobacterium; species Bifidobacterium sp. LH_389. The sequence goes on from NZ_JBKEVR010000028.1 coordinate 8,956, forward strand.
TGCGAAATCGCGATGACAATGGTGAGGCTGCAATTTCGGTTGAAATCGTCATTGCTCACTACTACCACGGGATGGCGTTTCTTTTGTTCATGGCCCTTTGAGGGGTCAAGGTCGGCCAGGAGAACGTCTCCGTATTTCCAAGCGGTCATAGGGCTTCCTCACCTGCGGGCGGTCCTGCGAGCTCCTCGGTGGCCTTGTATTCCTCGGTACGGTTGCGGAACACGTCGGCGAGGCGCGGAACCCGGATGACCCTTACGTTGGTGTGAATCGGGCGAAGCACGATGGCTCCATCCTTGACGGTCGCCTCGATACGTGAGCCATCGGGCATGCCCACCTGTTCTCGCATATCCTTGGGCAGGCGCACGGCCTGGGCGTTGCCCCACTTGCTGAGTGTCAGCGTGGTCATGTTCGTCACCTCCTAAAGCGGATAATGCGTTAATGCGTATATCCCAGTATATACATTGCGTATGGTGCCGACACAATAGCGCCACTCGTAGCGAGAGTTTATGCGGCATGAATTGTTGGGGACACGCCGGTGGGGATTGGTTTTTGGTGGTGCGTGTCGGGTTTTCTGGGGTTATTGTGGTGGTGTGGGTCGTGTTTTGCCCGTGTTGCGACACGCCGTGGGTTTGGCTTGGTTGCGGGGTTTTCGGGGGGTGTCCGTGTGCCCGGTTTGCGTGTGGGGCGGGTTTGGGGTAGGTTGTTCTTTCGCTGCCGCATGGCGGTCTGCTTCTCTTCGGGGTTGCGGGTTGGTTGTGCGTGTGTGGTGGTTTGAGAACTCAAGAGTGTGTTTGTACTGCTTTTTTATGCAAGTCTTTTGATTGCCAGTCCGATGCCCGCCCGTGGGTTGTCCGGTTT
>NZ_JBKEVR010000029.1:0-9799 GCF_056357235.1 Bifidobacterium sp. LH_389
GCCGATGCCTACCCACACCACCCACGAACACTGCCGAACCTGCGGAAAACCATCAGCCCACACTGCGGAAAAACACTGCCAAACCCGCCGAACAAACATTGAAACAAAACATCATTTTCCCGGCCTTGACGGCCGGGTCGTGCTTGCAATGGCCGGCCCGGTACGCCTTCCGCTCCCCGCTGCGCTCGTATCTGGCGGCGCCGGTGATCTCGTCGGCCTCGGCGTCGAGCATCGCGTTGAGCGTCGCCTCGACGCTTTTCCTGACCATCCGGTCCAGGGTGGTCTCCAACATGGCCTGGTCGACCTCGTGGAATCTGCCATGACATGGCTCCGCGTCCTCTTTTCCAATCGCGATTTGTTTTGTTTGGCGACAGAAAATCGCACACAGGACACGGGCCATGTCCCTCTATCTCAAGCCCAAACCAAAGTGCGCAAAAAATCGGGCGTTATCTCGGCGCGCGCGTCCGCTGCGCGGCTTCGAACGAGTGGTCGACGCGCCGCTACCTAGACGTGTCCCGGTTCGGTGAGACCGTACCGGCAGCGAACCGGTCATCGTCACAGAGCCGGGCGAAGGCCAAAGTGCACAAGAATCCGGGCACTACCCCAACCGGTGCCGAACCACAATAACCAACGTGCTCAACAAATCAAATATTCATCTATTCATCATTGTCTCAGAAGCGAAGAGGCTTTTATGGCAAAACGATAACAATGTATGCCGAGCAATGTAAGTGCATATTTCAGTTTATTGCTTACTGATACCGAAATTTCACCCGACAGGACTTTAATTCTTTTCGTCTTTAGTTCATTATAAATAGTGTCTAGAATCCGTTTATCTGAATTATCTGTTTTTACAAGAACACTTAACACACTCACCAGTTCTTCGCTATAGCGAGTCTCGAGGCTTTGGATTAGATATGGGCAATTTATTTGAGCAAAGTCATATTCCTCTCTCAGGGCTTCAAGAAAGTCAACTTTCCTTACCAAATCTTTGTTGCTGATGCTGTCTTTTCTATCAATGGTGTAGTAATAATCATTCGCATCTTCATATCCTATATCTTTAGCTGCATAGATGACTTTATATGTTACATACTGGTCTTCATATGCCTTACCCACGGGATAGTGCAAAAGCGGGAATAAATCTGCTCGATAGAGTTTCCCCCATGCGTGAGAAGCGAAAGGACTGCCAAGTTTAACTGTGTATTCCATCGCCTTTTCGAGGGGAATGAGTTGATTAGATGGCTGAATTGTTTTTTTCAGTTCCAGCGAACTCTTCTCCTCAACTGGCATATATCCCGTGACTGTAAAAGGTGTATCATAATGCAATGCGCAGGACAGCAGATGCTCGATATGCCTTGGTCCTATGCAATCATCGGAGTCAACGAACACCACGTAATCGCCCCGCACAAGCTTCATGCCCGCGTTGCGCGCCGCCGACAGTCCACCGTTGTCCTGATGCAGCACCCGGATCCTGACATCGCGCTCCGCGTAACCATCGCAGATGGCTCCGGAGGAGTCCATGGCCCCGTCATCCACTAGCACCACGTCAAGGTTGGAATACGTCTGCGCCAGCACGGAATCAACGCACCGCTTTAGATACGCCTCCACGTTGTACACGGGTATCACCACGCTCACCAACGGTCTCTTGTTCATCGCTCCGTTCCCTCCTTCGCAACGGCTCTGGCGAGCGGCTCGTATTCCTTCAGGATTGTTTCGCGGGGGAATGCTTGTCCGTCCGGCAGGTTCAGCAATTCGTCCACGACCGCGCCGATCATGCCGGGGCCCTCGACGAACCGGACGTAGGGCAGGTCCCTGATCCACTGATAGACGCCGCGGACCTTGTGGTTGCTGTTCGTCATCACCAGGCACGGGGTGCCCGTGATCGCGGCGAACACCATGCCGTGCAGCCGGTCCGTGACCGTCAGACGAGACGCGGCGATCTGCCGGAGCTTGGCCGCCAGCAGCGCATACCGGGCTTCGGGAAGGACCGGGCGGGGCGCGTCGACCATGGTGTCCGAACGGGTCACTGCCAGCCCCGTGGCTCGAAGCGCCTCGTCGACTGCGACGGCGGCGCGCCGGTCCGTGGCCTTCTCGGCGTCGTCGCGCAGCAGCGTGAGTATTCCCTCGCGCCGGGCTGGCGTGTCGTCGAGGTATCCGGCGGCGTCCAGACTCAGCACGATGTCGGGCACGAGACCAACCCGGGCCTTGGGGTATTCGCGTTTCATGATCGCCTCGCTCGTGGTCTCGCGGGCGAACAACGTCAGCCGTGGCGCCTTCGCATAGATCTTCCTCGTATAGGCGAGCAGGGGCGAGTCGGGGTCCGTGTACGAGATGGTCTGGGGCATGAGCACGATCCGGAACGCGGCGAGTTCCTCGATGGCCAGGTCGCGTTCCCATTCGAAGCTCGGGTACAGGTCGCCCATGTTGCCACCCCCCTGCAGACAGATCACATCCTTTGAGGGATCGGCGTACCGGCGCAAGCACGCAAGGTATTCGGGCAGTCGGCCCGTGGGAATCTCCATCACCCCGCCGTCAAAGCGTTCTTCGAGGAAAGCCACCTCGGCCTCGGCGATGGCAAGGTCCCCGAGGTTGGGATAGTCCGGGGAGCCGATCAGGTAGCAGCTGGGGGCATTGTCCCGTGCCTCGAATTCGGCTCCATGTATACGCAACCCGTCGTTAATGCCCCTATGCTGGCGGATGCTAGTAAGCCGGTTGGGACCAATCAGGTATTTGAGCCACTGCTTAAAAGATGTATTCACACCATGTCCTTTCTAAAATAGGTAAATCATTCAACTTGCGGCATGCCGAGCTTTATGGACCGCGTGTCGCGTGAGTTTTCGTATGGCCGGGGTCAGGGCGGGGATTTGTGCCAGTGCGATGCAGGCAGTGAGGATCCATGCGGTCGCCTGCCAGCCGGCGGGCTGGATGGCCATGACCGCGGCCTGGGCGGCGAGCAGGAGCGCGCCGGCCGCGAGGACGAGAGGACGGACGCGGACGGGGATGACGCCGCGCGAGGCGCGCATGCGCAGCAGGAGGACGAGCAGGTTGCTCGCGGCCATGGCCAGGCACGGGCCCATGAGCCCCATCGGCGGGATCAGGAGCCAGGTCAGGGCCACGCTGGACAGGGCGCCGGCCATGGTGGTGGTGAACAGGGCGCGGGTCCTGAGGGTGGTGGTGAACACGCTGCCGTAGAACGCGTTGAGGCTGTTGAAGTAGATCGCCACGAGGAGCATGGGGATCAGGGGCCATGCCGAATAGAACTCGCCCCTGAGCAGGATGGCGGCGAGCCAGGGACTGCAGGCCGCGAGCAGCGCGGCGCCGACGGCCAGGAACGCGTTGAGCAGGCCGAGGACGGTGGAGAAGAATCCGGAGACGTCGCTCTTGCGGAATTCCTGGAACGCGGAGAGCGTCCACGCCTGCTGGAACACGTTGTAGACCAGGTTCAGCAGGTTGGGCAGCTTGCTGGCCGCGGCGAACAGGCCCGAGGCGGCGATGCCGAGCATGCCGGTGATGAAGAACCTGTTGATGCTGGTGCCCATCCACCAGAACAGGGCGTTGGGGATCAGGGGCAGGGCGTACGCGGCCATGGCGCTCACGAGCGCGCGGTCGTCGCGGCGGATGCGTGTCAGGTGGCCCAGGTGCCGGCCCGCGATCGCGAACAGGAGGATGCCGGCCAGGGCGCCGAGAATAAGGCTGTAGAAGTAGCCGTCCACGCCCATGCGCAGCCATGCGATGAACACGACCGCGGATCCGGCGGTGACCAGCGAGACGAGGACCGCGTCCCACGTGATGAGCTTGAGCTGGTTGAGGGCGCGGGCGACGTTGCCGTGATAGGCGAGCAGGCTGTTGGTGGCATAGGCTGCGAGGAACAGGGCCTTGTAGTCGCCGAGCCCGCCGAAGACGGGCAGGTTGAGCACGGGCAGGAGCAGGGCCACCAGAACGATGCCCAATATGTTGGCGGCAAGCCCCAGGGTGACGTAGCGGTCCTCGTTGTCCCTGTCGTCGATGGCATAGCGCAGCGTGGCGTCGCCGGCGGACAGGGTCGCCAGCGGCATGGCGAGGGTGATGACGGTGAGGGCCATGTCGGTGACGCCGAACTCGCCCGTGGTCATGTAGCTGGTGTACAGGGGCACGAGAAAGAACGAGATCAGTTTCGTAGCCACCGTACTGACCCCAAACACCACCAAATTCACCAACAAACCACGATAACGGCTGCTTTTCATAATTGTAGAACCAGACTAATTAATAAGATCGGATAGATTGTTCCAAAAGAATTCATATTGTCGTGTAGGGGATGAAGCATATTTAAAGTATAGGATAGAGGTAAGAATCATTAATGAAAAAACAACGATATTTTTATTTCTTTTTGATACATATAAAGGGAAAATAGACAAAAGCGCAAAAACTGAAAAACGATAAACCAACGCAACTCTACTAAACATCACAAGTTGCAAAGCTATGATTTCAAAAGACAAATAAATGATCAAGCAAGAAACTAAAACATCGACATCAGTCGTACGATCTTTTCGGTATAGCAGAATACAAATTAATATTTCAATAAACCATAACAAGTACGTCCCAATTCCATTGCTACTTGCAAAATAGTTGATTGAAAAATAATTTTTATACCGAGGTACAAGATAAATTATTATCTCAGCAATTGCCGATATAGAAATAACAGTCCAAAAAGAAATAACTAAAACTGCTTTTACATAAGAAATTTCTTTTTTTGATAAAAAATAAAATACCCCGATAAATAGCATGAGAAATACAGATTTATGGAAAAGACAAGAAAATAGAACTATTAATACCCCAACTGCGTAATTACCATTTCTAAACTTAGATATAGACTGAAGTCCAATAGATATGGCAAGCATTTGCCTCATTGGATTAAACAATTGCATGTAGAACGATTCGCACATAAAAAAGTATGACGCTAAAAAGATCGGCAATTTATTGTCATATATAAATTTTGCATATAAAAAACACGAAGTAATAGCGACAACAAATAGAAGCCATTGACCATTGTCGGTAAATGAGCCAATAAACTTACATAAAATAAAGAAACCGACTTCAATTTTTAAGTCAACACCAAATACAGTATTATAAGTAACGTCTGTTCCACTTGTTAAAGTTTTTGTCCAGGATATGTCGAGCGCTCGATGAAAAACATCTACAAAATGAGCTGTATCTTCACCAACTGATATCGATCGAAAACCGACAATCAAAGCCATATATGTAAAGAGCAAAAAGAGGAAAAGTTTGGAGGAAATAATTTTACCCTGAAGTAAAATTCCTAAGACCAAAATTAAACCAAACTGTAGAATGAAAACAGTCATAATATATTAAATCCAAAACTTTGATAGGATTGTAAAAATTACAACCTTTGCTTTTAGATCAATAGTTTTTGCATGTAAGAACGAAAATTTAAAATTTAGATTATTAATTCTCCATCCTTTTATATTATATAAACGACTACAGGTGATATATATTTTAACTAAATAATGTAGCCAGTATGATCTATATTCTATATCTTGAATAGTTAAAATTAAAGCAAACCACTCTTGTAAAATTGCTAGAGAGTCTTTTTGTTTTTTTTCTTTTGCAGAAGAGGTCATTATTGAACCACTTCTAATAACATAGTTATAAAAAGGATAATTTAGATAAACGACAATAGGATTATTAAGCCAAAATCTAATGGTGAATTCCATATCTTCAAAATAATATCCTTTTTTAAAAAAAAGATTATTTTGAATAAGAAAATCTTTACGATATAAATTTAACCAAATTGGGAAAAATAATTCATTTTTTTTGATAGATGAAATAATATACTCTTTAGACGAATATTTTTTAAAAGGAACAATATTTGAATGCTTTTGATACGTAACAATTGAGTTTTTGATTTGCCTACATTCACCAACTACGATATCTACACCATTGGCTGTTAAATGAATTAATTTTTCACATGCATCATTTTGAATGTAATCATCACTATCTACAAATAAAATATAATCTCCTTGGGCTTTAGATAGGCCGAAATTTCGCGCATCTGATAAACCGCCATTTTTTTTATGAAAAACACGGATCCTTGAATCTTCTTTTGCGTGTTGATCACAAATATCAGGACAATGATCTGTGCTGCCATCATCTATTAATAAAATTTCCAAGTTTTGATATGTTTGTGTGATTATGCTCTTAACGCATCTATCAATTTCATTTTCCACATTAAAAACCGGAACAATAACACTTATCAGTAAGTTATCCATGGAATAATCTTTCGCTAATCAATTCTATTACGTATATATTTTTCCCTATGATCAATGACGACACTATTGTCCGGTATATCTTTTGAAATTAAGGTACCTGCTCCTATCACGCAGCCTGAACCTATTTTTACTCCAGCGAGAATAATAACATTACTCCCAATCCAACAATTGTCGCCAATAACTATTGATTGCCTTCTTACACCTTGACTTTTAATTGACTGTCTAGAATTTTGAAAGACATGGTTTTCGGCAAAAAAATTACATCTTGGCCCGATCATTACATTATTACCAATAGTAATATGTCCCGAGCATCCTATAAATCCATAAGGGCCGATAGAAGAATTATTTCCTATGATTAAACCTTCGCCTTCATCAATACCATAATAACTAGACGGCCGAATCATTACCCCTCTGCCTATTGTTACATTATCCCCAAAATGAAGGCCTCCAGTACATAAACCTTGTATTTCACAATAATCTTCAAATTTTACATTTTTACCACAGAAGATATGGTTTCCGTGTGAGATAGTTACTTCTTTCCCAATGAATAATAATCCTTTCCTTTTTTTAACAACAAAACCACGGATAGCACCCCTAACAACCTTTACAAGTGCTCTCCATAAAACAATGATTCGATCTTTTCCTGAAACTTTTATCTTATATCGCATATTACTTCTCCATATTGATGAGCTTATTGTAAATAACCTTTAATGAAAAAACATGATCATTAAATTGAGGTGTATTAAACCACTGTTTGATAGATGCGCACTTTTTCTCTACCTCATTTGAATTTAGTAGATATAAAGTCTTCGACAGCGCGTCGGCGTTTCCTGATGGATATATATAACCGAATTTCTTATCTATAAGATAAGAAGCTCCTACACAATCACTTGCAATCACTGGAATGCCTGCACTTAATGCTTCAAGTACCACAAAGCCAAATGATTCATAGGACATGCTTGGAACTACTACAACATCTTCTTTTGACATCGCGGCACTAAAAGTAGTAAATTTTGGTAGATAAGAGACCAAATCGTCATTATTGCCGTTTACACCATAGATATCAAAGTGTAATTTACTTGAGCTATTTTTCCGTAATTTATCAATTACTTCTAAGAGAAAAACATACCCTTTATAGGGACGGGTGCCGCCTAGATAAGCAATACGGATTTGACCCTTATCATCGTTAAGCTTCATATCTCGTTGTGTCGGTAGATTGGAATGCGTTATTGGTAAAATCATTGAAGCTTTGGGAATACAGTACCGTTCATAAGCCGTTTGAGAAACCTTACTGTTGAACAATAGCATGTCAATACTGTTTATAATATTGACTTCATATGCCCTAAAAGCGGTATAGTTCTTCACAGATTCCTGGAGTTTGTTAGCTGTCATTTCAGCTGTTTCACCAACGTTAGGAGCATAACTCTTCCTACTGGTAGCAACTGTTGTAAGAAGCCTACGAAGCATATTTGAACTTTTAATCCATCGTATCATTGTAGACTGCTGCATCTTCAGCTTCCTCAGCGATGGTGCATCTGCATTAATCCACGTGCATTCTTCATCGTTAAGATTGTGATCCATTGGATACACTTTGTTCATTGGGTATAAGCCAAAAAAATCGTGAGTGGTGAAAACCGTCGGAATCCCCAAATCGGCAGCCGTATCCACAAATTCTCGATATAGCCCTTGCAATGTATGAAAATGGATGATATCCGGCCTATATTTGACTAGAAAATTCCGGAACACAGTAGGGTCAACCGGGTAATGAAACTCATCTGGATTCCCTACCGCCTGATCCAATACAACTGGTAATGGATTGCGCAATTCAAACGATGCGGCTCCCCGCACCATACCATGTTTCCTAATAGCGGGTTTTCGACTTCGCATTACCCCGGGCCACAGCATACCTACGGCATCACCTTCAGACTGTTGCGTATCAATCAAATCCGCAACGTATCGGGTCAGTCCGCCGCTTCTATAGGGAGGAAATCCCAGCGCATAGTGCAGGATCTTCATAATGGGTCTCCCGCCTAGCGATCTTCGTCGAGAAACAGACGCTTATACTCATCGGCGATAAACTGCCAGCTATACGCGTCATGGATGCGAGCCTTCGCTTTGCGACCCAGTTCGGCGATTTCCTCAGGGGACATGGCATCAGCCTTATTGATCAGTGAGGCAAGAGCTCCGGGTTCCTTGGTCCAGTAGAGGGCTGCGTCTTCGGCAACCTCCCTGTTGAATCCCACACCCAGCAACAGGTTCAAATCCGTGCTGCCCAGCGCCTCAAGCAGGCTCGGGTTGGTGCCGCCCACCTCGTGACCGTGGAAGTACCCGTACGCATTCTCGCGAATCTTCATGAGAAGCTCCTTGTCGTACACGGTTCCCACGAATTTGATGCGAGGATCTTCGTCGAAATGAGTCTTTTCCTTAAGCTCCTCCAAAAACTTGTCGCTCACGTTGGTGATGAGGGCGAAGTCGCGAGTGGAATCGCTCTTCATGAACTCACGGATCATCGTCTCGTAATTGTTTTCCGGTACGAAACGGCCCACCACAAGGTAATACGATTTCGGGCTAAGCCCCTTCGAGCGGTACCAGTCAAGCAGTTTCGGATCGTCGTCGGCGAGCTTACTGGAACGAGTTTCGGCACCGTAAGCGATGAAGGTGGTCTTCGGGTCGTATTTGCCGTACTCCTCGTGGATGTATGTCTCCATGTTCTTGGAATCGCACACCAGCAGATCGCAGTGCTTGGTCATCATCTGCTCGGAAAGCTTCCAGTACTTGCGCACCGGCGCGCTCCACTTCGCGCGCATCCACTCGTGCCCATCCGGATTGATGTACAGTTTTCCGCCGAGTTTGCGGATCACGCGTTCGAAGTGCGCGGCAAACGGCCCGATACGGCAGGCGAGAACGTACACGATGGGATGCGGAATACGATTGGCTCGGATGTACCTCACACAGTCGTTCAGCGCGGCCACATCATAGTAGATCGCCTGAGCGGGGCCGATATTCGGAACCTTCACCTTAAAGCAATCCGCGTTATGATACGAGAAGCGACCGGTCTCCTGAGCCTTGCATGCCACATGGTACTTGATGGAAGACTCGCCCTGATGATACTCGGTCAATCGGTCCATAAACGTCTCATAACCGCCGTAGTTGCCGGGGATGCCTTTGGAACCAACCACGAACACATGCTGGACGTCCGCCATGTTGGATACGCCAGACGCCGTACCAAAACTGACATAACGGCCGTTATCGGATATCTGTCCCTTTCCCACGGCGTTCCTCCCGCTCAGCACCCATTCCGGGCACATTGTCATCCACTAGGCTAGTGGTATACTCCTGACTACAACCATACCATCCCCCCTATTGATTACCCGGGTTCTAAATAGAAGCGCAACACCCGCTCTAAGGTTGGAAGTGTTCAAGTCCACAACCGAAGAGAAAGTGTCGCGCTCATGACGAAAGTGTATTCCCACCTGTCGGCCGAGGAAAGAAACCGCATCGACGAGCTAAGGAACCGCGAGGGACTCGGCGTGCGC
>NZ_JBKEVR010000030.1:0-7242 GCF_056357235.1 Bifidobacterium sp. LH_389
CTCCGGCATCGTCGCCCTCGTCACGCCCGCACTCGTGCAGGCGTTCAAGAAGCACGTCCCCGCCGACTACGTGGGACTGACCAGCCTCGGCGTGAGCATCCTGCTCGGCGTCGTCGCCATCGCCGCCACCAACGGCTTCCACGGCTACGGATGGGGCATCGTTCTCACCGGCGTCATCGGCGTCGCGCAAGCCGTCTACACGCTGGTGAACCAGGCGTTCAGCGGCAAGCTGAGCAAGGACGCGGCTGCAGGAGAGTGACCCCGCCGGCCGCGCAAGGGATTCCAATGGAACGGGCCATGCCAGACGGCATGGCCCGTTTTTCGCGTTCCGGGGCTAATACGGCCCCTATAGAAGTTCGAGTCGCGCGGCCCGGGCTTTGTCCGGCAACCCCTTGACCTCCCTGATGAAGTCGGAGAACAGCATCGTGTTGTCGCGGACCTCTATGGGATGGGTGTCCCGGATGGGGGCGGGCATGACCAGCGTCAGCTGCTTGTCCAGCATCTGCTTGTTCTGGCGTTTGGAGACCCCCGCCTTGGCGATGGTGAACAGGTGCTTGTTCCCGATGCGGTCCGCCTCGTCGAGGACCTGACGCCACCGGTCCTTGGTGCTGGTCTTGATGGCGAGCATGCGCAGGTATTCGTCAGGATATTTGGGATTGTTGTAGTAGTCGATCCCGGGGAACAGGAAGTCGGGCTTCTTGCCGTCCTCGGTCAGGGCCTGTGGGGTGAATGCCACGCCTCGGGCCTCGAGGACGCGCTGCACGTGCTGTTCGAGGCTTTTGCCCGCGCGGCTAGCTCGCCGGTTCCTGACGTGCTTGTAGAAGTCGGTGAACTTGGGAACGTCCAGCCGGCCGTCCGACACGAACGGGTCCGTCTCGTACTCGCGCTGGATGATGGCCTCCTCGAACATGGTGAAGAGATGGTATTCACGCTCGTAGTATGCGAGCACCACCGCGTCGGGGTCGTCCGTGCGCGGGTCGACGTCCCGCAGGGAGCGTTCAGCGTACGTGGCGAATTCGAGACCGGTCGGGAATGCGTACCCCCATTTGCGAATCATCTCGGACAGGAGAATGTCGTCATCGGAATCGGCGACCCTGTGAAGCTCGATGCCCATCAGGGACAGCAGCTGGGCGGCGAAGACGTCCACCACATCCGTCCCGGCCCTGTCGGACACCACGGCGCGGTCCCCGGGCTCGCCAAGACCGAACAGCCACTGAAGCTCGGAATCCACCGCATCGCCCGCCCGGGCGACTGCCAGCAGGAGCTCGCCGCTCTTCAGATAGCCGCAGTAAAGCGTGTCGCCGGGAAGAGCGAGCGACATCACCCGGGAACCGGACGGATAGTAGATGCGCCATTCGGGCGACCGGCCCTCCTTGCCCCGCCGGGTGTCGTACCAGCTGATGGTGATGTTCTCGACGACGGGGTCGTCGTCGTCCGTCAGATACATGGACACGGTTGGGATCCCGTTGCCCAGCCGCGCCTTGCGGTCGACGTCCCCGAGAACGGACAGCATCTCCCTGCCGAATCCGCCGATCTCATGCTGGTGGCTGCTGGACGCGTCCACGTCCACACGGCTGAGCCTCTTCGAGGCGATTTTGGAGACGTAGTCCCCCAACATTCCGAAACTGGACATGCGCCCATTCTATCCGCCGTCTCGCCCATCCCGCCCCCATAGTAATATGGTATCAATCCTGATACCAATGAAAGGATGGCAGCATGGTGGATTCCACGGGGAGGGAACGCCCGGCACGGGACGACGGCACGCGCGGCACGACGGCAACGGGGACGCGGCGCGGCGCAGGACGGCGGCACGCGGTAAGATGGCCCATCGTCCGAACGTCGAGCAAAGGAGACACCAAGGTGACGAAAGGCAGCGGCCCCACCTTCATAGAGCTGTTCGCGGGATGCGGAGGCCTCAGCCTCGGCCTGCGGGCGGCTGGTTTCCGCGAGGTCATGGCGAACGAGCTGTCCTCCATGCCCGCCGAGACGTTCGCCCTGAACCTCATGGGCGTCGACATGCGCGACCCCGAGTTCCAGCGCACCGGCCCGCGGGACCGCAGGGTCCTGTGGATCGACCCGTCCTCGGACGACGTCGAGAAGCGCCTCGTGGACAACCCCTTCGAGCGCCCCGAGACGGACATGCCTGAACTGTCCGCGGTCGACGATTTCGAGGGCAGGTTGATCGTCGGCGACATCCGCAGGCTGAACGCGTTCGTCGAGCGGCGGGGACAGGCGCTGGTGCATGGCGAGGTGGACCTCGTCTCCGGCGGCCCGCCGTGCCAGAGCTTCTCCCTCGCCGGCCGGCGCGAGCTGGGCAACCAGCGCAACAGGCTGCCGTGGGAGTTCGCGAAGTTCGTCGACATCCAGCGGCCCCGCATGGTGCTGCTCGAGAACGTCGAGGGAATCCTGCGCCCGTTCAAGCAGGGCGAGGACACGTACTATGCGTGGTTCGAGGTGTGCAAGGCGTTCGCGAGCATCGGATACGCCACATGCCCGATGCTGGTCAACGCCCGCCTCGCCGGCGTGGCGCAGAACCGCCCCCGCTTCATCATGCTCGCGGTCCGCGGCGATCTCGCCGACGGCATCGCCCCGGAGCTCGCCCCGTGGTTCGCGCAGGGCCGGCGCCTGATCGAAGCCGTCAAGTCCGACAACCCCGCATACGACCGGAGCGAGTGGAGGTACTGGGATCTGACCGACCCCGCCGACGCGGAGCGCGCCGCGGGGACGGTCTTCGACCCTCTGGTCGCATTCCGTGATCCCGGGTCCCAGCACACCGTCCACGACGCGATCGCCGACCTTCAGGACTTCGACGCGCCCGAGCGCAGCGAGTATGTGCGCCAGATCGACTCCCAGCTGGGTTCACAGCTGGAGGACCCGGACCGCGAGATGGCGAACAGGCGTCACCCGAACAGCACCCCGAGGGTTCAAGCCCGGTTCCGCGTCTATCAGGTCATCGCGAACTCGCCCAAGGAGGTGGGCGACGAGATCAAGAAGATCATGCGTGGCCAGCGGGCGTCCATCACGGACGAGACCTTCCGGGAGCTGCGCAAATGGGATCTCCTCCAGTACGGGACCGGTCCCGCGGACACCCCCGAGCGCATGGTCGAGTACCTCTCCGGGCTCAGGACGCGCAAGTTCTCGCAGAGGGCGCTGGTCAGCAACCTGCCCGCGCCGGCTGCGCTGTCCATCCCGGACGATGTGGCCCACTACTCTGAGCCCCGCACGCTGTCGGTCCGCGAGATGGCCCGCATCCAGTCGTTCCCGGATTCGTTCGAGTTCCGCGGCATCGCCACGACCGGAGGCGAGCGCCGGAAGTATCAGGTCCCGCAGTACACGCAGATCGGCAACGCCGTACCTCCTCTGCTCGGGCGTGCGCTGGGCAGGGTGGTGTCCTCGATCCTGTCCCGGATCTAGAGGTCGAACCTCTCGGGATCGGGGAAGAGCAACGGCAGGTCGTCCTTCTCCATCTTGAATAGGACACCGTGGTCACGGTACCTGCCGTCCTTGTTGAAGTGGGCGGCGAGATCGAGCGTGATCTTGTCCGATTCAATCAGCGGGGCGATCAGGGACGCGTTCGGGTTCTTCGTGTGGATGACCTGCACGTACGTGAAGTACTCGACCCCGTCAATGGTCTGGGATTCCGCCCCGATCCAGAAGGTCTCGGGATGCTTGCTGCGTAGGCGGTCCCTTAGCAGGCGCATGGACCATGACGCCACGTAGCTTCGACGGTCGTTCTCATCCACATGCTGGATCTCGAGGCGGTCGGCCGCGTCGTTGATGTTAAGGATCAGACCGTACGCGTTCGGCCGCGAGACCCGGAAGGTCTCATACAGCTGTTGGCGGGCCTCGGTGGAGCCCCTCGGAACCTGCATTTTGCCGTACTTCTCCACGATCTCCCTGTACGACAGGCCCTCATCGGGCACCTGCGAGAACAACGTCGAACGCGTGGGGGTCCGAACCCTGCCGTCGCGGCTCAGTCTGGTGGCCTTGAGCTCGATGCCCTTGAAGTCGGGCTTCTTGGAATTGTTGCGTTCGATGCCCAGCGCGTGTTCGAGGGTGTCGCCCACGCCGGGATCGCCGGGGGTGATGGAGCGCAGGGGGCCAGCCGCCCTGATCTCGCGCATGCGAGTCAAAAGCTCTCGTTCGATGGCGCTTTCCACCACGCTCTTGCTCAGAACGCTGAATGCATAGCCGCCACCAAGCAAGGAATCCACAATGGCTGGGTCGGACAGGTTGTGAACGTATATTTCCTCGTCATGAACCGTAAGAGCAAGCAGATTACATGGCTTGCAGTACTGCTGCAGCCCGTAGATCCAGATGCGGGGGTCGCCGTGCTTGGTCACGGGACGATAGAGAGAAGTTTTCGTGTCGATCAAACCATCCGCCGTGACAAGGTGCGTCACGACGTAGTGGCGGTTCTCCGGGCCTTGCGCCTGCTGGGAGTAATCGTGCACGTGGCTGTAGTAGAGCAGGTCCCTGATGGGCGCGGTCGCGTCCATGATGGACTTCTTCATCCCCGTCGGCGTGGGTACAAGAAACGCGACGTCAACATTGACCTTCGCGAAGACTGGCAGAAACCTCTCGATGGGGGTGTCGGACATACTGAGCACTGGAACCTCGCTTGCCTCGTTGACGCGCTATGACTCAATCATACGATCTCAGAAGGCAAACTACGGAATGACGCGCCTGCCGGCACGAGTATCATGGGTCTATGAGTAGGTTAAGAGTCATGCGTTCAAGTCTCTGCTCGCGTATACTTCAGACGGACGGGGAAAAGAGGGAGTGCCAAGAATACGTTCTCAAGTTCACCACGCGCATCCCGATCTTCATGTACCTGACGGACTACCGCGAGCAGACCCTGAGAGACGCCATCACCAAGCTGGAGCTGAAACCGTTCAAGAGAGTCACCGGTCTAACCAAGGACGATTTCGAGCTGTTGGTCAGCCTCAACGCGTTCAACAGCGCCCGCATGAACGACGCCGTATACAAGTTCAAGCGATACGAGGACGACAGCCTCACCTACACCGGTCTCAACAAGCATGCGGACGACGCACAGGTCGGTCTGTTCGACACCGCCATCCCGGCGCAAGAGTTCGAGGAGATGTGAGCTCGTTTTGAGCTTCACGGGAAAGGTTCCAATTGGCGTATTCGCAGATCATAGTTTTGGGCAACGGTTTTGATTTGGCGCAGTCCGTCCCTTCGACTTACCATGAATTTTTCCAAGATCGATATAGGGAGTATAAGGAAAGCTTCAAAAAGGAAATCATGCCATGTGTCACTTATCAAGTGAATGTCAAGGATCCCTGCGTGTGGGATTACCTTTTCATAGCTTGGCATGATATGTCAAGAAAGCTTGATTATTGGAAAGATGTCGAAAGTGCAATCAAAGAGTGGGTCATCGGCAAAGGTGTTATCAGCCTTGATGATGCTCTAGATTATTGGTCTGGACTTTCTGTGAAGCCATCACGTCCTAATGCCGTTGTCAACGCATATCTAAAGATCCAGAAGTATGTTCATGATCATTCGGACGACATCGATTTTTCTGTGCTTAATTCCTTCAATGGTTCATCGATTTTGGACGACGAAGACGCAGAAGATCCAGTAGAAATACTCCGGGTGAAATTGCTTGACTTTTTCGCGAAGGAACTTCATGTTATTGAAGATGCCTTTACTCGATACCTGATACGAGTTCAGAATAATCCTTCATATGTTTCTAGCAGCAGAAACATATATGAGGCGATGGCGAAAACCGGGAATGACATTCCACTTGATAAGCAATCGAACGTCATTCTGTCCTTCAACTACACGACCCCTCTACTTCAGGAACCGAGAGAGAAGTCTATTTACTATCATCGAAATGTACATGGTGACGTTGATCGTTTCTCTGATGAGAATGCTGGAGGTTATGAATATCACGTCATATTTGGCATTGACGGTCAGTCTCATATGGATGAGCCGGGTGTTTATCAATTTACCAAAACCGTCAGGGTGCTGAAATTGCGGCGTCAGTATTTGATAGGGGAGATGGCAGGGCGTTCGATATTTGATGCGCAAAACAATGAACGCGGTATAGCTGAGGTCAAGTTTTTCGGTCATTCCTTGGGGGAAGCTGATTACTCCTACTTTCAGTCGCTATTTGACCAAATTGACTTATACGGCGGAAATACTAAACTAACCTTCTTCGGTACGGCGTCGCATTCCGCCAACTACGATGCAATCATTCGATTGATGACAGAATATGGAAAGACCATTGTACCCGAAGCGCACGGAAGGAATCTTCTTCATAAACTGCTGCTTGAGGATCGATTGAAGATAGCTACATTGGACACGACAATCGTAGCGTAAACCCTATTTTAAAAGGAGGGATGTGACGTTAATGTAGGCAGTGTGGAACCTTTCCGCGGTGAGCTGCTGCATCAGGACAAGCCGCAAGCTTTGAAGGTGCTTGAAGAAGCCGCCGAGGTAATAGAGGCATTCAAGGACTGGAACAAGCATGGGCAGACCGCCGAGCAGCGTCATGATCTGATTGACGAGTGCGCTGATGTGGTTCAATCAACGGTCAATCTTATGGCCGCTATGGAGTTTACCGATGATGAGATCCGTCAGGCCATCGAGGAGTGCCGTGCTTGAAACGATGCCCGAGGCCGTATGACGCCGCATTCTGATGTCTGAAGCATCTGGCCCGCTGTTCCTCAGTCGTCTTGTCGTTTCAGCCGCGGAATGATGCTCGCCATCGTGTCTGTGACTCAGACACGATTCAGACACGACGACCCCCGAGAACGGCGAAATCAGCGGCAATCAACGAACATCGCCAAGAGTCCAGAAACCGCGTCACATCAACGAAAATGAGACTAACGAAGCTCACAATAACTAACGAAACAACCCAAAAACCGAACAAGGGGTTACCCAGTCAATCACCCTTGCTGGAGCGCAATCTAGCTACCCGCGACACGCCGAGCGTGTCACCTTCCCAAGCGGCCAATCTCAGTAACATTTCAGTAACAGTGACCGTCAGGATTAGCCAAACGCACTGGTTCCAGCAAAGAACACCAAATCTCAGAAACGGCTTGATTCCAACGATATTCAACCCATCCAAAGCAGCCGGTTTTTGCAAAACAACCCCCTGATGGTACAGGATGTCGCGGGTTCAAATCCCGCTGTCCCGACCGAAAAGGCCTGCTCCCGCTTGGGATTGGCGCCTTCCCAGTTTGAAGCAGAAGACCGCTATGGTAACGATGGGTA
>NZ_JBKEVR010000031.1:0-4943 GCF_056357235.1 Bifidobacterium sp. LH_389
CAGCGGTCTGCGAACGTCCCCGTTCCCGGCGACAACACCCCCCGGATCATCAACGACAGGGCGAGAGAGTCATACCGGAACCGGCGACCCGGCCCCGACCATCAGGGCCTACCAAACATGGTAATGGGCACAACTACATCACGGTGATCGCCGACCTCGTCGAGCACGACATGACCGACGTGGCGGCCGGCAAGGACTCATCCACGGTGAAACGGTTCGTCGGCGACTTCGCGGCGCACAGCGGCGTGCCCGGATACGTGCGACTCGCCGCCTGCGACATGAGTCTGGGGTTCCGGAAGGGCATCCGCGAACACCCGCCCAACGCGGAGCGGATCGTCGACAAGTTCCATGTAGTCAGACACGCCAACGAGGCCGTCGACAAGGTCAGGGAGGCCGAGACTAGTTCCAACGGGCTGTTGAATGAGGGCGAAGTACCTGTGGCTGCGCAACGAGTCCGGGCTGGGCGAACTGCAGCTGGAGAGCAAACGCGGTCTCACGAAACAGCGGCTTAAGACCGGCCGGGCCTGCCAGATGCGCGAGACCCTGCAGGACATCTACGCGACCAGCCGCACGCCGGCCGAGGCGTGGGTGCGCCTGCACCTCCTGTGCTCGTGGATGATGCACTCACTACTGGAACCAGTGAAGGACCTCGCCCGCATGATCCGCAGGCACTGGAACGAGATCCTGACCTACTTCACCCACCCGTACCCGTACACCAACGCGGTCCTCGAGGACGTCAACAGCGTCATCCAGAACGTCAAACGACGGGCACGCGGATTCAGGAACAAGCAGTACTTCGCCACCATGATCTACCTGACCTGCGGCAAACTCAACCTCAAAGCAGTCTTTCCTAACCCCTGCAACCCACCACAAACAACGAATAGTCCTATATGTATTAGGGAAAAAGACTAGTAAGTAATAAATGAGCATAGAGCTTTGCTGTGTCGGAGTAAACTCTTAGTCATCTATGTCACCTCGTTTTCTGAAAGTAAATATCACAGTTATGTGATCACGGTGGAGGCATATTTGTTGAGACATTCTGCGATGCTCATTAATTGATGCTAAAATTATCAAAGAGAGTATGGTTGACCAATTACTGTACTAATGACGTACTATAGTAAGAGTGGTGAAAAATGCGTGTTCATTCATTGAAGTTTAACGCGTTGATGAATATGATCCTTTCTTCGTCATCGTTTATTTTCCCACTAATTACAGTGCCGTATGTTTCTCGTGTATTGGATCCTGCTGGCGTAGGCGCTGTTTCGTTCGCTCAGAGTGTGATTACCTATTTTTCATTAGCAGCATTGCTGGGAATACAAATGTATGGCGTGCGTGCATGTGCACAGGTTCGAGATGACGCGGACAAGCTTTCTCGAACAGTTGAAGAGTTGATCATTATTCTTGCGGTGTCCACGAGTATAGTGTTCATATTCTATGCATGTGCTCTGTTGTTTGTTCCTAGATTTGCGGCTGATCGTCCTCTGTATCTGATGTTTGGTCTTGCATTATGGTTGGCTTCTTTTGGTGTCGAATGGTTTTATCAAGCGATCGAACAGTATACGTATATCACAATTCGAAGTATTGCGATTAAAATAATTGGCCTTGTATTAATGTTTGCATTCGTCCATAACATCTCAGATTATAGAATTTATGGTTGTATTGTTGTTTTTACAGGTTATGGATCAAACATTCTGAATATGATCAGATTGAGATCGTTGGTCACCTTTGTTCCACTTTCTCAGCTGAATATCCGTAGGCATTTTAAACCTATGCGATCTTTTCTAGTCTCTAGTATTTCCTCTGGTATGTATTCACAAGCAGATATGGTAATGCTTGGTTTTCTATCCAATAATGCGGTGGTTGGCATCTATCAACTTGTTGCTAAAATCAAAAATATTTTGGTTTCCGCTATTAACTCTGTAGTTAATGTGATGCTCCCCCGTTTGTCATACTATGCAAAAAATTCAAAAAAAGATTACGAAAGTTTGATGCTGAAGAATATAGAGTTTGTGCTTGTGTTTGCATGTGCAGGTATTGCATGTGCTGCATTATGCCCTGATGCCATTGTTGACATTATTGCAGGTGAGCAATATCGTGATGCTGTTGTTCCGCTCTTATATATTCTCCCGGCCTTGCTACTCGTATCGTTAAATACCGTTCTTTCTCAGTACCTGATCTCGTCTGATCGAGAACGGCAATATGCGACCGTTAATTTCATAGGCTTGATATGCTCATTGGTGTACTGTATATTTCTTATTCCAGCGTTTGGTGCAGTGGGCGCAGCACTGAGTTGCTCTCTGAGTGAGTTAACCGCACTCATTATACGTTGCTGGTTTGCGCGTGATTTTATTCATAGCATGATTAAAAAAGTTAGATTGTATCCTGCGCCAATTGCTGCAACAATCTCGTTCGTTGGTGTCGCGGGCATTCATTCGTTGTGGTGGCCTGAAAATAGTTTTCTCCAAATCATAGTTACTGGCGTATTGTTCTCTTTCTGTTATCTGATTGCGTTGGTCTTGCTGAAAGAGAAAATTGTGCTCAGCGCCCTCGCAAACGTCCGTCGTGGTGTAGTGCGATAGTATTAATTGGGAAGAAGGGAATATGGGAAATATTTCGCGAGTTAAGAGGGATCGATCTTCCCGTAATTCGAGTATCGAGTTATTGCGTATTATTGCAGCATATCTGATTATTTTACGGCATTTCGTTGGCGCTAACGGTTTTAGTGTATGGCAGATGCCGTTGTCTGTGAATAAAGTCATAGCGGAAGGTGTGTTGTTCCCATTAGGGAAAGTCGGAGTGGTTCTTTTCTTCCTGATCTCAGCGTGGTTTCTATGTGAGGGGTCTACCGATATGAAATCCTGCCTACGTCGTGTTTGGATGCTTGAACGTGAGATTCTGTTTTATAGCCTAATATTGACCATATTTATGCTAATTACGCGACGTGACTTATTGTCTATAAAACTCGTGATAAGCGGCGTGCTGCCTTTGTCAACAGATTTGTGGTGGTATGCGACAAGTTATGCTATATTCCTAGTTCTGTTTCCGTTCTTAACGGTCGGTTTGAAAGCATTAGGTCGTGGCTTACACCGTGTCTGCTGTATGCTATGTCTGCTGATGTGGACGATTCTTGGAGGTTTAGTTAATTTTATTTCATTTGATATGGCTGCTCAAAGCGTGATGATTTTTATCTACCTGTATGTTTTGGTTTCATATTGGCGTTGGTATAATGCTGATCTGATTTCCCGCCGTCTTGCGTGGATTTTTATTGGTTCAGGCTTTTTGATCTCGGTTTTTTCGGTAGTGTGCCTGACACTATTCACTCAACGCCTAAACCGAGGATTCAGGCAGCAAGCCATGATGGGACAGAATGAGTGGATGCTTCCGGTTATGATGATCGGGTTTGGCTTTTTTGCTTTGTTCAAAGACCATGATTTTTATAACCGTTTCATAAACAACGTGGCAAAGTCGATGTTTGCTGTCTATTTGATTGCTGTCTATCCTCCTATGGCTCAGATTCTATGGATGGAATGGTTTGATATGAGATATGCATATGGTTCAATTTGGTTCGTCCCATATGCGCTTAGCATCGCGCTGATCGTGCTTGTTTCCTGTGTGCTTCTTGATTACGTACGCCGTGGAGTTTTCAAGTACACCATTGATAGGCAGTCCGGTAAATGGTTTAGCGTAATATATGACAAATTCGCCATCGCACTCATCGTGGATTGAAAATATAGGGCTCCGCGGGTGTTTGTGCAGATGTGGGTTGTTGATTGTTTCTACCAGTTATTGGATTCCAGTTTTTAAGTTCGAGCTCTCCGCATTTGGGGGTGTTGACGTTTTGTTGGACTTCGTTGTCTGAATGGTCGCTCAGCACGCTACCACATGTGTTCAGGCGACGAGCCCGAGCTCGATGCGCCTGTCCATGATGCTCATCTCGCGCTCCGTCTTGATGCGCCTGTCGCGGTACCAGACCATGTACTCGTCGAGCATGCCGGTGAACTCGTCGATCGTGACGCCCTGGAAGCTGCGCTTGTGGAAGAACTCCTGCCCGGGCCGGTCGAGAACCCCTCGGCGGCCGCGTTGTCCGGACTGCACCACTTCGCGCTCATCGACCTCGTCAATCCATGGTCCACGCAGATGCGGATCCATTCGGGCCACCGGTAGTGGCATCCCCGGTCGGAGTGGATGACGGGGGTCTGGCCGGGTCTGAGCGTGGCGCACGCGGCTTCGAGCATCCCGTTGGCCAGGGCCGCGTTGGGACTGGTGCCGATCGTCCACGAGACGGGCATGCCGTCATAGCAGTCGATGTCCGGCGACAGGTACACCTTGCCCGCAGGGATCGAGAACTCGGCGATGTCGGTGACCCACAGCTCGTTCGGGCTCGCGGCGTGGAAGACCCGGTTGGCTAGGTTCTTTGGCGCCCGGCCGATCTCGCCCCTGTACGAGCTGTAGCGTTTCGCGCTCTTGAACACGGACACCATGCCAGGGCGGTGATTATTTGACTTGCTGAGCACATTGGTTATTGTGGTTCGGCACCGACGCTGGTTTTGGTTGTTATTGGCGTTGGGTACCGTGGTTATTGTGGTTCGACGCCGGTTGGGTTAGGCTCCTTTCACCATGAGCCGGGCGTATGGGTTCGAAAGGGGTGCCGACGATGGTACGCAGAATCAAGGCGAAGCTCGTGTCCGGGCTTCGCGGTCAGGGGTTGCCGCGCAACGCGATAGCCATGGGCTACGGCATGTCGAAGCACAGCGTAATCGACGTGTTCGACGCGGCCGACCGGCTCGGCGTCTCGTACGGGGACGTGGAGGAGCGGTCGGACGACGAGGTGTTGTGTTTTGTCAAGTTGGTGTCCGCGTTGTGTGCAGTGTTTTTCCGCAGTGTGGGCAGCGGGTTTTCCGCAGTGTGTGCGGTATTGGATGTGGCCGCTGCCTGTCTGCGTT
>NZ_JBKEVR010000032.1:0-1838 GCF_056357235.1 Bifidobacterium sp. LH_389
GGCCCCCACCATCACGCCTCGCCCACATGCACCCCGGATTTGCCTGGGATGCGGGCCGCACGC
Organism: Bifidobacterium sp. LH_389; assembly: GCF_056357235.1. Classification (NCBI taxonomy): domain Bacteria; kingdom Bacillati; phylum Actinomycetota; class Actinomycetes; order Bifidobacteriales; family Bifidobacteriaceae; genus Bifidobacterium; species Bifidobacterium sp. LH_389. Next base: position 64 of record NZ_JBKEVR010000032.1, read on the forward strand.
TTGACCACGGAAAACCACCTCCGCGGACGGCTACCCTCCTGCGTCACTCCTGCGCTCACCGACGGGACTACATTTCCCAAGCCCGTCCCCCCACGCCCGCCCGAAGGCGGGACCGGGACAACGGACGAGGTTAGCACTCGCCCCGCGGCCCTTGCACCATAATGCCGGTACGGGAATATCAACCCGTTCATCCAATCGACTACGCCTGTCGGCCTCGCCTTAGGACCCGACTCACCCGGGGACGACGAACGTGGCCCCGGAACCCTTGGTCATCCAGCGGCGGGGATCCTCCCCCCGCTCTCGCTACTCATGTCTGCATTCTCACTCCCCCGCAGTCCACCCCGGCTCACGCCAGGGCTTCGACCCGCGAGGGACGCTCTCCTACCCAGNCTGCCGCGTCTTCGGTGGCGTGCTTGAGCCCCGCTACATTGTCGGCGCGGGACCACTAGACCAGTGAGCTGTTACGCACTCTTTCAAGGATGGCTGCTTCTGAGCCAACCTCCTGGCTGTCTATGCGACCCCACATCCTTTCCCACTTAGCACGCGCTGAGGGACCTTAGACGACGGTCTGGGCTGTTTCCCTTTCGACGACGGAGCTTATCCCCCGCCGACTCACTGCCGGGATACACATCACGGGTATTCGGAGTTTGGCTGCTGTCGGTACCCCACAAGGGCCCTCAAGCATCCAGTAGCTCTACCCCCCGGATGAACTCACCCGACGCTGCACCCAAATGCATTTCGGAGAGAACCAGCTATCACGGAATTTGATTGGCCTTTCACCCCTAGCCCCAGGTCATCCCCCCGGTTTTCAACCCAGGTGGGTCCGGCCCTCCACGCGGTCCTACCCGCGCTTCAGCCTGCCCAGGGCTAGATCATCCCGCTTCGGGTCCAGGACAAGCGACTCAAACGCCATATTTCAGACTCGCTTTCGCTACGCATGCACCACACGGCTTATGCTCGCCACCCATCACTGACTCGCAGACTCATTTTTCGATAGGCACGCCGTCACCCCATCAAAGAGGCTCCGACGGATCGCAGGCACGCGGTTTCAGGAACTCTTTCACTCCCCTCCCGGGGTGCTTTTCACCTTTCCCTCACGGTACTCGTACACTATCGGTCAGACAGGAATATTCAGACTTACCCCACGGTCGGGGCGGATTCACACGGGATTCCACGAGGCCCGCGCTACTTGGGACATCCGATCCACAGACCATGCGCCGACGGGTACGGGACCATCACCCTCTACGGCCCGGCATCCAATCCGGTTCCCCTCACGCACGGTNGCCCGGCACGTCGGCACCGGGACACGAACTCCCACAACCCCCACGCCGCAACCCCCGACGGGTATCACACGGCACGGGTTTGGTCATCGTCCGCTTTCGCTCGCCACTACTCACGGAATATCTCCTCCTGCAGGTACTGAGATGTTTCACTTCCCTGCGTACCCCCCACCCAAACGGATGGTGACAGCCCATCGAGGCTGCCGGGTTGCCCCATTCGGAAACCCTCGGATCAAAGCCCTGTCGGCGGCTCCCCGAGGACTATCGCGGCCCCACGCGTCCTTCATCGGTCCTGTCTGCCAAGGCATCCACCACGAGCCCACACCAGCCAACCACGAACCCCAACCCCCAAGAGGGAAGGGAACGCGGGCCGGCGGCCATCGCAAACGTCCAGACGACACATCAACACACAAAACATGATCACAAACGACCGAACGAACAACAATAACAAACAAACTACTGAAGTTCGATCGAAATCAACAACGAAACCACCAC
>NZ_JBKEVR010000032.1:1849-3722 GCF_056357235.1 Bifidobacterium sp. LH_389
CCAAAACAGGCCCAAGCCGCGGCGTCTCGCTCGCGTCCACTATCCAGTTCTCAAACCACCACCACACACCCACCGCGACAACCCACCCCACAGGGACGGGCCACGCGAAGGGCCATGGAACGGAAACGCCAACCCCCACGGGGCCATGGCGATCCGGGAACCCAAAAGCATGCCCACACCGCTCCACCGCGCACGAGCCCGCCCCGAACAGGAACGAAACCCACACGCACGCAAGCCCCCGATCTCTTCCACGCCAGCACGCCCCACCACCGGAAGGGACATCCCACCGGCACGGGGCCACACCACGGACCACGAAACCATGGTCCTGAAATCTCCGTAGAAAGGAGGTGATCCAGCCGCACCTTCCGGTACGGCTACCTTGTTACGACTTAGTCCCAATCACGAGCCTCACCTTAGACGACTCCCCCCAAACGGTTGGGCCATCGGCTTCGGGTGCTGCCCACTTTCATGACTTGACGGGCGGTGTGTACAAGGCCCGGGAACGCATTCACCGCGGCGTTGCTGATCCGCGATTACTAGCGACTCCGCCTTCACGGAGCCGGGTTGCAGGCTCCGATCCGAACTGAGACCGGTTTTCAGGGATCCGCTCCATGTCGCCATGTCGCATCCCGCTGTACCGGCCATTGTAGCATGCGTGAAGCCCTGGACGTAAGGGGCATGATGATCTGACGTCATCCCCACCTTCCTCCGAGTTAACCCCGGCGGTCCCCCGTGAGTTCCCATCCGAAATGCTGGCAACACGGGGCGAGGGTTGCGCTCGTTGCGGGACTTAACCCAACATCTCACGACACGAGCTGACGACGACCATGCACCACCTGTGAACCCGCCCCGAAGGGAAACACCATCTCTGATGTCGTCGGGAACATGTCAAGCCCAGGTAAGGTTCTTCGCGTTGCATCGAATTAATCCGCATGCTCCGCCGCTTGTGCGGGCCCCCGTCAATTTCTTTGAGTTTTAGCCTTGCGGCCGTACTCCCCAGGCGGGACGCTTAACGCGTTAGCTCCGACACGGAACCCGTGGAAAGGGCCCCACATCCAGCGTCCACCGTTTACGGCGTGGACTACCAGGGTATCTAATCCTGTTCGCTCCCCACGCTTTCGCTCCTCAGCGTCAGTAACGGCCCAGAGACCTGCCTTCGCCATTGGTGTTCCTCCCGATATCTACACATTCCACCGTTACACCGGGAATTCCAGTCTCCCCTACCGCACTCCAGCCCGCCCGTACCCGGCGCAGACCCACCGTTAAGCGATGGGCTTTCACACCGGACGCGACGAACCGCCTACGAGCCCTTTACGCCCAATAAATCCGGATAACGCTTGCGCCCTACGTATTACCGCGGCTGCTGGCACGTAGTTAGCCGGCGCTTATTCGAACGGTACACTCAAACCCAAAAAGGATCCTTGCTCCCGAACAAAAGCGGTTTACAACCCGAAGGCCTCCATCCCGCACGCGGCGTCGCTGCATCAGGCTTGCGCCCATTGTGCAATATTCCCCACTGCTGCCTCCCGTAGGAGTCTGGGCCGTATCTCAGTCCCAATGTGGCCGGTCGCCCTCTCAGGCCGGCTACCCGTCAAAGCCACGGTGGGCCGTCACCCCGCCGTCAAGCTGATAGGACGCGACCCCATCCCACGGCACCCGAAGGCTTTCCCAGAAGACCATGCGATCAACTGGACCATCCGGCATTACCACCCGTTTCCAGGAGCTATTCCGGACCATGGGGCAGGTCGGTCACGCATTACTCACCCGTTCGCCACTCTCACCCAGGCCGAAACCCGGGATCCCGTTCGACTTGCATGTGTTAAGCACGCCGCCAGCGTTCATCCTGAGCCAGAATCGAACCCTCCACAAAAAA
>NZ_JBKEVR010000033.1:0-2616 GCF_056357235.1 Bifidobacterium sp. LH_389
TGTTTTGTTTCAATGTTTGTTCGGCGGGTTTGGCAGTGTTTTTCCGCAGTGTGGGCTGATGGTTTTCCGCAGGTTCGGCAGTGTTCGTGGGTGGTGTGGGTAGGCATCGGCTCGCTGCTTGTATATTCCCGAGTGTTCATTCGAATTGATTTCGGCTGGTTGCAGCCAGTCGAAGGCTCGGGAAGGAAAGGATTATGGCGATACCGATGCCCATAGTGCAGGATATCAGGAGACTTGATCGGCAGGGATTGTCCCGCGCGCAGATCGCGCGTCTTTTGCATGTTGATCGCGGGACGGTGGCGAAATACGCGGATATGCGGGATTGCTCGCCCCAGCCGAGGACGGATCGTCGGTATGGTTCGAAGATCGACCCGTACACGCATCTGGTGGATTCATGGCTGGAGGCCGACCGGTTGATGCCACGCAAGCAACGTCATACGATCAAACGGGTGCACGAGCGTCTGCTGGCGGAAACGGATTATGACGGCGAGTATTCGACCACGTTGCGGTACGTGCACCGGTGGCGCGAGGCGAACCGGAGTGACGGGGATCGTGAGGGGTTTATACGTCTTGATTGGCGTGCGGGTAGTATGCAGGTTGATTTCGGTCTGGCCCGGGCTGTGATCGCGGGCGAGCAGATGGACGTGCATTGCCTGGTGGTGGCGTTGCCGTATTCGAATATGCGCTTGTGTGTGGCCCTGCCGGGTGAGAACGCGGAGTGTTTGTGTCACGGGTTGATGCTCGTGTTCGAGCATCTTGGTGGTGCGCCGCCGTTGATCGTGATGGATAACGCTACCGGTGCGGGTCATAGGAACGCGAAGGGCGAGGTGACCTTGACCAGCGTGTTCGCCGCGTTCGTGGCGCATTACCGGCTCGAGGTCAGGTTCTGTAACCCGTATTCGGGCAATGAGAAAGGCAGCGTGGAGAACGCGGTCGGGTTCCTGCGTCGTAATATCATGGTCCCGCCCTTACATGCGGAATCGTACGAACAACTGTCACGGCTCATGCTGGAGCGGTGTGATGAACTGGCGGCAGAATCGTATTGCCCGCGATTAATGGACGTGCCCGTCACGCAGGTGTTCGCCGAGGAACAGGCATCGTTGATGCCTTTATCGTCGAGTGTGTTTGATCCGGTCCGCCGGCAAACCCGTATGGCTGATAAGTATGGTCTGGTTGATATCGACTCGAACCAGTACCTCGCTGGTGCGAGTCATGCCCGTTCACGCGTGTTGGCTGCGATTCGTTGGGACACGGTCACGCTCACCTCGCCTGCCACCGGCGAGTTTCTGGCCGAGTATCCCAGACTCTATGGCAGATCGAACAGTGTGGAGGATCCCGTGCTCGTGTTTCCCCAACTCGCGCTCAAACCACGCGCGTGGAAGGAAAGCACGATCCGCCCGGATATTCCCGACGATATTCGTGGCTGGCTCGATTCCATGGACGACAAGACCCTCAAGGAAAGCTTGAAAGCGATCGCGTACGCGTGCCGGGCGGCTGGGTTCGAGCCCGTGATGCAAGCATGCGACGAGATCCTTGCTTTCAACAAGGACATGGGATTACACGCGGATTCGCTCACCCCGATCGCATTACGCATGCGCGATGGTGACTGGCAATACCCCGGCGCTATCAACGAACCCGACCTGAGCGGCTACGACCAGTTCATCACCAGTAGCAATCACGCCAACAACAACCAGGAAGGAATGCAATGAGTGTCAGACCCGATCCCGTGATCCCCGACACACGTCGCAGACGAGCGTCCACGACCGAGAAAAGCGAACGCATCCTCATGATGAGCCGCAGCCTGACCCTCACCCGCAGCGTGCTCGCCAACATGCTCGCCGAGGCGACACCCAACCAGCTCGAATTCATCGAACAATGGTTCACCGCGGAACTCGACTCACGCGAGCAATCCAAACGAACCCGCCTCCTCAAACAAGCCGGGTTCCCCGCAGACAAGACCCTCGACGGCTACGACTGGACCAACCTGAACATGCCCGCCGACTGGGGACGAAACCAACTCGAAAGCCTGGAATTCATCAACCGATGCGAGGACCTCGTGCTCTACGGGAGCGTCGGGACCGGCAAAAGCCATCTCGCCATCGCGATCGGCAGGCTCGCCTGCACCAAGGGCATACCCGTACGCTTCTTCACCGCGACCGGACTACTCATGCGCCTGAGACGCGCCCAACAAGAAAACCGGCTCGACAAAGAACTCGCCAATATCAGTAAAGCACGTCTTCTGATCATCGACGAGTTCGGCTACCTACCCATCGACGAGGAAGGCAGCCGCCTCCTCTTCCAAATCATCAGCGACAGCTACGAGACAAGGAGCATCATCTACACCACCAACATCGAATTCAGCGGATGGGGACGCATCCTAGGCGACAAAAACATGGCCGCCGCCCTCATCGACCGCACCGTCCACCACGGACGACTCATCAGATTCGAGGGCCACTCCTACAGGAGCCAACACGCCCTCATGACCAAATAACCAACAACACAACAACGCAGACAGGCAGCGGCCACATCCAATACCGCACACACTGCGGAAAACCCGCTGCCCACACTGCGGAAAAACACTGCACACAACGCGGACACCAACTTGACAAAACACAA
>NZ_JBKEVR010000034.1:0-1476 GCF_056357235.1 Bifidobacterium sp. LH_389
CGACGTGACTCACGTTTTTTGAGCGCGTAATGGCTAGTGGTGCCTCATCGGGAATGAGCGCGAACGGTACCGGTCCTGTTTGGCTTGTCGTATGGAAGGCAAGATCGGCATGGCGACGAAGCGGCAGGTCACCCTGAGGTTCAGGGACGAGTACATGAAGGCCTCGAAGAAGGACAAGGGGCGCATCCTCGACGAGATGTGCTCCGTATTGAAGATCGGCAGGAGCACCGCGCGGCGACGGCTCGCCGAGGCCGGCACGCAGGCGAGCGAGCTGCCGGCGGCTAGGAAGGCGCGGCCGAAACGGTATTCGGAGCAGTCTCGCGAGCTGCTGGTTCGGGTGTGGCTGATGATGGACATGCCGTGCGCGAAGTACCTCAAGCAGATGCTTCCCCTGTGGCTGCCCATGCTCAGGGCCCATGGCGAGCTCGCCGAATATGACGGATTCGCGTTCAACGAGCTCATGGCGATGAGCCCGGCCACGATGGACCGCTACCTCAAGCGGACGAGGGACGCGGCGCGCCCGAAGGGCCTGGCGGGCACGAGGCCCGCGGGCGAGCTGCTGCGCAACTCGATCACGATCAGGAAGGCCGGCGACGAGCTCGACGGCCTGCCCGGCAACGTCGAGGCCGACACCGTCGCCCACTGCGGGCCGAGCCTGAAAGGCGAGTTCTGCCGCACCCTGACCGTGGTCGACATCGCCACCGGATGGACCGAGAACGCGTCGTGCAGGAACAACGCGTTCGCGAACTTCTCCAGGGCCGAGGCCCTGATCGAGGCCCGCCTGCCGTTCCGCATCCGCTCGTACGACTCGGACAACGGCAGCGAGTTCATCAACCGGGACCTGATCGCGTGGCTGCACGAACGCGACATCGAGCAGACCAGAAGCCGCCCGTACAGGAAGAACGACCAGGCCACCGTCGAATCTAGGAACAACCACGTCGTGCGGCGCCACGCGTTCTACTACCGGTACACCGTCGACGAGCTCGACCTGCTGAACGAGCTGTGGGAACTGGTGCGAGTCAAGGCCAACCTGTTCACCCCGTCCAAGAAGCCGGTCGCGCGCGAAAGCACCCGGGACGGCCGCCCGCGCCGCGTCTACGACAGGCCGCGCACCCCGTGGGAGCGGCTCAGGGAGTTCGACGAACAGGACAGGGCCGCCGGCGGCCCCGGCTTCATCCCCGACGACAAGCGCGAGGAGATCGAACGGATCCTCGCGACCGTGAACCCGGCCGATCTCGTCCGTCGCATCCACGACATCCAGGACCGGCTCGAGGACATGGCGGCGCCGCGCACCGCACGGCTGGCCAGACGCGCGGGCCCGGACATGGCATACTTGAACAAGACGCTCGCCCGGATCGCGGGCGTCGAACCGGAAGACGACGAAACCCCGCAAGCCGACAGGGACTAGGATTTCGCGCTCACCCCAAGTGAGGCACCACTCCGGATTACGCGCTCACTTTCAAATGAGGCACCTCG
>NZ_JBKEVR010000035.1:0-1384 GCF_056357235.1 Bifidobacterium sp. LH_389
CCCATTGCACGGGTTCCACGGCGGCCGAGGACACCTTCATGACGGGAGGGACGACGATGACTCCGGAAGACATCGACGTGTGGATCGGTCTGGACGTGGGCAAGGGCGCGCACCACGCGCACGCCCTCGACCGTGACGGCAACACCTTGTACGACAAGCCGGTCAGACAGGACGAGAAGGCCATCCGCACGATGCTGGACGGACTCTGCGAACACGGGCGCGTGCTGCTGGTCGTCGACCAGCCCAACACCATCGGCTCCCTGCCCCTGACCGTGGCCCGGAGCATGGACATACCGGTCGCCTACCTGCCCGGCACCGCGATGCGCAGGACCGCCCAGCTGCTGCCCGGCGCCGCGAAGACCGACCGGAGGGACGCGTACGTGATCGCGTGGGCCGCGCTCAAGATACCCGAGAGCCTCAGGGACGCGGGGCCGGACGACGAGACCATCGCCGCCCTGAAGATCCTCGCGGGCCACGACGAGGACCTCGCCCACGAATCCACCCGCCACATCAACCGCCTGCGCAGCCTGCTCCTGCAGACCCATCCCGCGTTCGAACGCGTCCTGAAGGGCGAACGCGCCACCCGCGACGCGACCCTCGCGCTGCTCGAACGCTACGGCGGGCCCACGGGCATGCGCGGGGCCGGCATCGAACAGGTCAGGGAATGGGCCAAGGACGAGGGACTGCGCGCCGGACGCATCATCGACGACATGTTCAAGTCCATCGGCGAACAGACCGTCACCGTGCCCGGCACGGCCATGGCCGAAAGCATCATCCCCTCGATCGCCCGCGACATCAAGACCATCAGGGACCGGCGCCGCGCCCTCGCCGCGCAGGTCGAGGAGCTCCTCAACGATCACCCTCTTCTCACGGTCCTGACGTCGATGCCCGGGATAGGCGTCAGGACCGCAAGCAACATCCTCCTCGGCATCGGCGGCGACATCACCCACTTCAAATCGGCCGCCCATCTGGCCGCGTACGCCGGCATCGCGCCCGTCACCAGCCAGTCCGGCACCAGCGTCAAAGGCGAACGGCCCGCCCGGGGCGGCAACAAACGCCTCAAGAACGCGCTATGGCAGTCCGCGTTCGTCGCCTCCACCAAACACCAGCCCTCCACCGCCTACTACAAACGCAAACGCGAACAGGGCAAACACCACAACGCCGCCATCATCTGCCTCGCCCGACGCCGCTGCGACGTGATCTACAGCATGCTCAAGAACGGCACCCTCTACCAGGAACCGACCCTCGCCGCCTGAAACAAACCACCAGCGCCGGCCACGGCCGCACCTCGCCAAGGCCAAAGCGAAGCACGCCCATCACAACCAACCCGGACACGACCACATCAACCCCTCACAAGGTTGACAAAAACATAGGAACACCCCCC
>NZ_JBKEVR010000036.1:0-1086 GCF_056357235.1 Bifidobacterium sp. LH_389
CAGGATGTCGCGGGTTCAAATCCCGCTGTCCCGACCGAAAAGGCCTGCTCCCGCTTGGGATTGGCGCCTTCCCAGTTTGAAGCAGAAGACCGCTATGGTAACGATGGGTAACGATGGGTAACGATGACCGCAGACCTAGGCCACAATGCCGTCGCCACTGCTCATCGGATACAAATCGGGTACATGCCGGCCGACCGGCGGCCCACGTACATAAAGTCATGCTGCGAAGATCGACTCGGAACGCTTGCAGACATATCTCAACATCCATCGCACGGACATAGGCCGAGGCACCAAAGCCTCCGCCACAATCGCCGCCGTGGAGGGCGTGTTCCTCATTCTCGCCGCCTGGACCGCACAGCTACCATGGCCATGGTTGACTTGGGTACTTATCGTATTGGCAAGCGCGGTCACGGCGTATTCGGCAAAATCCGCTATCATGGCTTGGAAGAACGGCTACAATGCCGAGAAAATGTACCGGGAGTTGGAGCATATGGCGGGAACGGAGAAATACAGCAGTCTGATTGCCATCAGCAACGGCAACAAGTACCTCCTGTACCACGACGCCGGCTGGGATTGCGACTTCTTTCCGAACCATGCGACCAACGAACTCGAATCGGAGAACGTCAGGCTGCTGACCGACTACCTGTCCGACGGCTTCGAGATCCCGAAGAGCGATTTCTCCCTTACGCGCGTGACGGGAACGACTCGGGAAAAGTACTCCACCGAGCATGACGAGACCCGCGTCTACCACTACACGCTCTACCGCGCGAACATCAAGCACATGCCCGATGCGTGGAAGGCGGACAGGTTCCACGTGGATTCCAAGGACTGCCGGTGGATGACCACCGACGAGATGCTCGCCGACCCGCGCATCCGGCAAGTCAACCGGGACGTGGTCACCATCGTACGAGACAACGCCTAACGGGCACCGATCGAAAGGCACCCGAACCGCTTTCCGCAACAACCACCCTCGCCTCCGGCATCGTCGCCCTCGTCACGCCCGCACTCGTGCAGGCGTTCAAGAAGCACGTCCCCGCCGACTACGTGGGACTGACCAGCCTCGGCGTGAGCATCCTGCTCGGCGTC
>NZ_JBKEVR010000037.1:0-509 GCF_056357235.1 Bifidobacterium sp. LH_389
CCCGGGTTCTAAATAGAAGCGCAACACCCGCTCTAAGGTTGGAAGTGTTCAAGTCCACAACCGAAGAGAAAGTGTCGCGCTCATGACGAAAGTGTATTCCCACCTGTCGGCCGAGGAAAGAAACCGCATCGACGAGCTAAGGAACCGCGAGGGACTCGGCGTGCGCCAGATCGCCCTGAGGATAGGCCGGGACAAGTCCACGGTCAGCCGCGAGCTGAAACGCGGCCTGTGGTTCGCATCCAACGAGAACGACTCCTACCGGCCGTACCGGCCGAAACGGCTGAAGACCGGCGCGTGGACGGCCCGCCCGTTCTACTCGGCCATGACCGCGCAGCGCAAGGCCGAGACGCGCGCCCGCAGGCCGCGCAAGCCCCTGCGCATGTCCCATTGCCCGCTGCGCTCCTGGGTGACGGACGCGCTCAGGAAGGGGTGGACCCCGGAGCTGATCGAGGGCCGGCTCAAGATCGAATGGCCCGACGACCCGCGCATGCGGATAAGCCACGAGTGCC
>NZ_JBKEVR010000037.1:591-1019 GCF_056357235.1 Bifidobacterium sp. LH_389
AGCGTGGACTCGCGCCGCGGGTTCGGCCATTATGAGTCCGACACCGTGGTCGGCGCGTCCCCGTCGAAACGGTGCATCGACACGCAGGTCGAGCGCAGGAGCCGCAAGCTGTTCGCCAGGTTCATCCCCGACAAGAGCGCGCTGGCGACCGCGCGCGCCGAATACGACATCTACAGCCGCATCCCCGCGCCCGCGCGCATCGACCGGACCTGGGACAACGGGACCGAGTCCTCCTGCCACCTGCTCGTGGACGAGGCGCTCGGCATGCTGACCTACTATGCGGACCCGTACTCCTCGTGGCAGCGCGGCACGAACGAGAACCGCAACGGCAGGATCCGCCGCTACCTGCCCAAGGGGACCGGCTTCGACGGCCTTTCGGACGAGGACCTGCAGGCCATCGTCCAGGAGATCAACGACACCCCGCTGAA
>NZ_JBKEVR010000038.1:0-758 GCF_056357235.1 Bifidobacterium sp. LH_389
GGCGGTGGGGGATGACCTGCTGGCGTTCGGCAGGGGTTTCCCGGCGCCGTGCGGGGGTTCGCTGTGGCTGAACTCGGATGGTTCGACGGATCCGTCGCATGGGGTGGAGACGTGGATCACGGCGCGCATGGCGCATGTGTATTCGATGGCTTCGATGATGGGCTGGCCGGGCGCGGGCGGGCTTGCGGACGCGGCGCTGAGGGGTCTGACGGACGGTCCGTTGCGTGACCGGGTGCACGGGGGCTGGCATCCGCAGGTGTTCCTGGACGGGCGTGTGGTGCCGGGCAAGGTGTGCTATGCGCATGCGTTCGTGATGCTGGCCGCGTCGAGCGCCCTGCTGGCGGGCCGTCCCGGGGCGCGGGCGTTGCTGGACGATGCGGCCTCGGTGTTCCTGGACCGGTTCTGGGACGAGGGCGAGGGTCTGGCGGTGGATTCGTGGGACACGGGGTTCTCGTCGTTGGACGAGTACCGTGGGGTGAACGCGAACATGCATGCGGTGGAGGCGTTCCTGGCGGTCGCGGATGCGACGGGCGACGGGTCGTGGCGTGGGCGTGCGGGCCGGATCGTGGAACGGGTGGCCGGCTGGGCGGAGGCGAACGGGTGGCGGATCCCGGAGCATTTCTCGTCCTCCTGGGAGCCGTTGCTGGAGTACAACGCGGACAGCAGGGCGGACCAGTTCAAGCCGTACGGGGCGACGCCGGGTCACGGGATCGAGTGGTCGCGCCTGATCGTGCAGTACGCGCTGTCCGCGGGGCTGG
>NZ_JBKEVR010000039.1:0-639 GCF_056357235.1 Bifidobacterium sp. LH_389
CTGGGGTCGTGGTGGTTTCGTTGTTGATTTCGATCGAACTTCAGTAGTTTGTTTGTTATTGTTGTTCGTTCGGTCGTTTGTGATCATGTTTTGTGTGTTGATGTGTCGTCTGGACGTTTGCGATGGCCGCCGGCCCGCGTTCCCTTCCCTCTTTTTTGGGGGTTGGGGTTCGTGGTTGGCTGGTGTGGGCTCGTGGTGGATGCCTTGGCAGACAGGACCGATGAAGGACGCGTGGGGCCGCGATAGTCCTCGGGGAGCCGCCGACAGGGCTTTGATCCGAGGGTTTCCGAATGGGGCAACCCGGCAGCCTCGATGGGCTGTCACCATCCGTTTGGGTGGGGGGTACGCAGGGAAGTGAAACATCTCAGTACCTGCAGGAGGAGATATTCCGTGAGTAGTGGCGAGCGAAAGCGGACGATGACCAAACCCGTGCCGTGCGATACCCGTCGGGGGTTGCGGCGTGGGGGTTGTGGGAGTTCGTGTCCCGGTGCCGACGTGCCGGGCTTCAGTGACAAAACCGTGCGTGAGGGGAACCGGATTGGATGCCGGGCCGTAGAGGGTGATGGTCCCGTACCCGTCGGCGCATGGTCTGTGGATCGGATGTCCCAAGTAGCGCGGGCCTCGTGGAATCCCGTGTGA